>CAYWGR010000056.1:0-30437 GCA_964458015.1 uncultured Planctomycetaceae bacterium
CAACGCCAGCAACGATTTCTACGGCAGTGAAGTCGGTCTGCGAACTCAACTATATCGCGGCCGGTGGTCGTTTGAAATTCTGACCAAAATCGCCGTGGGCAACAACCATCAGACCGTCACCATCGGCGGCGAATACCAATCTTCGGCGTTGCCCGAGCCTATTCACTCCGGCATTCTCGCCACGGAAAACACCAACATAGGTACTTATCAGCGCGACTCCTTCGCCATGATCCCGCAGTTGGGCCTGGAAGTGGGCTATCAGGTCAACCGCCATTGGCGGACCTATATCGGCTACAACGTCCTCTACTGGGGTTCCGTCTTGCGATCCGGCGATCAGATCGACTTGAACGTCGATACCCGCAACTGGCCGGGCACCGGACAAACCGGCACATGGTTCCCTCGCTACACCGGGAACGAAACCAGCTTCTGGGCGCAAGGCGTGAACGTCGGCTCCGAATTCCGGTTCTAAGCGTTTTTCGTCTATCGAAGAATATTGGGTGCCGTGCTCGCAATTGTCGTGGGCACGGCACCCATTCTTATTTTCATAGGACGCGTCTGTGACACACCACCTCGCGTAGGATACGTCCGCGACGCACCATTCATTGCATTCCCTCTATGCACATTATCTCGGTGCGTCGCGGACGCACCCTACTTTCCCTTCATCCGCACGACCAAATCATCCCAACCTTCCGGCTTCTCTGCGTCGCAATCCTCGATGCGTTTGCCGCCGTCATCCCGGCCGTTGACGCCAACGCTGTAAAGCAAATACCCACCGTCTTTCACCTCGTAATGCAGCGGACCATCGTTTGCAAAAATATCCTTCGGCACCTCCGCCACATACTTCGGCTTCAACTCCTCCAGCTTTGCTGGATACGATCCACGATCGACGCGATACGCGGCCAAAGCGAAAGCCAGCTTGTTGAGTTCAAAATTCATGGTCGCTCGATCCTCAGCATCGACGCATGCATGGATGCCGGGCAAAACGAACATCAAAATCACTCCGCCAACGCGCTCGGAAATCGCTTTCGATGGGCTGCCGAGCATCGAGAAAACCAAAGACTTCCAGTCTTTAGTTGAGTCTATCATCCTATTAAGATCACTATTGAAAATCTTCATCGATGCCATTCGCTTGGTCCGGACTGGAATGCGAAGCGTGTCGGTCAGCCGGTCATACCAAATGTTACCCTTGCGAAGAACAATATCCCACTCGATCACAACATTGCCTATGGAATCTACGCACGATTCAACAGTTTTTCTAGAATTATCGCCTCTGAGTTGGACCAGTCTTTTGAATTCACTAAGTCCGTTCCTCGCCATCAACATCACTAAGTCGAGATACATAAATCGTTCACTCACACCAATAGCATCAACCACCTTAGGCAATGGCGGTAATTTCCCCAAATCGCTTTGCATATCCTTAATCTGCTTTGCCGAGAGTTTGGCATGTTGTATTAACACCTGATCCTTGGGAATCGCCATTCCGTCGATAGTTATGGCAACCAAAGCATCAATGATCAGTTGGCTCTCGTGAACCTGCCTTGCAAATCGATTGCAAGTCAACAAATCTCCCCACGCCTGATCGACCTCGCCCTCATGTAATCGCAGCATAGCTCGGGCAACGAATGCTCGGCAGGTGTCCCTATGTTGTAGTAACCTCATTAGCGGAATATCAATCACAGCGTCCCTAATCATCGGATCATAACATCGCGGCCGTTTCGACGCTTCAATCAACACCGCCAATGGTTTCTCGTTAACCTTCAACCACTCGTAAACCTCCGGAAATTCTTCCTTTGACCACGGCCGCTCTTGGGCTGTTGTGTACTGATCCTGCAACGGATCGCAGCCATCGCTCGGCGGAACAACCGACGAGGGTCTCTCGCCCTGCTTCTTCTTAAGAAAGTCATCGTAATCGATAAAGTAATCGCCTTTCTCCGGCAGGAGCTCCATCCCAAGCATCTCGAAGTATTTTTTGCGATCCTTCTCGTCAATATCGCTCGGCCCCATCGCTTTCCAAAACAGCACCGCGGCATTGTTCTCAGGCGTTACGCCTTTGCTCGCTCGTTGATTCAACGCGGCAACGTAGTCGGGATACCCATCCGGCCGCAACGGCTCCGTAATATAAGTCGTCTCTTTCGAGATCGTCACCCGCACCGCCGGCTTCTGCACAGCCGCTGCCGATCCCTTTTCCCCCGATGCCTTCTCGCTCTTAGCATCTTCCGCCTTCGCCGCCATTGCGACCGTTGCAACAACCAACACCGGCAGCACAACCCAACGAAAAACCGATGCCATATTTTCGCTCCTCACGCTGGATCTTCCTTGCGTAATGGTGAATATCTCAACCCTTTACGACAGAGTCGCATACGGGCGAACTGTTCCAACCATTTTATCTACGGCCCAATACTATTCCTCAACTTCGCCAAGCATTTGCTTGATCTGACGCTCGACTTCGGCTTTGGATAATTTGGTTTGGGGGATGCGGATGAGGGGATCGAACGATTCTTCTTCGTCGCTTTCCTGACGCCATTGGACGCGCTCCATCTCGCGTTCCAGAGCGTCGAGCCAACTGGGCAACTCGAAGCCGGCGCCGGCGGGCTCCTCGGTGAACAGCGCAATTTGCTTTTCGAGCTGGCGGATCTTTTCCGGCGGGCGGCCGTCGCGCACTTCGTCAACCGCGGGACGCACCATCGCACATAGCCGGTCGATCTCCAACGGACGAATGAAACGCTCGCTTAAATGTTCGGCAATGCTGGGAAGCCGCATTCCGTACTTTTTGCACAGCCGCTCGAAACGGCTCATGTGCTCCTCGGCAATCGGCGCAGTCCGCTCGGTCACCGCGTCGCGCCAAATCTTGGCGGCGTCTTCGCGGCCGCAACGCACGAGGACTTCGTGAGCCAGGACCACCGGACGCAGGTTCCAGGCCAACCGGTCGTAGTTCGCCCGGAGACGCAGGAAATCGAGCAACGTGTAGAGCATGTCGCCGCGATCCGACTGCGTCGTGATGCTGTTGTAGTCGATGTATTCGCCGTAGTTTTCAACGACGGCTTCGATGGCGATCCCCAACCAGTGCGACGCTTCGTCCAGGGGGATGGCGACATCCAATTCGGCAATCAGCCGAAACTCTTCATCCGCGTCGGGCTCTTCCTTAAGCGTTTCGAGAAACTCGCGCACGCCTTGGTGCAAGATGCCGCGAAGATTTCCGAGGTTCATGAACCGTTGCGTGAACAAATCGCCGCCGTAACGTTCGATGAATTGCTTAAGCGTTTGCCAACTGCGCGGGTCGCTGACGGTTTCGAGCACGGAGAGCCGGACGCCGTGACTGTGCATCAGCCAGCAACGCAACAGCATCTCGACGACGCGCTCCATGCAGTCGATCAGCAGACCGTCGGCCCGGCGCAAGGTATGATTCCACTCGGCGGACGAGGAGACCAGGCAATGCGTAATGGCTTTGCATCCAATTTCGAAAACGCGGTCGAATTCGGTGATCGCGCCCGGTCCGGCGGGATGCTGGGCCTCCATGCGTTGGGCCGTCTCCAACAGTTGACAAGTCTCGGTCAGCAGGCCGAGCCGGGGCAAGCAACTGAGCAAACGCCGCAAAACGTATTGGATGCCGCGCGAGGCGACGATCCGCTGCGGGTTGCCGCCGCGTCCAAGGGCCACATAGAGCAGCGGCTGTTTTTCAAGCAATTGCAGCAGCTCGGGCCAGGCTTTGCGAACATGGGCCGCATCGCTGCGCGAGAGGGCCGTCAACACTTCGCCGGCCTGACGTACCCAAGGATCGGTCTCAGCCGATTCGGGCGCACGGACCATCGACGCCCGAATCATGTATTCGGCATCGGTCGTTTCAACACATGCTTCGATGATTTCCTCGAGCAGCGTCTCTTTCAAACTGCGGCGTTGATCGTATTCGACCAGCGATTCGTGGGTGCCGCGCGGCGGCGTAATCCGATAGCGATGCACCGAAGCAAGAAGGTCAAGCAATTGGCGGCGGTTTTCAGACGCCTGGTTGAGCCAGCCGGCCAGTACATCGTCACGCTCAGAGGCATCGTGGGAAGCGGCGGCCGTGGCGCAGAGTTTCCATAGTTGCGCCATCGCGGTCAGGAAATTCAGCCGGTTGACGATTCGCTCGGCCTCGCCGACCAATTCGAAATCGGTGGGACTTTCACCGGTCTCGAACATCTCGCCTTCGATGCCGTCGTCGGCGCTGTCGCGGAACGTGACGTGTTCGTAGGCCGCGCCGAACAGGTTGTCTTCGTCGTCCGGTTCTTCTTCCATCTCTTCGGCCTGCGAGCCATCGTCGCCCAACGCCTCGGCGGCCATTTCGAAATGCGGCACTTGCCAATACTCTTCCGCATTGGCTTCGATATAGTCGAGAAACTTGCAGGCCAGCGACCAACGCTGCTCAACCGTGCGTTGCGGGGGCAACGCCGGAGCAGCCGGCAATGGTTCGACGCCGACGGCCGGCTTCGTCTCTTCAGGCTGCCATAGATCTTCCATCCACAACAAGGCCAAGTCGTGGAAGGAGTAGTCTTCCTCGACCAGGGGAATTTCGTCGGCCTGACTGAGCCATTGAACCAGCAGGGCCATTGCCGCGACGGGATCGCGACGATCCAGCAACGTTTCGATCACCATGGCGTAGGCCTTGGGCGAGCGGAACTGCTCGACATGCTGCCGCCAGAAGGCAAGATCGCCGGCCTCGGCTCCGCCTTGATGCCACGCCCTCAATGCAACAGCCACATCTTCGGCTGATTCGAGCGTGGCATGGCCGGAGATGCCGTCTTCGATTTCCATTTCCGTGGCGGCGAATTTATCCCACCACCGGGCCAAGTCGGCAAGGCCTTCGGAGAGCGATTGCTGCAAAACCATCTCGCCGGCGGCCGCGGCCGCTTTGTGAATCCGCACATAGAGTGCGAAAATATCGCCGATCATGTCGAGCAATTCATCGACGCGATGGTCGTGGATGCTGTTTTCGATGGCGGGAAAAAGACTGAATTGGCCGCCGAATCCAAGGATGTTCCACGGATCGACCATCGCGCCGCACTCGATCGCACGGTGGAGCAGATCCTCGACCGGCGGCAATTCCGCGGCCGCTTGAGCCAGTTTTCCCCGCTCGACGGCCAAATGCGCGGTCGATAATCGGCATCGCATTTCACAGGTCATGCGGGCCGAGGCCACGGGCACCACGGCCGCTTGCTTCGCCGCCGACTCGCTGTATCCGATCGCCGCGAAAACTTGGGCAACATGAACGTGCTGCAACTGTCTGGCCCGGCGGCTTGCAAGATAATGGTTGAAATGCTGCCGCGCGCCGCCGAAGGGCTGCCGCAAAGCCACGGCCTCGGTGCGCAGACGTTTGGCATGAGGACCATCGAGCCGTTGCAGCAGCTCCTCGTAGAACGCATCGCGATAGAGGGCGATTTTTTGTACCAGCGTGGCCAACGTGACGGTCGAGTCGTGGGCGTCGGGGCGATTGCCGCTGACGCAGGCGCCCATCAACATCGTGCCCGCCAGAACGGCCGCTTCCTCGAACAAAACTTGGTTGTAGGGCAATCGGCCGCGATGATTCAAGCGGTCGAGCATGGCTTCGAGCGTGGTTTGCTGCAACACGAACCGGCGGCATCGGCCCGCGTTGTCGAGCTTGTTCAAGTCCCATTGGCCGAAGAGATAATTCGGCCGTTTATTGACGGGGTGGTCGAAATCATAGGCCCTGGGATCGAAGGCGAGTTCATCGAGTTGTTCGGGAAAAAAAGTGGCCTCGAACAAGATCGCGGGATCCGCGGCGTCGATGATGTCGATGGCCTTTTCGACCAATTCGCGATACGGCCCGGGAGCAACACCTGCCCCGCGAATCCACAACGGAACGGGACGCACCCATTCATGCTCGTAGGGCTGGATTTTTTGTTCGGTGCGCAAGACGGCCACCGGACGATGGCCGATGAAATCGTTCAGCAGATGAATGGCGGCGGGAATAATGCGGTCGGACTCTTGCCACGGCCCGCCCTGTTGCAGCACCGCTTCGCAGAGGCGGCCGATAAAGAACGGCTGGAACAAGGCCACATCCGTTTGATGGAAAAGCAGATCGCGATGGAATTCTCGATAGGCAGGTAGTCCGAGGTCGAAAACCAAGTGCAACACGGACTCCGCCTGATCGACTTCTCGGAACGCATCCGTGGAACCGCGAGCGGCCTCGAGTTCGGTTCGCAGGAATTGGGCGAGAAGCTGCCAGGTGTGTTCTTTTTTGGTCCGTGCAACATCGATCCGTCCGAACAATTCGCCCAGATTTTTGAGAAACCTGGGATCGGGCGCGCCGGACGAAAAATTCAGGTAGCCGAGGATGTCCTGGGCAAGAATCGAGATGCCGTCGCCCAGTTTTTTCTGATCCATGAGAGGGTTTCTACCAATACCATCCTGAATTAGCACGTCACGGCGCGTATACCTTGGGGGGAACGCGCTGAGGAACCCAAAACCGACGCACTATTTCAGAGTGACAACCGTATTCGTTCACCAAGCAAGCCCCTTATGGTAGGTAGTCTGCGCCGTCAAGTCTAGGGGGTGGGCTCGCCAATCCCAGGAAAAACGCCGCGAAGCACCCCACCTTAGGGTTGCTTCCGGCACTTCAAAGAACAATTTTCAATGAGAATATAGGTGTTTTTAGCGTGATTCTTGGAATGGCCCTGGTTATGATAGATAGGTTGGCTTGGTAATATAGGCTTAAGCTCTACAACTGCAAAAACTTTGCTCCCGCTGATGGCTATGGCGAGGACACTAATCGCAGTAACCGTAGACGGTCTTTCGGAATTAGTCACTGAAAAACGGCACCCGATTTTTCATTAGAGGATTCAAGACGATGCGCCGCATTTTGTTTGGACATCTCCTGCTGCTGGCCGCGTATTTGTGGACCAGCCCCGTATCTGCCGCTCGGAACGAATTAATCTCGGAGACCACGGCCTCGCAGTATGGACTGACCCGCCCTTGGTTTGCCCAAGTGGAATTGGATCGTTCGCGGGCGCGGCTTCGCGATCTGGTTTTGTACGACGGGATGCTCTATGCCCAAACCGACGCGGGGGTCGTTCACGCCATCGACGCGGAGACCGGGAAAACCGTGTGGTCGAAGCAAGTGGGCGAGCCCAATCACCCGAGCTTTCCGCCGGGAGTCAACCACGATTGGTTGGCGGTGATCAACGGTTCGCGTTTGTATGTGCTCGACCGGATCAACGGCGATCTGCTTTATGAGAAGGTGGTCGAAGGCGCGCCGGGTGCCGGCCCCGCCTTAAGCGCCAAGCGGGTGTATGTCCCCATGACTTCCGGCATGATCATGGCCTATCACCTTCAACCCGCAGCTGATCCAAATTCCAAAAACGCTCCCGCGAAAGGTAAAAAATACAATCTAGCCGACAACAAGGCGAAATCAGACCCGGGACATCACGAGAGTGTGCGTTTTTCGCAGGAACCGATTCCACCGCTATTTTGCCAGTCCTACGGCCACGCCTTGGTGCAGCCGTTGGTGACTCGCGAAACCGCCACGGATGAATTCATCGTTTGGCCGACCGATCGCGGTTTCTTGAATATCGGCCATGTGGATCGGCGAACGGAAGACCTGCTGACGCTGAAATTTCGGCTGGAAACAGGTTCGATGATCGCCGGCCAGCCTTGCTATATGCCGCCCGATCCCAAAGTCGCCAACGATGTCGGGCTGGTGATCGCCGCCTCGCGCGACGGCTTCGTTCATGCCATTCAAGAGAAGACCGGGGATCGCTGTTGGCAATTTTCGGCGGGCGAACCTATCGTGGAATCGCCCGTTGCCATCAACGATCACGTTTATGTGACGACCGAGTTGGGCGGAATGTTTTGTTTGGCCGTGAAGACCGGGAAAGAAATCTGGTTTACCCCCAATCTCGTGCAGTTCGTCGCCGCCAGCAAGACACGTGTTTATGCGTCGGATCGAATCGGCAACTTGGTCGTGGTAAATGCGGCCAACGGAGCCCGGCTTGCTTCGATGCCAACCCAAGGCGCGACGGTCAAATTGCTGAATGATCTGACCGATCGCATCTACTTGGCCGACGAAACCGGCTTGATTCAGTGTCTCCATGAAATCGAACAACGCGAACCGATTGCACATGGCAAAAATCGCCAACAAGCCGAGGAGCCGGAGGAAAAAGCCGGAGCAGCATCCAAAGCAGCCTCGGATGGCGAGAAGCCCGCGAAGAAGGAGCATGTAGCGCCGAAGGATAAACCGGCGTCACAGCCGAAGAAGAGCACTAAGAAGAAAGACGCTGACGACGAGGACGCCGGTGGCGAAGAAGCCTCGAACCCGTTTGGCCAAGGTGACGACGACTCGGGCAAGGCTGGCAAGGCAGCAAAGGCCGGCAAAGCAGCAAAGGCCGGCAAAGCCAAGAAGAGTAAGAAGGATGATACTGGCTTTTAGTGCCTTCTAAGTTTCCTCCACAAATAGCTTCAAATCAGGAACGCTAATTGTCGCTGATGGTCACTGATTCGTTTATCAGTGAATATCAGCGGTGATTAGCGTTCTTTTTTATTTGCCTAGTTTGTGCAGTTTTTCTTGCCAACCGTTTGGGGCCCTTGACCCCGAGCGTCTAAACACGTAAACCTTCGGGTAGAACACTCTTTCTCGAAAGGTATCTTCATGCACACCCCCCGCCTTCAACGCGCGATTATTAGTGTTAGCGACAAACTGGGATTGGCCGACTTTGCCCGCGGATTGGTCGCGGCCGGCGTCGAGCTTTACAGCACCGGCGGAACCCGCAAGCATCTTGAAAGCGAGGGGATCCCGGTTCGGGACGTTTCCGACTACACCGGATTTCCGGAAATGATGGACGGACGGCTCAAAACCTTGCATCCCAAGGTCCACGGCGGCATCCTTTGCCGACACGACAACCCGGAAGACATGCAATCGCTGGCCAAGCACGGCATTCTGACCTTTGAGTTGGTGGTGGTGAACTTGTACCCCTTTGAGGCGACGGCTGCCCGCAAGGGCGTTACGCCCGAGGAAGTGATCGAGCAGATCGACATCGGCGGTCCGACGATGGTGCGTGCGGCATCAAAGAACCACGCTTTTACGACGATTGCCACGAGTGCGTCGCAATACTCGGAGATTCTCGAAGCAGTAGCGACACATGGCGGAACGACGTTGGAAATGCGACGTCGGTTGGCGGGCGAGGCTTTCGCTCATACGGCTCGCTACGACCGGGCCATTGCGGAATTCTTCGCGGGCATGACCGCCGAGGGTCCATTCCCGGGCACAGTCACCACATCGCTGACGCGGAAGGCGGTGTTGCGGTACGGCGAGAATCCGCATCAGCAGGCGGCCGTGTATGCAAAGCCCGAGAGCACCGGCGCAAGCGTGGTTGCGGCGCGGCAACTCAACGGGAAAGAGCTTTCCTACAACAATCTTCTCGACCTCGACAGCGCACTGGCGATTGTTCGTCAATTTTCCGATCCGGCGGCGGTTGTCCTCAAGCATAACAACCCCTGCGGGGCTGCCGTGGCCGACACGCTGGCGACTGCTTTGCAACGTGCCATGGACGGCGATCCGTTGAGCGCGTTTGGATCGGTACTTGGTCTGAACCGCACCGTCGATGCCGCATCGGCCGAGGTATTGGCCGCCCCGGGCCTGTTCGTCGAGGCCATCGTCGCCCCGCGTTTCGATCCGGCTGCCTTGGAAATTCTGACAACGAAGCCGAAATGGAAGGCCAACGTGCGATTGCTCGAAGTCGGCGACATGGCACGTGCACAACCGCAATGGGTGCTCCGCCATCTCCACGGCGGCGCGCTGATGCAAGAGGCCGACGTGTTGGCCGACCCCGAGGACATCTGGAAAGTCGTGACCGAGAAGAAACCGACCGAACAGGAGATGAACGACCTTCGCTTCGCCTGGGAGATGGTGCGGCACGTGAAGAGCAACGCCATCGTACTTTGCAAGGATCGCATGTTGCTGGGCGCCGGCGCGGGCCAGATGAGCCGCGTCGACTCCACAGAAATCGCCATCAAAAAGGCGGGCGACCGGTCACGGGGCTCTTCGCTTGGTTCCGACGCCTTCTTCCCCTTCCCCGATTCGATCGAAAAGGCCGCCGCCGCCGGCGTGACGGCCGTCATTCAACCAGGCGGCTCGAAAAACGACGAAGCCTCGATCACCGCCTGCAACAAGTTCGGCATCGCGATGATTTTCACCGGCCGACGGCATTTCAAACACTAAGGATAAGAGCTTGGGGATGAAGACCAAGACACTCGTTATCGCAATTATTCTGGCATGCATCGGCCTGTTTGCGGTTCTGATCGCCGCCTGCGCTGGAGTTTTTTTCCTGGCGTACAAGAACACGGATGTGGCTTTGTCACCAAAGATCGATGCACTATTTGCCGCAATCGACAACGACACTTTCAGCAAAACATATTTAACGGAAACAACGCCTGAATTTAGAGAGGCAATCTCCAAAGAGAAATATGAGCAGATCGGCCTAGCGGTAAAAGCACGGCTAGGTTCGCTCCAGTCCAAGACGCTGATGCAATTTAATGCTAGTCAATTTAATGCCCATAGCTACATGGCGGTTAATTATTCCGCTTCGTTCCAAAAAGGCTCGGGTACGATTCGTGCACAGTTTAAGAGCGTTGATGGAGAATGGCGTCTTGTGAGCTTCTATGTAGATTCACCAGAGTTTCTAAAAGACATGGCCACGCAAAAATGTCCCTATTGCGGTGCGCCAAACACAGCGACGGCACGATTCTGCTCCGATTGTGGTAAATCGATTGGAGAACATGACGCAAATAAGCCCCCAATGACCAACAGCGGGATGAAAACTAACGATCCAACTTCCAGAGATGCCAATAAAAGCACATCCACACGGGGTCGGAAGCAATCCAATAAACACTTACCTGATTGAATCACGACAATAGATGCCTACCATCCTCGACAAAATCGTTGCGACAAAGCGGGAAGAAGTGGCACAAGCGAAAGCCGCCATGCCGGAGGAGTCACTGCGCAAACAGCTCGCGTATGTTCCGCCGGCGAAAGATTTTTTCGCCGCACTTTCGGCCGGGCCGCCGATTCGGCTGATCGCCGAGGTGAAAAAGGCGAGCCCCAGCAAAGGCGTGATCCGCGAGGATTTCGATCCGGTGCGGATCGCCCGCACTTACGAGCAGCATGGGGCTTCGTGTATTAGCGTGCTGACCGACCGGCAGTTCTTTCAAGGCAGCCTTGGTTATCTTCAACAAATCCGCTCGGCGGTCAGTTTGCCGCTGTTACGCAAGGATTTTGTGATCGACACGTATCAAGTGTTCGAGGCCCGGGCCGCCGGAGCCGACGCGGTGTTGTTGATCGCCGAATGTCTCGATGATCCGCAGCTTGAACGGCTTTATCGAGCAATTCGCGAATTGGGCATGACCGCACTGGTGGAATTATACGAGCCGGAGAATCTTGCCCGGGTGCTGCGCATCGGAACGCGGCTGGTGGGGATCAACAATCGCGACCTGCACACTTTCCATACCGATTTGGAACACACGATGCGGATGCGGCAGCAAATCCCGCCGGATCGAATCGTTGTGGGCGAAAGCGGCATCCGAAACCGCGAGGACGTGAAACGATTGGAAGCGGCCGGCGTCCATGCCATGCTGGTAGGCGAAACGCTAATGGCCAATCCCGATATCGGCGCGGCGGTGGATGAACTGCTGGGCAGATGAATGGGAAAGTCTTTCAGTTTTCTTTTCTACGCCGAACCTTACGAGGCTTCTGCGCTATCTGCTTCTGAAGAATCTTGGCCAGTTTTCGGCCGGTGCTGTTCAACGGAAATTCTTCGAACTGCGACGGCGAAGTCCAGCGGATTTCAAGCTGCGTTTTTGTTTTCTTTTGCGAGACAAATTCCCCCTCAAAACATTCGAGTGTGATGCGGAATCGGGTGACGCCGTGGGCGAATGTCGTGATGCACACACCGGGCGAGATGGTTACGCCGGTCAGGGCTTGCACGTTTTCGATAAGTTCACGCGGATCAACGAGGCCGGGCCCGGCCGAAACGGAAAATCGGGGGAAATCCCAGAGACCGGCCCAGCGCCGGCCCTCGGGCCATCGCAATAACAAGACGCGGCCGTTGCGGCGAACCACCACGGCTGCTTCACGCACCGACTCGAGCTCACGTTTTCCCTTGGGCAGCGGAATTTCGAGTTGCCGGCCCTGCTGATTCGCTCGGCAAAGCATGGCCAAGGGGCACGCCTCGCATTGCGGCGAACGAACCGTGCAGACCATGCTGCCTAGGTCCATAAGAGCTTGGTTAAATCGTCCACAATCACGTTGCGGCAATACAGCTTCAGCCATTGCCCAAAGAATTCGCTGGCCTTCGGTCGATCGTGGATCGCCGGGATAGGCCAGCAGCCGCGCGAACAGCCGCAGCGTGTTGGCCTCTAGGATCGGCTCTTGGGCATCGAAAGCAATCGATAATATCGCGCCGGCCGTGTAGCGTCCGATGCCGGGCAAACGGCGAACGGCCTCCGGATCGCTGGGGAATCGGCCGCCATGCTCCGTTGCGATGATTTTCGCCGCTTGGTGCAGTTGTCGCGCACGGCGGTAATAACCCAATCCTTCCCACAAACGCAAAACTTCGTGTTCATCAGCCTTGGCGAGCGATTCCACGTTGGGCAATGCCTTCATGAATCGCTCGAAATACCCGATGACCGCGCCGACCTGCGTTTGTTGCAGCATGATTTCGCTTAGCCACACGGCATACGGATCATGGGCGCCCCGCCAAGGCAGTTTGCGCGCGTGGAGGTCGTACCAAGCCATGAGCCTGCGGCGGAGCAATCGCCTCGATGCAGCGTCAGGGAGGATTTCGCGAAGGTCGGTCATTGCGGCACTAGAGAAACGCTTTCGTACAATTCGCACAGAGCGGGATTTCGTTTTGACTCGCAGTTCGATGCGCATTGCGCACTTTTTGGTAGAGCGGCCCGCTCCATACGTCGCGGATCGTGGTATGGCCGTCGATCCGGCCGAGGATTTGTTGGCCGTCGTAGTCGAGACAGCAGAGCGACACACGACCGTCGGCCAAGACGGTGAACGTTCTCCAAAGGCGCGAGCAAGGTTTACGCAACCGCTTTCGGATGACGGATTGCCCGCCCCAATTGTGCAACTTTCCGAAGGAAAAACGATCGACCGTCCGCTCCAGTGATTGCATCGTGGCCTGCTTGTCGGTCGTACTGCAACAGGCCACGTGGACCCGGAGCGGCGATTTCATCGCATTTCGGGTCTCGACCAAGTCAAGGATGTTTTGCACCACGACGTCAAATTTTAGGGGAGTGCGGATGCGTTCGAACTCTTCGCGACCGGCGCCGTCGAAACTCACTTTGATTTCATCCAAGCCCGCTTCGATCAATCGCCGAGCACGATCCTTGGTCAACAGCGAACCGTTGCAGAATATCTTGACGCGGCGGATACCTTTTTGTTTGGCATACGCAATGCGATCTTCCAGATGTTTATCGAGCAACGGCTCGCCGAAATTGTGCAGATGCACTTCGCGGCAACCGGCCGCGGCACATTCGTCGATCAGCCGTGCATAGATTCCCTGATCCATCGTAACAACGGATCGCTGCATATCTCGGTGCGGACAAATCGTGCAGCGGGCATTGCAGGCGTTCGTGGTTTCGAGCCGAACCACAGCCGGGAACCTTCCCTTGGCCGCATCGTAAATTCCGCTCAATGCTCCGCAAAATACTTCCGACAACATGGATGATCCCATTTCTCAAAATTATTGCAATAAAATTTTGTCACACGCTTCACAAACGTCGGCCACGGTGATAGCCTCCATGATTTCCGGCGGGGCCGTGCGGCGTCCGCGCGTGGAGCCCTCGAAACGAGCTTTTTGCAGGGCAATATGCCGCGCGCCATAGGGACCGTGAACTTCGCGCGGCCAAGGACCGTAGAGACCGACGCAGGGCGTATCGACCGCGGCGGCTAAGTGCAACGGGCCGGTATCCGAACTGATGAACAATTTCGCGCGGCGAACCAAGGAAGCCAACTCGACAAGCGAGGTCTTCGGCAGCAATCGAGCGCAGCCTTGCGAGCCGGCGACGATGCGTTCGCCGATTTCCTTTTCGGCAGCCCCCGCCCAAACCACCATCGTAGGCAATTTCCATGCGTTGGCCAAATGAATGGCCACGACGGAAAATCGTTCGGCGGGCCAAAGCTTGGAGGGCCAACCCGCTCCGGCGTTGACGATGGCAAAGCCCGACGCAATCCCGGCCTCGCGCACGATCGCATCGGCAGCCTGACGATTGATCGGATCTTCAGGCACAAGAAATCGCGCGGTCGGGGAGGTGATTCCCAACGGACGCAGCAATTGCAAATTGCGTTCGACGATGTGCGGGCCGGGGGTATCGACGGTTTCCGTGTTGAACCATCGGCTCAATTCGCGCCCCCAGGGAACGCCGAAGCCAATGCGGCGCGGCGCGCCGGAAAGCCATGCGAGAATGGCCGCCTTGGTCAGACCTTGGGCTTCGACGGCCACATCGAAATGCAAATCTCGAAGCCGGCGGCGAAGTCGCAACACGCCCCCGGGCGATTTGAGCCAGCCGCGCGGCAGCATGATGAGCTGGTCGAGGGCCTTGTGTCCCTGCAACAATTGGCCTGCCCGTTCTTCGACCGCCCAGGCCAGAAAAGCATCGGGAAAGTGTGCGCGCAGCGCGCAGGCGATCGGCAAACTTTGGATGACGTCGCCGATGGCGCTGAGTCGGACAATAAGGATTCGCGGCTGTGGCATGGCGGCATTATAGCGAACGGAGCAACGAATGCCCAATAGGCGTTTTTGGCAGGGTGGACATTCCTTTCCATTGCCGGCATTGTCTGCCCCGTCTCCCCAGGGCGTGGACTTACGATTGGAACATGGTATAATCCTTATATTGGTGTGTTTTTCGGAGAATTCCCGATGAAAACAGAAACATTAGGAACGGTAGTCGCCGGCATGTTAAAGCTGGACCAGAATCTCAATCTACCAGACCAAAGTCGCGTGCGAGTGGCCGTGGAACCGCTGGAAAGTTGGCAATCTCGGATGCGCGAGGGTTGGCAATCATGGAAGGCATTTTGCGAGGAGCATCCTGTCCATGCCGGCGGACGACGATATTCGCGGGACGAACTTCATGAACGCCGTTGACACGAACGTACTTGTCTATTTAGTTGATCGGGATGAGCCGAACAAACGCACCAAAGCGGTCGCACTTCTCGACAGCCTTGTCCAGTCAGATACGGAAACCATATTGCCGTGGCAAGTAGCTGTTGAGTTTTTGTGTTGCATGAGGCGATGGGAACAGGAAGGGCGAATCGATCGCCGAGAGATATTGGGAAATCTGGCGCAACTGGAATCCATGTTCCGCTGTGTAATGCCTACGCCCGAAACCCTCCGTCAATCGCTTGATTTAGGTTCTCGCTATAGCCTATCTCACTGGGACAGCCTGCTGTTGGCGGCATGTATCGAGGCAGGCGTTCATACCCTGTATAGCGAAGATCTTTCATCGGGTGTGAAATATGATTCCGTGACCGTCGTCAACCCGTTCGCCTAGAATCAACCCGCTATTCCAGCGAACATTTGTCTGATGAGCACTGCACATCACCCACCGACCAACTCGCCTCCTTTGCCGATGACGCAGGCCGATGCGGCTGCGCGGGGATGGGATGCCGTGGATGTGGTTTTCGTGACGGGCGACGCCTATGTCGATCATCCGAGTTTCGCGGCGGCGTTGTTGGGGCGTGTGCTGGAGGCCGAAGGATTTCGCGTCGCGATTCTCAGCCAGCCCGACTGGCACACGTGCGACGCTTGGCGAACGTTCGGCCGGCCTCGGCTGTGTTTCGCCATTAGCGCCGGCAATATGGATTCGATGTTGAACCATTACACGGCCAATCGGAAGGTGCGGAACGACGATGCCTATAGCCCCGGCGGCCAAATCGGTCGGCGGCCGGATCGCGCGACGCTGGCCTACTGCCAACGAGCGCGTGAAGCCTATAAGGGCGTGCCGGTGATTGCCGGCGGCGTCGAGGCCAGTTTGCGGCGGCTTGCCCATTATGATTTCTGGAGCGACAAGGTGCGTCGCTCGATTCTATTGGATGCCAAGGCCGATCTGCTGGTTTACGGCATGGGCGAGCGACCGTTGGTAGAAATCGTTAAGCGGCTTGCCGCCGGCCAGACGGTGCGTGAGCTGCGCGATATTCGCGGCGTCGTTTATCGGCTCGGTGCTAGCGAGGGACGAGAGGCAGACAACGAGGGGTCAGCGGTCAGGGGTCAGGGGTCAGAGACAACAAATCATAAATCAGAAATCATAAATCAGAAATCTCCTGCTCCCTTGCTTCTGCCGAGCTACGAAGAAGTCTCGACAGACAAAGCGGCATTTGCGGCGATGACGCGGATGATTCACGAAGAGATCAATCCGTCGAGTGCGCGGCCGTTGATGCAGTATTGCGGGCGCGAGGCGGTCGTGGCGAATCCGCCGGCTTGGCCGCTTTCGCAAGAGGAGATGGACCGCGTCTATGATTTGCCGTTTACGCGGCGGCCGCATCCCAGCTATGGGCGACAGCGGATTCCCGCGTATGAGGTCGTGAAAGATTCGATCCAGATTGTACGCGGCTGTTTCGGTGGTTGCGCGTTCTGTTCGATCACGATTCACGAGGGACGGATCATCCAGAGCCGCAGCCGGCGGTCGATTCTCGATGAAATTCATCGAATGGCGGAGCAGCCTGATTTTTCGGGCACGATCAGCGATTTGGGCGGACCGACGGCCAATATGTACGCGATGAACTGCACAAAGCCGGAGATGCGCGAGAAGTGCCGGCGGTCTAGCTGTTTGTATCCAACGATTTGCCCGCTGCTGAATACCGATCATGGGCCGCTGCTGCAACTGCTGAAGGAGGTTCGGGAACAGCCGGGCGTGAAAAGGGCATGGGTGGCCTCCGGCATTCGTATGGATCTGGCGTTGCGCAGCCCGGCGTTTATTGCAGAAATCGCGAAGCATCATACGGGAGGGCTCTTGAAAGTTGCCCCGGAACATACCGAGCCCGAGGTGTTGCGCTGCATGCGCAAAACGCCCATCGAACAGTACGAAGCCTTTTCGCAGCAGTTTTTGAAAGAAGCCAAGGCGGCGGGGAAGAAGGAATTTTTGGTGCCTTATTTTCTCGCCGGTCATCCGGGCTGCGATCTGCCGGAGATGATCAACTTGGCGCTGTACTTAAAACGGCACAATCTGAAGCCCGACAAAGTGCAGGATTTCATCCCCAGTCCCATGGACATTTCGACGTGCATGTATTACACCGGATTGGATCCGATGACGGGCCAATCGGTTTACGTGCCGCGCGGTGGACACGAACGACGGCTGCAACGGGCTCTGCTGCAATACTTCAAACCGGAAAATTACGCCGACGTGCATGAGGCGCTCGAACAAGCCGACTGTCTCGATCTTGTGGGCGACGGTCCACGATGTTTGATCCCCTCGCGACCGCCGAAATGCACGGCAAGCGATAAAAAGCCATCGCATCGCGGGCAGGAGAAACCAGCGGCCGGTTATCGACCGCATCGCAAAACAGCAAAACGAAGGAAATAAAGCGTTTTATGTTTTTGCCAGATCAATATCAGCTTCTGGATTTTGGAGTCGGACGTCGGCTAGAGCGGTTCGGGTCGGTCACACTCGACCGGCCTTGTCCGGCGGTTGCGACATTGCCACGAGCAAATGCCAATCTTTGGTCGCAGGCCGATGCGCGGTTCGACGGCCGCGAAACCGAAACGGGAATTTGGACCGATCAACATGAATTGCCGGAGCGATGGACGATTTCGCACGGGCCGTTGTGTTTCGAGTTGAAGCGGACCGATTTTGGGCATTTGGGGCTGTTCCCGGAGCAGGCCGAGAATTGGAATTGGATTACAGAGCGGATTCAGCAGGCCGGAGCCACAGCCGTTGAACAAAACCTGAAACTGCCGTTAAAAGTCTTGAATCTATTTGCTTACACGGGTGGGAGCACGTTGGCCGCGGCGGCGGCCGGTGCGGAAGTGGTTCATGTCGATGCGGCAAAAAACATTGTTGCCTGGGCACGGCGAAATGCGGAATTATCGGGCTTGGCCGATGCTCCGATCCGCTGGATCGCGGAAGATGCCGTCAAATTTGTGAAACGCGAGATTCAACGCGGCGCTCGGTATGATGCAGTGATCCTCGATCCGCCCAGCTACGGCCACGGTCCGCGCGGCGAGGTGTGGCGGCTGTCGAAACATCTCCCTCGGCTGCTTGGGATGTGCAGGGAGTTGACGGCGGGACAAGCACGCTTCATGCTATTGACGTGTCACACGCCGGGCTATGATGCCGAACAGCTTTGCGACATAATGACGGACTATTTCTTCACCAGCGGCCCCTCGGGGTGGATGAGAGCAAAACCGCTTTCGATTTTCTCGGCGGATGACCGGGAAATGCCGAGCGGCATGGTGTTGCGGTGGAAACGGAATGCACATTGCTAAGGGCGATAAATAATTCCCAAAGAATAAGATTGCGTTGATGCACACTCCGGGAGCTGTTAGCTCCCGGCTAGTTTTTCTCGACAACGAAGTATGATTACGAGCATTCAAAATCCGCGTGTGAAAGATGCCGTTCGACTGCGCGACCGTCGCCATCGCGAAAAGCAGCAGCGTATATTGATCGACGGCGCTCGCGAGTTGCGCCGCGCAATCGCGGCGGGAGTGAAGTTGATCGAGGCCTATGTTTGCGAACCGCTTTGCACGAGCGAGGATGCCCGGCAACTGTTGGTATCACTTCCCAACACCGGCGGTGAGATTCTGCCGGTCAGTGAAGCGGTTTTCGAGAAACTCGCGTTTGGTCAGCGGTCGGAAGGCGTTTTGGGCGTGGCCGAAATGCCGCATCCGACATTGGAATCCCTCACGGTGCCGACAAATGCCGTTGTTGCCGTGTTGGAAGGCGTGGAAAAGCCGGGCAATGTCGGGGCGGTATTGCGCAGCGCGGATGCCTCGGGCGTGTCGGCCGTGATATTGGCCGACCCGCGAACCGATCTGTATAATCCCAACGCAATCCGCGCCAGCCTGGGCACGATTTTTTCAATGCCGGTGTGCGAAGCAGCAAACAGCGACGTTTTGCAGTGGTTACGCGAGCGGAAGTTTTCGATATTCGCCGCGCGGGTAGATGGTTCGTTGCCTTACACGGAAGTTGACTATCGGGGACTATCAGCCATCGTGCTGGGCAGCGAAGCCGAGGGGCTCTCATCGGTTTGGACCGGAAAAGACATCCAGGCCGTGCGGCTCCCGATGCTCGGCGCGGCCGATAGCTTGAATGTTTCGGTCACTGCGGCAGTGCTGTTCTATGAAGCATTGAGGCAAAGAAAAGAAACCGCGGATAAACACAAATAAACGCGGATAGCGCAAATTCTCGTGTCCGCGTTTATCCGAGTCCATCTGCGGTTTTTCTTATTTCGTCTCCAATCGCCCTCGCCACGCCCAAAGCCCCAAGGCGGGATTGCTGATGTAATAGATTCGCTCGCCGTCGGGCAACGTGTTGAAGCCGTCGTGAAGGCTCTTTGGATCGTAGCGGCGGAGCATCGTCGGCAAGTCGGCATATTGGTAGCCGACGGATTCGATCTCTTCACGCGAAAGTTTGCCGGGGCAATAGGTGACCGTAAAGCGTTTTTCCGACGAACCGTGGATCATGTGCGCGGCCGCGGAGAGGTTATTGGGCAGATCGTCGGTTTCTTCAACGAATCGCATGATCTCCGGCGTGGTCCGATAGCCGTATTTGCGGATCATTCGGTCGATTTCCGGGTCTTCGCCGAAGGTGGCTACGCTTGGAGCTAAAATCACCAATTCACCGGCGTCGGCAATTGCCATCCGTGTTCGATAGATCGCCTTGTTGCCGAGCCATGTGCTGTGGAACTCCTCGGGATCGAGGTGGACGACGACTTTTTTCAACGGTTCGTCGAGGATCGTGAAGTTGACCTGGACCGACAACGCAGCCGCACGTTCAAAACATTCGACATCATCACCGATGAACAGCCCACGAATAGCCAATGTGCCGTCGCTGCGCGGACCGATCACCGTCAGCACGAACACAATCGGCAGATGCTTGCAGAAATGATCTTGGGCGTAGTTTAGGATGCGTCGCAAGGGCGTATCGGCTCGGCCCATCATACGTTCCATGCCGTAGGCCGCGCCAATGAAATGGCTTTCGTTAATGCCTGCCGAACCGCCGGTCCCCACGAAGAGATTCTTGTTGTAGCCTGCAATGCCGATCACTTCATGGGGCACAATCTGGCCGATCGAGAGGACCAAGTCGTGGCCCCCTTCCCACACCAGCCGATTGAGTTGCGCGGGCCAAGGTTTTTGATAGATGCCTTCGGTCGTTTGTGCAACAAACTCGGCGGGCACTTGGCCGATGGTCACGACGTCGTTGCGCCAATCATGGACGCGAAACTTATTTTTAGGCACGCCGGGGAACATGCGATCCAATTGCCAATCGGGCATGGCGGCGTGCGTGCCGAGCGCGGGCATGATGTCGGTCAAACGGTCGCCCAGATATTGATGGGCCATGCATGTCAGCGGGCCGGCCATGCTGTTGAACCGAGTGAAGTCGGGTGGGATGGCCAATACCTTGCCGCGCGGCTCCAATTGCCGAAGTGTCCCCTCTAGGGCTGTGCGCAAATCTTCCAGCGATAAATCGGCGTCGGGCGAACCTTGTGCGTAGAAAGTGGTCATAAAAGAAGTTTATCTAAGGGTGTCCCGAAATTCAAATGCCAGGGCCGTTCACGGCCCTTGTCCGCCGCAGGCGGTATTAGGCCCGTGCGTTTACGCCGGGATACAGACGCCGAACAAACTAATTTCCCTCAACCGCATGTCATGTCAGGGTCGTTCACGACCCTCCTACTCCTTTTTTCCGGCTGTTTTGGTAGTCCAATTTCAGGACACCTTCAGTTTATCTAAAAACCGGGGATGGTGTAAACAAAAGAGAAAAGAAGAAAAGGAGAGTGAGACATTGTTTTGCATTTCGTGGCGAAGCTTTGAAGCGAGAGGCGGCTCCTCGGCAAGTCGGCTTCTGGGATGATCTCCCCCCAACGTACCACCAGCAGCACCGCGATGCCACCCCGCACGGCGGGACGCAAAAACCACAAGAGTTAGGGGGTGGAAGCCTGAATCTGGCGGCTTCTTTTCCAAAATCTAGGATTTGTCCGATAAAACCGCTGCCGGTCCGGGCTCAACTGCATATAATGAAGTGTTACCAATTCGATCAAATTCACCAACTATGCAACGCTCGGAAATCCTCTGCTGGCTTCGTGAAACCAATGGCGACCGTTTGGCCGATCTTTGGCGGCTTGCCGACCAAACGCGGCGCGAAAACGTCGGCGACGAGGTGCATTTGCGCGGTCTGGTCGAAATCTCGAATTTTTGCGCCCGACAGTGCGGTTATTGCGGCCTGCGCACAGGCAACGCCGGTCTAGAGCGTTATCGGTTGTCGGACGAAGAAATACTTGGCTGTGCCGCCAAGGCCGTCGAGTTCGGCTACGGCACCGTGGTGCTTCAATCGGGCGAAGATCCCGGATTAAGCCAAGATCGCATCACGGCGCTGGTGAAAAAAATCAAGGCCGCAACGCCGTTGGCGGTCACCCTGAGCTTGGGCGAACGCGACGACGAGGAATTGGCCGCTTGGCGACAAGCCGGCGCGGACCGATACCTGTTGCGATTCGAGACCTCGAACCGCACGCTGTTCGACCGGATCCATCCGCCTGCACACTCCCCTCGCCCGCTTGCGGGAGAGGGGGCTGAGGTGAGGGCGGTTGTACAACGGAATCGGCTGGATATTTTACATACGCTGCGACACCTAGGCTACGAGGTGGGCAGCGGCGTAATGATCGGCATCCCGGGCCAAACGTTCTACGACTTGGCGAACGATATCGAACTGTTCGCCACACTCGATCTGGACATGATCGGCGTAGGGCCGTATCTGCGTCATCCCGATACGCCCTTGGCCGACGCGGCAACTTGGCCCGACGCGCCGGACGGTCTTCAGGTTTCGGCCACCGAGGAAATGACCTACAAGGTTGTCGCCCTGGCGCGGTTGGTGTGTCCGCGGGCGAACATCCCGGCCACCACGGCGTTGGCCACCTTGAACACAGCCCAGGGACGAGAATTGGGGCTCAGCCGCGGTGCGAACGTGGTGATGCCCAACCTTACGCCGACCCAATACCGCGCGTTATACGAAATATATCCTGATAAAGCTTGCATCGCCGAAACGGGCGAAGCCTGTCATCATTGCCTGACTGGACGCATCCAAGGCATCGGCCGCCAACCAGGCCAAGGCCGGGGTGACTCGAAAAACTATCGTAAATCTTTGGTGAATCCCCCAGAGAACGGCGTTCCGAAGCCGGAGCTTCGGAACGAGAATGGATCTATGGTGAATTTTCCGGAGAATGCCGTTTCAACACCGGAGCTTCGCAGCGAGGCTAGGCATTCTTTACCAAAGGACCAGACAAATAATCTGGTGAAAATCATCGGAAGCTAACAGCTTTCGGAATGTGCGTTTTTTGTTTGTTCCGGGATCTGTTAGCTCCCGGACTTGAGGAGTGAATCGAATGTCTGTTGTGATTAAGAATGCGAAACTCAGTCGTAGCGGATACGACTTCATCGACGAAGATCTATTGCACGGTCTTATGGAAAAAAAGACCGACGCGGCCGAAATCCGCGATGTTATTGCAAAAAGCATGTCGAAGCAGCCCTTGGCGGTCGAGGAGACGGCGGCTCTTTTGGCGGCCAAGGAACCGGCTTTGCTCGAACAGATTTTCGACGCCGCGAGGCAGTTGAAACGCGACGTGTACGGCAACCGTATCGTGCTTTTCGCCCCGGTCTACGTCGGCAACGACTGCACGAACGACTGCATCTACTGCGGATTCCGGCGGACGAATCGTGACGAAATTCGCCGCACGCTCGACGAAAAGGGATTGCAGGAACAGATTTTGGCCCTGGAAAACAAGGGCCACAAGCGGCTCATTCTCGTTTTCGGCGAGCATCCGCGCTATTCGCCCGAATTCATGGCCAACTGCGTGCGGCAAGTGTATGCGACGAAAACCGGCCGCGGCGAAATTCGCCGCGTGAACTTGAACGCCGCGCCGCTCGATCACGAAGGCTACCGTACTGTGAAGGCCGCCGGGATCGGCACCTATCAAATTTTCCAAGAGACCTACCACCACGAAACCTACCAACGGGTTCATCCGAAGAACACGAACAAGTCGAACTACCTGTGGCGATTGGACGGCGTGGCCCGCGCCATGGAGGCCGAGTGCGACGACGTAGGCATTGGCGCACTGTTCGGTCTGTACGATTGGCGTTTTGAAACGCTGGGGTTGGTCAGCCACGCCTTGCACCTGCAGAAAAATTACAATGTCGGGCCGCATACGATCAGTTTCCCGCGGCTTCGCCCGGCTTGTGGCGTGAAAATCGACAAACAATATCTGGTCAACGATGAAGATTTCAAGCAGATGGTGGCCGTCTTGCGGCTGTCGGTGCCTTACACCGGCTTGATTTGCACCGCCCGCGAAACACCAGCCTTGCGTCGCGAGATCATGGCGTTCGGCATTTCGCAGATCGACGCCGGCAGCCGCGTCGAGATCGGCGGCTATACCGAGGTGGGCGACTCGCAGGTGATGGAGCTTGAGCAGTTCGAGCTAGGCGATATTCGCCCGTTGGACACGGTCGTGCGCGAGCTGTTGGTCGACGGCTACATTCCCAGCTTCTGCACGGCATGTTACCGCCTGGGCCGGACCGGCGAGCAGTTCATGGAATTCGCCATTCCCGGCTTCATTCAGAATATGTGTACCCCGAACGCATTGAGCACGTTGATGGAGTACCTGATTGATTACGCTTCGCCCGAGACGCGCGCGGCGGGCGAAATTGCGTTACGTGCCGAGTTGGAAAAAATTCCCGACGGCGATCGCAAACGTCAACTGCTCGACCGCTTGCAACGGATTACCGAGAAGGGCGAACGCGATTTGTATTTCTGAGAGACCACCTCCCCTCTCCCGTAAGCGGGAGAGGGGCCTGTGGCGAGGGCGGTTGGAATTGCCATGCAATCGAACAACTCTCGCCCTAACCCTTTTCCAAAGGAAGAGGGGACTTCACGAAAAAACCTCCAAATGGAATACCGCACGGAAACCGATCTGCTGGGGAGCCGCGATGTCCATGCCTCGGCGCTATGGGGCATTCATACGCTGCGCGCTCGGGAAAACTTTCCCTTGGCTGGTCGGCCCGTCCATCGCCGATTGATTCATGCGTTGGGGGCGGTCAAATTGGCCGCGGCGCAAACCAATCATGAGCTTGGCCGATGGAACGACGAAACGTTTCAGGCCATCGAAATTGCATGTCGCGAAATGATCGCGGGGCAACTCGATGAACATATCGTCGTCGATGCCTTGCAAGGAGGTGCGGGCACTTCGACCAATATGAACGTCAACGAGGTGCTGGCCAATCGGGCACTACAGTTGCTCGGACGACCGCCCGGCGACTACAAAACGCTCGATCCGCACGACGATCTGAATCTGCATCAATCGACCAACGACACCTATCCAACCGCTTTGAAAGTGGCGGCCATCCTGTCGTTGCACGATCTCGAACGGAGCGTGGTTACGCTTTTCGAGGCATTTCAGGCGAAAGAAAAAGAGTTGGCCCAGGTCGTGAAAATCGGCAGGACCGAATTGCAAGATGCCGTGCTCGTCACGCTAGGCCGTGAGATGGCGGCCTACGCCGACGCACTCGCTCGCGACCGCTGGCGCATCTATAAGTGCGAGGAGCGGCTGCGCGTGGTGAACTTGGGCGGCACGGCCGTCGGCACCGGATTGGGCGCGCCGCGGCAATATATTTTCCGCGTCGTCGAACGGCTGCGCGAAATCACGGGGCTGGGGCTCGCCAGGGCGGAAAATTTGGTCGAGGCCACGCAAAACATGGATGCCTTCGTTGAAGTGTCAGGCATTCTGCGCACGCTGGCCGTGAATTTGCTGAAGATCGCCAACGATCTGCGGCTTCTGTCTTCCGGCCCTCATGCCGGACTGGGCGAGATTAAATTGCCGCCGCGTCAGGCAGGCTCATCGATCATGCCGGGCAAGGTGAATCCCGTGATCCCCGAGGCCGTCGCCCAGGCCGCAATTGCCGTGATGGGACATGATCAAGTGATCGTGCAGGCCATCGGCGGCGGCAATTTAGAGTTAAGCCAATTTCTGCCACTGGCGGCCGACAGCCTTCTGACTTCGCTTGATCTTTTAACCAACGCTTGCGATATCTTCACGCGACATTGTGTAACAGGGATTGAGGCTGATGCTGAGCGGTGTCGGGCGAATGTGCAAAACAGCACGGCAGTGTTGACGGCCCTGGTAGATAAAATCGGTTATGAAGCGGCGGAGCAGCTTGCGCAGGAAGCCGCAAGCGGCGGTCAAACCATTCGGCAATTGGTCATTGAACGGGGAATGCTCACGGCCGAGGATTTTGACGAGCTAACATCGCCGGAGCGAATTTGTCGGCTAGGGTCTTCGTAGCTTATTCCTTGACTTGTTTGGCCCTCGGCTTCCAGGTAGAATCTAAAAACAGAGCGATGACAGAGACTTATGCTTCGAGGTCGTCCATGCACCCTCCTTATACCGAGCTTTTTGATTTGACGTTGCCCGAGAGACTTCAGCTTGTCGAAGATCTCTGGGATAGCATTGCCGCCGAAGCCGAGAGCTTGCCGTTATCGGATTGGCAAAAGGCGGAATTGAACCGTCGTGCTGCGGAATACCGCCAAAATCCCCAGTTGGCAGATAGCTGGGAAGAGGCTAAGAAGAGGATTCTTGCCCAGCATGGTCAATAACTTACGGATTCTCACCGCCGCCGAACGTGATGTTTCCGAGGCTTTTGCATGGTATGAGAATCGGCAATCAGGGCTGGGGTTTGAATTCTTCCGTGCCGTGGATGCTCGCCTACATTCCATTCAACGCAATCCTGAAATGAGCGGGTTCGTCGATCCTCCTTATCGCATCGCTTCCGTTCGCCGGTTTCCTTACGTGATTCTTTACACCTATCTTGACGACGCCATCACCATTTACGCAGTCTTTCACACAGCGCAAGATCCTCAGAAATGGCGAGAACGTTTGCCCGAATAGCACGAACCTCACATGCAACCAACGCCTAAAGGTCTTCGACTTCATATCGGATTATTCGGCCGGCGCAATGCCGGCAAGTCGTCGCTGTTGAATGCGATGACGCGGCAGGAGGTTTCGATCGTGTCGGACGTTGCAGGAACAACGACCGACCCGGTCGAAAAGCCAATGGAGCTGCTGCCGCTAGGGCCCGTGCTTTGGATCGACACGGCCGGCATCGATGACGTCGGTTCCTTAGGTGAAAAACGTGTGCAGAAGACGCGGCAGGTGTTCGACCGCACCGACCTGGGCATTCTGGTGGTCGACGCCGGCTGCTGGGAAGATTTCGAGGAGGGGATCTATCGCGAATTGCGCGGGCGAAACGTTCCGGTCATCGTGGCTTTCAACAAGTCCGACATCCATCGCCCGGCAGCGGATTTAGAGGAACGGCTCCATGCATCGAAGACGCCGTTTGTTGAAACGGTTGCTTCGGAAACGCGCGGCGTGCTCGAATTGCGCGAGGCGATCATTCAGGCGGCGCCCGAGGACTTTTTGCGAGCGCCGGCCATTGTGGCCGATCTGGTTCCGCCGGGCGAAATGGCCGTGCTGGTCGTGCCGATCGACATGGAAGCGCCCAAGGGCCGGCTGATTGTGCCGCAGGTGCAGACGATTCGCGATCTATTGGATGGCGACGCCTATTGTTTGGTGGTGAAGGAGCGGGAATTGCGCGACGCGCTCGCCCGGCTCAATCGGCCGCCGGCCTTGGTGGTCACCGATTCGCAAGCGTTTTTGAAGGTGTCGGCCGATACGCCGCCGAACGTGAAAATGACTTCATTTTCGATTCTTTTCGCGCGGCAGAAGGGCGACCTAGCGCAACTCGTCGAGGGAGCGACCGCCATCGAGCAGCTTCGCCCGGGCGACCGCGTGTTGGTGGCCGAGGCCTGCACGCATCATCCGATCGGCGACGATATCGGACGGGTGAAGATACCGCGTTGGCTTACGCAATACGTCGGCGGCGAGCTGAAGATCGATACGATCCAAGGGCACGATTTCCCAGCCGACTTGAGCCAGTACCGGCTGGTCATCCATTGCGGGGCGTGTATGTGGAACCGCCGCGAGATGCTCACCCGATTGATGGAGTGCCGCCGCGCGGGCGTGCCGATCACCAACTACGGCATGACGATTGCCTATACGCTCGGAATCTTCGACCGAGCGCTGGGGCCGTTTCCGGATGCGTTGGAAACGTATCGGCGAGTAGCGCGACCAAAAGCGTAATTACCAACGTCCCCTCTCCCTTTGGGAAAGGCTTAGGGTGAGGGCAGTTCGGTGAGAACAGCTTGGATCTCTTGGCAGCTCAAACCGCCTTTCCACTCGTGCCCAAGCTCCAGCTTGGGAACGCCCATCCACGAAGCTCCGCTTCGCTCCCTTGCCGGCCCCTCTCCCGCTTACGGGAGAGGCGACGGATGCAAGATTTACTTCCACTGCTCGATCATCTTGCGAACGTTGTCACGGTTGAAGTCTTTCGGCTGCGGTTTGTCTAAACCGGTTTCCAGTTCTTCAAACGTGGGATTCTTCGAGGGAACGCCCGTGGCGGGGATATCGAGCTTGGCGACCCAGGCGATGCCGTTCAGTACGATGGTGCGGTAGTTATGGTTGGCCCAGGCCCAATGCGTGTGGCCGCCGGTGAAGCCGAAACCGCGCCCGCCGTCTGCGCGTTCGCGTGCCCAAGCCAAATGTTCGGGCTTGCCTTTGTCGGCACGAACCGTGGGATTGCCGCTGTAAGGACCGTCTTGGCCCTGCCGGGTGTTGTCGGGCGGAACGGCCGTCAGAATCGGCGTGACGCCCTGCATGTTGTCTTGGAATCGCATGTGGTAATACCATTCATCGACGATCGAGAACGGTTTGACGCCACGCGCGATCGGATGATCGGGCAAGGTCTTGAACTCGGCGACCCAAAACGGATTGACCGACCAAAACTGCTCGAAATAGCCGCCGATCCAATCCTTCAACAAATCACCGGCATTCCCCTTCGGAATATCAACCGCATAATGGATGCAGGCCAAACCGACGCCCTGCTTCATGAGCTTGTCGATTTCAGCCAGGTGCGGAATCATCGGGTTTCCGCCGCCGCCGTCGGAGAACAGGACGATGGCATCGGCGCCGTCGAAAATTTTGGGATCTTTCGGCCAGCCGTTTCGGTGAACAATGGTTTCGAGGCCGGGAAAGGCTTCTTTCAGATCCTTCGCCCACAAGTCGCAGGCGGCGGCGTATTCGTGATCCGCGTAGCCATGGCTAGGTCCGCCCGCTACGAACACAATTTTTTTTTTCGCCGAGTCGCCCTTCATTGGGTTGACCGGTGCGGGCAGTTGTTTGAGCCGAATGTTGCGCAATTGCACTTTCATCGGCGGGCCGGCGTGAACTTGGAACGCCAGGATGCCGCTCATGCGTCGGGCTTGGGGATCGTTGTCGGTAATATCGCTCATCAACTGGCCGTTGATGTATTGCTGGAGGTGGTTGCCTTTCGCAATGATGTGATACTCGTTCCAATCGTTCCTCTTAATCTTCTTCTGCAATTCGGCCGATTCGCCGATCTTGCCGGTGACTTGCGGTTTGTGATCCTCGCCGACGGCGACCTTCTCACCGCGTTGGGCGACGATGCCCCGGCCGCGTTCTTCATAAAGGATGCCCGTGTAGGTGTCGCCGCCGTCCATATCGGCCTGATAACCTCCAACAACCCATTTGCCCCAGTCCTTCGGTTCTTCACGACTGCGATACTGGATACCGCCGTTGGCAAAGCCCGGATTCGGCATACGGAACTCGGCCTTGAGCTCGAAATCGGCAACTTGCCCGCCGCGCCAAATCAGAAACGTATTGCCTTGCGTGGGATTCGCGGCCGTGGTTTCACCGGTGATGCAACCGTCTTGGACGCTCCAAAACTTCGGATTGCCGTCCCAGCCGTCGAGCGTTTTGCCGTCGAAGATCGGCTTGAAGTCGTCTTGGGCCATCGCGGCTTGGACCGTGATCAAAACGGCCATCGAACAAACGAAAGAAGCGAATCGCTGCATGGTCGGTTTCTCCTGAAAAAAACCGTAAGGTGGAAGGAAGGTTTGATATCGGCGGGGGCGGTCGTACAACCGCCAACAACATGGGTAGTATAGCGTAAGTGGAGCTGGATTGCAAACCAGGCAGACGCGGCAGGTGCAGTACCGGATTTTGACGGTTCCTCCACAGACCGCAAAATGCACAAGAATTAGCCGGGAGCTAACAGCTCCCGGGATATGCGCGGATAGTACAACCGTTTAGCTGCAGACGCGGCGGGTGCAGTACCGGATTTTGACGGTTCCTCCACAGACCGCAAAATGCACAAGAATTAGCCGGGAGCTAACAGCTCCCGGAATGTGCGCGGATAGTACAACCGTTTAGCACCGACGGAACATCGGCCCTGAGTTTAGCGACCGCCGGTACGGCGGCCCCTGCTGCCAAGCCGCTGGACTAATGACAGCTAATCAATGTAGCTTATCCAACTTGACCATGAAATATTACTGCGCACCACCATGCGAAAATCGTACGATCTATTTGGCCGACTCGATCGCGGCGGCGCGGACGAAATCCGATAATCCGCTGAACCCTTTTCGTTTTGCGGTGGCTTCTAACAGCACCTTCTCTTCCGAGGTAAGCCGAACGTTCACCTGGGCCGTCCGCGTGCCTTCGCGTGCCGGCGTCGGGGGTCGCTGGCCCTCTTCAAGCAAATAGGCCACCCAACCGCAAAAAGCTTCACGGGTATTCTCGACGCATTGGCTGACGGTCTTGCCATCGCCGTGGATGTTGGGCAACTCCAATCCCCGGCCGTACCAATGCCCGTCCTCGAAGACCAAAATGACCTGATATTGTTGTGCAACTTTCAGAGCCTCGGCCGTTATACGCGGATCGAACGGCCGATCAATCGCCTTGGCAGACTTTTTCGACTTGGCGGACATAATATGGTTTCACTTTTCCGTGATGCACGGGAATGGAAAAAGGTTCCGCGCCCAGCTTGGTGAAATAGTGATGGGAGCCGCTGATACGAACCAGCCGGTATCCAGCCCGCTCCAACATTTTTTTCACTTCAGAGAATGGCTTCTCGGATGCCATAATTTAGTATACTCTATGCTATACAAAGATCAAGCCCGCTTGTCGCTTTGGGTGCGACACAATTTCACGGCGGCACTGCGTTTGCCCTGAAAGGGCACGTTTTACCCAGACCAGGGCATCGCCCTGGGGAAATTGGCCACGTCGAATCGGTGTTGTCGGCCCAACGGGCCAACGGTTTGCCGAATGGTTGGCCCGT
>CAYWGR010000057.1:0-3597 GCA_964458015.1 uncultured Planctomycetaceae bacterium
CGCAGCGACCCCCGCCCCCCGTCCCCAATGCCCCGCCCCCGTATTTGCCGTGCGAACGCCCGCAGCCACGGTGACCGATCTCGGCACCGAATTCGGCGTCGAAGTCTGGCCAGACCGTCGCGAAAGCGTGGTCGTTTTCCAGGGGAAAGTGCAGGTGGCGGTCCTCGGTAATCGACCAAATAATGTCCCGAAACTTCAAACATTGTCAGCCGGTCAAGAAATTGCCCTCGACGGCCAAGCTCAATCCCTTGCAGCCGCTCCTCAGCCGGCAACATCCGCAAACGCCAAACGTTTTGTCCGCGCAATGCCGGCAAGCGTCAAACCAGCCGCGGTCAAACTGCCCGAAGTGGTTGCCGGCGACCGCTTGGTCCTCTGGCTCAAGGCCGACGCTCTTCCCAAACGCGACGACGGCCAACCCGTCGGCAATTGGCCCGACAGCAGCGGCAACGTCAACAACATGTATCACATCGCGATGGAGTTGCCGATTTACGTTTCCGGCGCCAAGTCCGGCTTGAACCATAAGCCGGTCGTGCGTTTCAGCGGACGCGAACAACTTCGCGGCTTCTTGGATATCGATCCTCGAACGCCGGGCATTCAGCCCTTGAAGCCGCCGTTCACGCTTCTAAGCGTCGTACAGAACGCGGATATGAATAAGGAACAGTCGATTGTTCGCGGATACTTCGGAGGCGGCGCCGAGCGTTTGGCCTTCGGCATGAACTATAAACATGCGGCTCCAACGAGTTCATTCTGGGCGTGGACCCCGAATCAGTTTTGCACGTTCGGCCAGGCGAATTCCATCAACACGAATTGGAATATTCATGCCTACACCGTGCCCGACATTCTTCCGAGCCATTGGACATGGCGATGCAACGGAGCGATCACCGGAGGCGTGGGGCTCGACTCCGGCAAGGTTGCACCCTATATGGAGCCCGTCTGCATCGGCACCTCCGGTTCGAACGAAGAATTCTGGATCGGCGACATCGCCGAGCTAATGCTTTACGATCGCGTGCTTACGGATCAGGAACTTACCCAAGCAGGAAGCTATTTGGCGCGAAAATATGGGATCCCGAATGCTTGGTCTGTTTCTAAGACGTCAAAAACGGAAGAAAAGCCAAACATCACGACACAACAGGAGGCATTGCCTATGAAACCAAATTAACATCGGGCAGATCGTTCAGGCCGATTCGCCCTACAAGGCGATGCCGGTCTCTGCTCGAAAGAAACGGTTGCATCAGCTTGTGATCAGGAGATACCTGCCGGCGCGTTGCCGGCTGCCGAAATTCGGCGGAAAGATTCATACTTATCGTAGGAGTACAGAATATGAAACGGTTTGCGGGTAAGAGCGATCTCCAGGCGATATCGCGCCTCATGATAGCGTTCGCTATTGTGACAAGCATCGCATTTTGTGGAACAGCCTTCGCGGCTTTTGTTCCTCCCTCGGGAAATACCTTATGGCTTGACGCCGGCAGCATCACCGGCGTTAGCAACGGCGCTGCAGTCCAATCCTGGGCCGACATCAGCGGAAACAGCAATAACTTCGTTCAAAATGAAAACGTCATCAATGCGCCGACCTACATTGCCTCGGGGCTAAACGGCAAGGCTGTTTTGCGGTTCGACGGCAACACGGATGGATCCGGAGACGGCCTCTATTTGGATACCGCTTCGACTTGGCGGCCGTCCATCTCGGGATTAACGGTATTCGCCGTCCTCAAAAACACAAGCGGAGGATGGGGCACTCAAGGTTGGTGGGGTAATGGAAGCGGCCGAGTTGCATTCGGTGCAAATACCGGCGATGGATACGCCCCCACCTCATCCTTTACGGCTTGGACCCCCAATGCCATGAGCACCTATGGATCGGCAGATTCATTGAACGCCCGATGGAACGTGCAAGCCTACACCATGAACGACGCTACGGAAAGCAATTGGGCATGGTATTACAATGGCGACAAACGAGGCTCGGCCCAACTCGCAGAGGGTGATCCGGCGGATTATACGACCAGTGATCGCTTGTGGGTAGGCTATTCCGGAGCGGGAAATGAATTGTGGAAGGGCGATGTCGCTGAAATTATTGCATTCGATCACGTGCTGTCCGATGCGGATCGCAGCAGCGTTACCACCTATCTGCAAACAAAGTACAACACGCCTGCGTGGCGCACTCCCACGGCAGTCCCCTTCTCTTCGGGCCCTGCGTATCCTGGCGGCGGTTCACCCGACCCGACGTATGCGGCGGACAAGGCAATCGATGGCGATTTGAACACGTTTTGCGTCCTGTCGGATGATTCGCTGACCGGCAGTAGCTCTGATACATTTCCCATCAACGGTTCCGATCCCGTCACTGGCTACATGGTTTTCAACCTTGGCGGCGTTTATCAGGTTGACGGAGCGAAAATGTTCAGCCGACTCGTTCCCGATAGCCTTACGCCTTCGAGCGTTGATTTTTATCTTAGTGACGCTAGCGGCAGTGATCTTGGGTTACTGAAGAGCTATACGTATTCGGAAATCGCGAACGGCGACTTCGAGAACGTCTACTGGGATCCGGTCGTCGCCCAATACATTGGAATGCGGGTCAACAACAGCTACGAAAACGGCCCGACCTTTTTCAACTTCCAAATTGCCGAAATGCAATTCAGCACACAGGCAATACCGGAACCTTCCACTTTAGTTATGTCGGCCATCGGTCTCTTCGGACTCGTGGCTTATGCATGGCGGAAGCGAAAATAGGATTTGTTGATGTAGGATTTGGAGATTTGGGATTTTAGATCGAGGAACGTAATCACTAGAGAATGAGGAACCATCGTCATGTTGCCAAGAAATAAAATCCCAAATCCCAAATCAACAAATCCTAAATATCCTAGCGCATTTACTCTCGTAGAACTTTTGGTAGTGATAACCATCATCGGGATTCTCATCTCCTTGCTCTTGCCTGCCGTGCAATCGGCGCGAGAGGCAGCTCGCCGATTGCAATGCAGCAACAACCTCAAGCAGATGGGCTTGGCATGCCATAATTTCCACACGGCATTCAGCCGTCTGCCCTCGGGCGGCAATAGTTGGGATACGCCGGTCAGCTATGCAAGCCCCGGCGTGCCCAAGCAGGCGCCCTATCAAGATGCAAGCTGGGCCTTCCAAATCCTCCCATTCCTCGAACAAGACAACCTCTACAAGGCCGAAGATCTTGCCACGGTGCAAGCGGCCACGATCCCCGTCTATTTCTGCCCTTCCCGACGACCGCCGACCCGAGGCCCCGGCACGATCAACTACGGCGCCGAAACCTGCAATCATGGGTTCACCGATTACGCTTGCGTGGTTCCCGGCCTTGCCGACGGCGATGTCCGCGAAGTCAACGAGTGGTATGCCGCCGGCGTGAAAGACACCTACGGACTCTTCAACAAAACGATCGGCGGCACGGTGGACGTCCTCGTCAGCTTCGCTTCCGTGCGTGACGGATTGGCCAATACGATTATGATCGCCGAAAAATGGTTGCAGATGAGCCAATATCAAACCGGCGACTGGGGCGACTGCGTGGGCATCAGCAACGGCTGGTGTCAGGACATCGCCCGCTCGGCCGCCGCGCCGCCCATGCAAGATGCGCAAACCTAT
>CAYWGR010000057.1:3607-30356 GCA_964458015.1 uncultured Planctomycetaceae bacterium
TATATCACGTTGCCCAACGGCTCCGACTCCCGATACATCACCGGTTCGTCGCACTCCGGCGGCATGAACACCGTTTTTGCCGACGGTTCCGTGCATACGATCAGCTACAACATCAACGCCACGCTGTTCCGCCATCTGGCCGACCGCCGCGACGGCAACCCCGTATCGGATTTCTGAGCCGATACTTTTCAAACACGATGGACCTATGAAAAACCAACCGCGAAAACGATTTCTGCTGCTTGTTGCTCTGCTGGCAATTGTCCCGGCATGTGGCAAGAAAACGCCTGCCGTGCCTGAAGATTTAACACCCGTCGAGGGACTCGTAACGCTCGACAAAACCCCCTTGCCCGGCGTCGCTGTAACATTCTGCCCCGAGATCGAAGGCAATCCCAGCGCCTCGGGCGTTACCGATGCCAACGGTCGATTCCGACTGACCACGTTTCCCTCGGGCAACGGCGCCAAGCCCGGCAAGTATAAAGTGATCGTCGTCGCCCGAACGTCTAGCGGTTACTCTCCGCATCCCACCAGTCCTGCGACAACCGCGGCGAAAGCCATCCCTCCCCGCTACAGCATCCCCGCCCAATCTTTGCTCACGGCCACCGTGCCCGCCTCAGGCGAAATCGTTTTCGACTTGAAGAGCAAGTCTTGACCGTACCATTAGAAAGGCGATACCTCATGACGAGGCATTCCTGGACAAAAACCATTGCTCTTGTTGCTTTCGCCGTGCTGCTTACGGCCAAGGCAACCGCGGCCGATCTCATAGCGCCCTTGCCGGCCGAAATCCATGCAAAAGACGTCGCCAAGGAAGCAAAAAGCCTCCGTTTGGCCATCGAAGATCTTCAAAAATCGTTTCCCACTCCGTATCGAGGGCAAGATTATCTTGCGAAGCTCGAACAAATCGAACGAGCTTTGGCCGAAAAATCGCAAGGCCCCTGGGATCCCAAGAGCGAAGCCGTGCGAACCATGCTAACCGCTCTTCGCACACTTGCCCGCGAAGCTCTCGTTGTGGGCAATCCGCTGCTCGAGTCCGGCCGCATCGTTTTTGTCAAACGATTCACTTATAGCCCCGGATGGTATTACGCCGATTTCATGCGGGCCGAACGTTTTGGCGGAAATCTCTGCGTCCTCTCGTTGGCCGACGGAAAAGTGACGGAATTGGTTCCTTCATTGGCCGGCGGCATTTTCGACCGCTTCGATTTGTCCTTCGACGGCCTCCGCGTGGTTTTCGGTTACAAGAAAGCTCCCGGCATCGGCTTTCGCCTCTACGAAGTCGGCATCGACGGCCGTGGTCTGCGCCAATTGACCTTCGATCCTCCCGACGAAGCCGCGAGAGTGGCCAAGTATTGGCACCCAGCCAACAAACCGTCGGGCGTTTATCGCCATCATACCGACGATTTTTATCCTTGTTATCTGCCCGACGGCGGAATCTGTTTCACCTCGACGCGATGCGAACGCAGCGTATTGTGCGACGAAAGCGACCAACTGACCGTCAACACGCTTTACCGCATGAACGCCGACGGCAGCGATATCCAAGAGCTTTCCGGCAATGCCCTGAGTGAGTCCACGCCCACGGTGATGAACGACGGCCGAATTCTCTACACCCGTTGGGAATACGTCGATAAAGGCGTCATTGCCGAGCAGATGCTTTGGGCCATGAATCCCGACGGCACGGGCTCGACCGCGGTCTACGGCAAATACATCGATTTCCCGCCCGTGCTGATCCAGGGCCGCGCGATACCCGGCAGCGACAACCTATTTGTCTGCACGGCCACGATGCACCATCCTTTCGCCGTGGGGCCGATTTTGCGCGTCGATACGCGGCGCAATCCCCTGACGGCCGAACCGCTGCATTCACTAACGCCCGACACCGATCTTAGCGTAGAAGGCAAAGAGGGCGCTCCGCTCGGCGAAAATTTCGCGCATTGGCAAAACGGGCAACTCGTGAAAGACAACATCGGGCCGCTGTTTGCCGATCCTTATCCGTTGGCCGATCCAACCACGGGGGCCGGCGCCGGCAAGTATTTCCTGGTTGCCTGCAATCCAAACCGTGCATGGAACGATCCCTCGGCCTATGGGATGTGGCTCATCGACGAATTCGGCAACCGTGTCCCCATTTATCACGATCCCGGCATTTCCAGTTGGCAGCCGATCCCGCTTCGACCCCGGCCATGCCCGCCGGTCATCGCTTCGCATTTGCCTAAAGCCTCGGCCTCGACGCCCAAGGAAGCGACCGTCATTCTTTCCGATATCTATGCGGGGCTCGATGGAGTGCCTCGCGGGACGGTGAAATATCTTCGCATCTTGGAACAAGTTCCTCGCCCCTGGTCGGCCCGACGTTTCTGGCCGAACGATTCCACAATGGGGCAACATGTGCCCATCAGCTTGAACGCGCATATCTTCGTCAAAGTGCTGCATGGGATCGTGCCGGTGCAAGAAGACGGTTCGGCCTATTTTACCGTGCCGGCGGGCAAAAGCCTATTTTTTCAAGCACTCGACGCGAATTACATGGAAGTGCAGCGGATGCGAAGCTTCGTGAATTTTCAGCCGGGAGAATCGCGATCCTGCCACGGATGCCATTTGTATCAACCTACCGCGGTCGCAAACCAATCGCCGCTCGCCCTGCGTAATCCGCTGCAAAAAATCGTTCCCCAGCCCGGCGAAACAGGGCCGCGGCCGATCCACTATCCCACCGACGTGCAGCCCATCCTTGACCGGCATTGCGTGCAATGCCATAACCCCAAAAAATCGGAGGGGCAACTCGATCTTTCCGGCGATAGGACGACCTTCTTCTGCCGGTCCTACGAGAACATCATGAACAAGCATCTCGTGGCCTACATCCAGGAATTCATAGGGCCGCAGCCCCACGCACAAATCACGAACGTAAAACCCTTGCCTGCTTACCAGTTGGGCTCGCATTCCAGCCGGTTCATCACCCTACTTCGCCAGGGACACTATGACGTAAAACTTTCGCCCGAGGAAATGATCCGCCTTGTCACTTGGGCCGACGCCAATGGGCCCTACTACGGGTCGTACTTCGGCCGCCGGAATTTGATGTACAAAGACCTTCCCGACTTCCGCCCGACACCCACGTTGGAATCGGCCATCGGCATCCCGCCGAAAACGCCCAGTCCTTGATCCCTTACTCACACCTTCCCACCTACCTACGAAGCTTCAACATGAACGCTGAAAATCAAACGGTCTTTACCCGACGAAACGCCCTGAAACTCGGCGCTGCCGCGGTTGTCGGCGGTCTTGCGGGCGTAGATCGTTGGGCCACTGCCGCGGAAACGGCCGGGCCGACGATGCACGTTTATCCGAACTACGCTTGGCTGCGAGGCTTTTCCGTCGTGCCCTCGTGGGGCGCAAGAATCGAAGAGGCCTGGTGGTTCTACGATGGCGCGAAGTTCCGCGAAGAGGTCGCCCTGGCCAGAACGGTCCATGCCAACTGCATCCGTCTTTGGATCGAGTTCACCGCCTGGATGGCCGACCCGGAAAAAGTGACCGAACGATTTCTCGACGCCGTCAAGGCAATCGACGAACACGGCATGAAAACGATGCCTTGCCTGTTCAATCGTTGGCACGACGCACAATGGGAATACGGCGGCCAGTTCATCGAGGATCTTTCCCGCGACTGGCGACCAAAGCTCGAATATGTCCGCACATTGGTCAAGCCGTTGGCCTCCGATCCCCGCGTAATGATCTGGGATCTCTGCAACGAGCCGAATGCTTATAATCTCAACGAGGATTGGTCGAAGCGTGAATTCGAATTTCTGAAACAGGTCGCCGCCACGGTTCGTTCGTGCGGCGTGAAGCAGCCGATCACTATGGGAACGATGACGGGGACCAACATCGAAACCTATGCCCCGCTTTGCGACGTACTTTGTGCACACCCTTATACCCACACGCCCGCTGAACTGAAATCACAAATCGACAGCTTCCATGCTATTTGCAAAAAGACCGGCAAGCCGCTGTTGGTCAACGAGTGCATCCCCGGTTGTTTAGACGACAAACGCCGCGCCGAGACAGCCCGCTATTACACAAAGATGCTGAGCGAGGCCGGCTTCGGCTGGATGGGCTGGGCTTTACGCGAAGGCAAGGCGATTTCGACACGCCGCGATCGTTACGACGGCAATGGTCTGAACGGCGAAGGCTTCCATCCTTTCTTCACGCGCGAAGGCAAGCTGCGTGAAGGCCTCGAGTTCCTCCGCGAGAAACCCGCCCTTTTGCCGCCGTGGGAAACGGCAACAGCCCCGGCAAAATGATGACTACCCAAGCAGCAAGACGCCGCATCACGAAAAACTGTTTCCATTTCGTGGTGCAGGCGTCTCGACTGCCTCCTGAAAAAGCAGAACGCCTATAGCGTTTTCCCTGTCGCGGCTGGAGTGGTTTTCTCTCCTGCCTCGGCATTGGCTTTTTCTTCGGCCGTCTTCATACGAATCTCTTGAGCATCCAGCCGCTGACGCCAACGAAGCATCGGCTGCTGACGTTTGAGCGCCGTCTGCTCGGGCCTGTAGAAAAGCCCCACGCCCGTCAGATCCTTGAGGTTCCAAAAACCAAGCACGCGAACCGCCAAGGTCTCGTCGTCCAGGGCTTTCACCAATTTGGCGTCCTCGCCGGCTGCCAGATCCTTGTTGCTGTACCCCCAAAGCATCCGATAAAGGACTTCGGCTTGTTGAGGATACTGCTTCTCGATCGCAACGCGAACGCCGGCCGCCGACTCGGCGTCCCGGGCCACGGCTTCACGCAGTTGGTCGATATAGTCGGGCCAATCCGGCTTGCGGGCGGCATCGTTCAACGCCGTTACCAAATCGCGGTACTGCCCAATATGGCTCAGGCATCGCAATGCAAGCCATTTTACTTCCTTTTGCGGCCGGGTGGTGGTCAACTCCAAAAGCCCCAGCCGCGACAAGCGATCCGTGGGCAGCGCCGCGGCAATCGCAATCGACGCCCGACGATCCAACGCGCTGATCGGTTCGACCGTGATCCAACGCGGCATCTCCTTCGAGGCAATCGCCTCGGATACCGCATCCATGTTGAACTGAATCCTCTGCTGCGGCGAAAGTTGTTGCTTCTTACCTTCCGCGCCCGACGCAATCTCGGTCCACTGAATACCGCCGGCCACCGCATAAAGATCGGCAAGCATGGGAGAAGGCTCTGTTTCCGGATTCATGCCGGGCGTTTGAATTCGCCGCACTTCCAACGCGGCAATCGACTCGGCATTGGAAAACGTAATCACGCCGCTGTGGCTACCGAACACCACGCGCAGCTTGGATCCCGCTTGGGCCAGCGGCATCATGACCACGCGCCCGTAGATGATCCGAATGCCGGGCAACTCTTGCGGGCTGCTGGGCAAAAGCTCAATCTGAGTGCTGCCGAGAACCTCGAGCGTAACGCCCACGGTTAAGGTTACTTTCGCGCGATACGTCGGCAAAGCCAACAACCGCTGTGGAAAAAGCATCTGATTCGCGGCTATGCGGGTCCAACTACCGGCCGAACCGTCTTTCAGCAATACCTGATCGCTCGACATGAGCCGTCCCAGCGGCTCGGGCGGCAAGGCGGGCGCTGTAACCGACTTGGGCTTTTCGCCTTTGTCTTGGACTTTCGGCTCGATCGCCGGCTTGGTCCCCGGTTCAACATCCAGGTTTTTCGGCAGTGTTTTCAATACCGAAGGCTCTTTCGCGGCGTTGACATTCGACGCAACCTGGACGGGCTCTTTCTTGACGTCTGCCGCGGGTTTCGCTGTTTCAGGCTTTACGGCAGCCGGTTCTTTCGACGGCTTTTCGACGGATTCCTTCTCGGAATCGCCCTGATCGGATGTTATGTCAGGTCCGGTGGACGGCGGAACATTCGCTCCCTTGTCGGAAGAAGCCGCCGGTGACTGGTCCGTCGCACCAGAGACATCACCCTCGGAAGCCGGTTCTGTTTCCATCGCAACATTTTCCGGTGGCGCGGCAATCATTCCGGCCTTCACCAACACATCGCCAAACGGCGTGCCCGGCTCAAACTGGCCTAGCACCATCATAATGACGAACGTAAAACCCACCACGACCGCCACCGAAACCGCCGTGGATAACCAGCGGCCGTGTCCTTGCGACTCGCGGAGGTACTCGGGCACCGTCGGTCTGGTTCGTGCTTTTCTGGCGCCGTCGCCGTCTTCTTTCTGCAAATCCAATGTCGGTGGAACGCTTGGTGAAGGAGCGGCAGGCGTGGGACTCGGCGACGGAACCGAACTCGCCGGAACGCCGGCCGGCGCATCCTTGATCTGGTACATCGATTGCCGACTGGCCGGATCGATTTCAACAGGCTCACCCAACACTAATGTAAGAATCTGGTGACTCGAAGCAACCTCGGCCAGATGGATGTCCGAATCGAGGCAGACTTTCTCGAAATCCGTCACCCCCTCCGAGGCAAGCGTGTTGTCGAGATACTCGGCCACGGTATTCGGATCGAACCGCTCATTGCGGTCGGCCAAGTCGGGCGCGCCAAGCCGCATACGCCGCATTACGTCGCGAATGCGATGCACCAAGCCCGTGGCAACCTCGCTTTCCTCGATCTTCTTGCCGATGTCTTGTGCATCGTTCGGTTCAAGGATCCCATCTAAATAGGCCAATAAAGTTCGTAATGTAAGTCGCATAAGTCACCTCCTATCTGTATTAGTGCCGGCCGAAGACGAATTTCGTGCAAAAAAACCGGAAACCTATTGATCTTTATGTTGATTATCATTATAATCATTTGCGGTTTTACCAGGGATTTACCCTTCTCCACTTGAACGGAAACCTTTGCATCGCTAGCGTAAGGGATGTAACCAGCAAGGAATACACGCATGGCTCCAGAACAATCGAAAACACCCCTCGGATTGGGAACATTATCGCTTCACGCCGGTCAGACCGCCGACCCGACCACGGGCTCTCGGGCCGTACCGATCCATCAGACCAGCAGCTATGTCTTTCACGACACCGCCCACGCGGCCAATCTGTTTGCGTTGAAGGAGCCCGGCTGGATCTACACCAGACTCATGAACCCCACGACCGACGTATTCGAGCAGCGGATGGCCGCCTTGGATGGCGGCGTCGGCGCCCTGGCCTTAAGTAGCGGGATGAATGCCATCGCCGTTGCGCTTTTGAATCTGGTTCATGCGGGCGGGCACGTCGTTTCGGCCGCCGCGCTCTACGGCGGCACAATCACCCTGTTGGGCCAAACGTTCAAACGTCTTGGGATCGACGTGACGTTCGTCGATGCCACGAAACCGGAGAACATTGCCAATGCCATTCGGCCGAACACGCGCGCCGTTTTCATCGAATCCGTGGCGAACCCCAAAAACGACGTGCTCGATTACGCGGCAATTGCCGACATAGCGCACGCACGAGGGCTCCCCTTGGTTTGCGACAACACCGTGCTGACGCCCGTGCTGTTTCGCCCCTTTGAGCATGGCATCGACATCTCGGTGTATAGCGCCACGAAATTCATCGGCGGCCACGGGACCAGCCTGGGCGGCGTGATCGTCGATAGCGGCAATTTCGACTGGGGCCGCGAGCCGGAAAAGTGGCCGCAATTCACGGCCCCCGATCCATCTTACCACGGAGCGGTTTTTTACGAAGTCGCGGGCCGCGCCTGCTACATTACCACGTGCCGCACGCATTGGCTCCGCGATTTAGGCGGAGTCTTAAGCCCTGCCAACGCCTTTTTGTTCCTGCAAGGTTTGGAAACGCTGCATCTGCGGATGCCGCGCCATTGCGAGAACGGGCTGGCCGTAGCCCGCCATCTCGAAGCGCATCCGCTGGTTAGCTGGGTCAATTTTCCAGGATTGCCGTCGCATCCGGGCTATAAGCTCGCGCAAAAATACTTGCCCAAGGGCTGCGGCTCGATTTTAGGATTCGGCATCAAGGGCGGCCGCGCAGCCGCGCAAAAATTCATCGAAGCCGTCCGACTCGCCTCGCATTTGGCCAACATCGGCGACGCCAAGACGCTGGTGATTCATCCCGCCAGCACAACCCACAGCCAGCAAACACCCGAAGAAATGCTGGCCGCCGGCATTACCGACGATTACATCCGCGTCAGCGTCGGACTAGAAGATATCGCCGATATTTTGGCCGATTTGGACCAAGCCCTTCAGGCTTCGCAAAAATAACGTAATTTTCGCGGCGCCGCAAGCAGCCTAAACGACAACTGAAAACCGACAACTTTTAACGACTCGATGGCCAACGATAATTTCGACAGCAGCGACAGTGTGCGGAGCGCCAAACCGCTGAAATACATTCAAACGGTTACGTTTCACGAACCCTTGAATTTGGAACTCGGCGGCCGATTGCCCGAAGTGACCGTGGCCTTCGAGACCTACGGGCAGCTCAATTCGCAACATGACAACGCCATCTTGATTTGCCACGCCTTGTCGGGCGATTCGCACGTCGCTCAACACGATGACGACGACGATCCCGGCTGGTGGGACATTTTGGTGGGGCCCGGCAAGCCAATCGACACCAACCGATATTTTGTCGTGTGTTCGAACATTCTTGGCGGCTGCCGCGGCACGACAGGCCCCAACAGCATCAATCCGGCCACCGGTCGGCGCTACGCCACCGAGTTCCCCGTGGTCACGGTCGGCGACATCGTCGAAGTGCAGCGCATGCTGGTCGATTACCTGGGCATTCCGCAATTATTGAGCGTCGTCGGCGGTTCGCTGGGCGGACACATGGTCATGGTTTGGGCCACCCGATACCCCGATCGCTTGGCCGGCGCGGTCGGGTTGGCCACTTCGCCGCGGCTGACCAGCCAGGCATTGGCTTTCGACGTTGTCGGCCGCAACGCAATCTTGCGCGATCCGGCCTACCACAAAGGGCAATACTACGAGGCGGGGCATGGGCCGAACGTCGGCTTGGCCATCGCGCGCATGTTGGGGCACATCACCTACCTCTCGCGCGAAGCCATGATGAAAAAGTTCGACGCCCAGCGCCTTCGGCCTCGCGACGTGCATACCCAGTTCGAAACAAAATTCGCCGTCGGTTCGTACCTCGCCTACCAGGGCGACCGATTCGGCGAGCGGTTCGACGCCAACAGCTATCTGACCCTGACCATGGCAATCGACCTGTTCGACCTGGGCGAAACCAGTGAAAAACTCACCGCCACGTTGGACCAGTCGAACTGCCGCTGGCTTCTCATCAGCTTCAGCAGCGATTGGCTGTTCCCTCCGTTCCAATCGCAAGAAATTGTCGATAGTTTGATCGCGGCCAACAAGCCCGTCAGCTATTGCAACGTGGAAACCGATTGCGGGCACGACGCTTTTCTGTTGCCGAACCAGCTTGACGTTTACGGCGAGATGGTCCGCGCGTTTCTGGCGAATTTACGAGACCAAAATCAAGCAGCAAAAGGCTCCACAACGACCAAGGCAGAGTATTCCGTGGACAGCGTCCAGGGTTCTGGAATCAACAAATCCCAAATCCCCAATCACCCAATCCCCAATCCACCCGCCTCCGTACCCGCTTTAGATCCCGCTTCGCCCACCAGCATTTTCCACCATCATCGTCTCGATTACGAAACGATTTTGGATTTGATTCCGCCGGGCGCCAGTGTGCTCGACCTCGGTTGCGGCACGGGCGGGCTTTTAGCTCGGCTCCGCGAGCGAGGCCATAAGCATCTGCTGGGCATCGAATGGGATCAGCAGGCCATCGTCGCTTGCGTCCGCGACGGGCTCGACGTTATCCAGGCCGACTTGAACAAAGGTCTGCCCGCCATGGCCGACGGCCAGTTCGATTTCGTCGTACTCTCGCAAACCTTGCAGACGGTGCTCGACGTGGCGCAGGCATTGCGCGAAATGCTCCGCGTCGGACGCCGGGGCATTGTCAGTTTCCCCAACGTGGCCTATCGAAAACTGCGTGCCGAACTGGCCAACCAAGGCCGCGCGCCGCGCGTTTATGTCGAACACGGATACCAGTGGCACAACACGCCCTATGTGCGGTCGCTCTCGATCGCCGATTTCGAGGATTTCTGCCGCGACCAAGGCATCACCATCCTTGAACAGATCGCCCTCGACACCGAGGCGGACATCCGGATCTACGACGACCCCAACCTCAATGCCGACGTAGCCGTGATGGTCCTAAGCCGCTAAATATCCGTAGTGCTTTATTCTTCCGGGAAGATCATCGCCTCGGCAAACGCCTGTTGAAATTCCGCGTCGGTCGAAAGGTCGATATGTTCGGTACGGCGGGCCAGTTCCTCGGCCTGCTGCCGCATGCGTTGCGACAATGCCGTCAGCCGGGCGCCGGCCAACGAGGTGTTGCCCATGTAACGGATGCGACGATGCTCGATGGCGTGGGGAAGCAATCCGATTCGCTGTGCATTACTGCGCCGGATAAAATTGCCGAATCCGCCGCCGATCAACACTCGCTGTAAATCGCACGGCTCAAGCCCCGCGCGCCGCAACAGGATGCCGATGCCGGCTCGAATGGCGCCCGTGGCAAGCTGCAATTCTCGCAGGTCGCGCTGCGTCAGCGTGATCGGCCGACGGTGGCCCGCTTCCTCCGCCGAAGCCAGCAGAAACGACGCCCGCCCCTCGGCAACCATAACGCGCCGGGCCAAGTCTGGAATTACGCCGGCCGGCAATTCGTCGGGCATCAGCAAACGCCCATGCGGCGTCAGGATGCCATGTCGCAACAGCTCGGCCGCGGCATCGATCAAACCGGAGCCGCAAAGCCCCAACGGCGGAACGTTGCCGATGACATTGATACGCAGATGATCGTCGATCACGACTTTTTCAATAGCGCCGTTGCAGCCGCGCATGCCGCAGGAAATGCGAGCGCCCTCGAAAGCGGGCCCGGCCGCGGTCGATGCCGCCATCAGCTTTCCGCCGGCTTGCACCACGATTTCGCCGTTGGTTCCAATATCCACCAACAGCGAGGGGCCGTCGGCATCCGACAACCCAACGGCCAATATCCCGCCGACCGTGTCGCCGCCGACGAATCCGCCAATCACGGGCAACGCATAAGCGATGCCCCGCGGATGGATTTGCAATCCTAGTTCCCGGGCTGAAAATGTCAACCCACGCCCCACGGCGGGCGTAAACGGCACCTCGCCGAGCGGTTTGACATCGACGCCGCACAGCAACTGTTGCATCGTGGTGTTGCCCGCAAAGGTCACTGCGTAAACTCGATTGCGCGGAATGCCCGACGAATGGCACAATTGGCCGATCATCGCGTCGGCAGCCTCGACGACGCATTCCTGCAATTGCCGCAACCCATCGGGGTTTTGCCGCGTATGCAGAATGCGTGATAATACATCGTCGCCGAATCGGGTTTGCGGATTCAGTTGCGATGCAACCGCCCATTCGCTGCCGGTGCCCAAATCGATCAGAACCGCCGCAAGGGTCGTGGTGCCGATGTCGAAAGCAACGGCAAACGCATCATTTTCGGTTTGCCCCGCCTCGAAATCCAGCAGACGATCGCCGGCCAAAACCGCGGTGCCTCGAAATTCATTTTGACGCAACCGGCAGGGCAACTCATGAAGCAGCGAACGGTCGATCTTCAGCGGTCCCGCCTGCAATACTTGCTCCAACCGCAACAAATCCGGGCGATCGTCGCCCCGATTGGGCAACGGCAACTCCAAATATCTTTTTCGGACCGGCGGATCGTCGGACACGGAAACGGAACTTTCGGTATGGACCAAAATTTGATGTTCCGCGGCCGTGCGCTGGGCCGGCGGAATCTCCACCTCGGTTGGCCCAATAACCGCCGACTGGCAGGCCAGCCGCCAGCCCGCATCCAGTTCTTCCGCTGAGAGCCAACGGCGCTCGATGGCCGTCGGCTCGGCCGCCCCCACGGAAACGATCACCCGACATTTTCCGCAAATGCCTTCGCCGCCGCAGGGAACTTCGAGCACCAATCCCGCTTCGGCGGCCGCTTCGACCAACCGCGTACCCGGCAACACATAAGCTTCCCTGCCCGACGGCCGGAAGGAAACCAAAACTTCCGGCTCGCTCATGTGCCTGCTCCTTCCGAAGATTGGCTTTGCACCTGCTGCAAAAGTTCGACAAACCTGGCCGCCGTGGGAGTAAACACTTTGCGCTGCCGATGGATGATCCCGATCGGACGCCGTAGCTCGGGTGCAATCAAGCGGACCGCCACCAACGATCCACTCTGAACTTCGGCCCGAACCGTGGGCTCGGGCAAGATACTTACACCGGCCCCGATTTGCACCGCCTGCTTGATGGTTTCGATGTTGTCGAACTCCATGACGATGTGAATATTGACGGATCGTTGCCGGAGATGGCGGTCGATCTCCTTGCGGATGCTCAGATCGCGGTCGAACGCGACAAAATCCTGATTTCGAAGTTGTTCGGCCGTTACCGCTTCGAACGACGTCAACGGATGCCCCGGCTGACAAACCACCACCATCCGCTCGGATCGCAAGGGAATCACATTCACATCGGGCGACGCCGTCGGGTAAGACATGATCCCCAAATCCACTTCGGCATTCAACACGGCATCGAAAACCTTGTTCGGCCTAAGATATTCGAGCCGGACCTTCGCCTTGGGATACTGACGCATGAAATCCTGCATACAGCGGCTCATGTCGTGCAAACCGACGGAATAAATCGACGCCACGCGCACCGAACCGCTGATCTCCATCCGCAGCGAACGCACCCGCGCTTCCACCGAATCGTAGAGTTCCAATACCTCGCGAAAACCCTCGTAACAAGCTTGGCCCTCGGGTGTAAGAACGAATGGCCGCTTCGAACGATCAACCAACTGGGCGCCAAAATGCTCCTCGACCCGGTGGATCGACTGGGTCGCCGCCGACTGACTCACGTCGTTGATCTTGGCCCCACGCGAGAAGCTCTGATGCTGGACGACATCACAGAATATTCGCAGCGTTTCAATGTTCATAAGCTGACCTTATCATAAGATTAGCTTATGTTCAATGGGAATGGGTTTATTGCGCCGCGGATTTTGAGCCCTCGGGCGAGCCGCTGATGGGCGATCCCGGCGGCAATGGCCGGGCGGCAATCGTATACCCCAGGCGGTATAATTCCTTGCGAATTTGTCGAAATGCATCGAAACCGTCGGGATAAACCCAGATGGTAAGCGTCGTGCGGCCTGGCATGATCTTGGCCAAGGTGCGACGAAAATCCGACCCTTGCTCCAGAGCCAACCGAACCGGCTCGCCCAATTCATTCGAGGTCGGAATCAGCGTCCAACGCTGCAACCGCGCATAGCTGCCGCCTCGACCGGTTCCTCGGGGACCATCCGGCGCGACATCATGCCGCTCAAGTGTATAACGAAGCCGAAAACCCTCAATCGGCCCGACGGTCTCCGTCATTTCCGGCTGGTCGGCCAATTGATACACCTTGCGTTTGGCCTGCTCTTGAAACTGCTCGACCAGCGGCTCGATAGGCACGAACACCACCCGGCCGTTGGAAATCATCAAGTGCGATTCCGGACCGTCCACCGATCGGCTGATCGGCGTAGGATAACTTTCGATCACAACCGGAGCGGCCTGGGTATTTTCCACCTGATCGCGCTGACGATTGATCTCGTCTAGCTGAAACCGCATCTCCGACAGACTTTTCGTTGCGTCGAAATCGGCTTGTTTCGTTTTATCCAACTGTTGGCGATGTTGATCGAGTTTATGCTCGACGGCCGAAACCATCGTGGCCAAAACATCGCGTTGCATTGCACGCTGGGCAACCTCTTGTTGCAGGCCGCGCACTTCCTCGGCCTCCTGCCAAACCTCGGACCGAAGCGTTTGTTCCGCGGTCGCTTGTTTTTCCAACGCCTTCGCGGCGGGCGATGCTGGAATCGACAGCTTCACCGGCATATTTCGAATGCGCATTCCCTCCATAACCACCATGATAATCATGATGCTAACCACGCTGGCAACGATATCCAAAAAGGAATCGCTGTTCACGGGCTCGGCATTTTCTGAAACACGACGCGACATAATTGGAATTCAGATTGGGCGATCGGAAACCAGCGAGAATAACTGCGGACATCCGATCGCGGATAGCTCCCTATAGCTTCTTCTTCACGGTAATTCCACTGCCTTCCAACAACGCAACTAAATCTTCATAGCGATGCTCGGCGCCGGGATCGACTTGTACTTGAAGCACGGGCCGCCAATACATGCCTCGGCCTGCCATGCCCCACGATTCCATGTGCTCCCAAACCACGCCAATCAGCTTATCGACCGAGGCCTCGGTGTTGGGCCCCAAAGCAATCACCTTGTTGCCGGCCGATCCACGATCCGAGAGAATCATCAACGAATCCGCATGACACTCTACCCGAATCGGCCGGGTGACGCCCACGGTGCCCCGAGCAGGATTGCGCAATCCCCAATCCTCGCCGCGATTCTCCGCGAGGCTTTTCTTCGGCTTCCGGTCCTTCCGATCCTTGTCTTTATCCAGCTTGTCTTCCGGCATCTTGGGAGGCGGTTCCGGCGTGGGCTGCCATTCGCCGGGCCGCAAGGCATAACCGGGCTGCCTGGGCATATCGTCGTCCGGCAACGATTTTTTCACGGTCGGCTGCGTCGGCGTTTCACGCTGCGGTTGGCCGACCACATATCCGTCCGGCTGCACGATGGCCATCGTGGATTTTTGTCCCGATGCCGTGGGGTCGTTGTTTTGATTTGTTCCGGATGCCGCACGAGCACCCTGCGGCATCGTCGAAGAATTGCCGCCGGACGACGCGCCTTGCACATTTGTTCCCGAGGCATAGCCGGGCGCCGTACCTGCTGCAATCCCACCGCCAACAGCACCATTCCCCTCCACATTCCCGCCGAGCGAAGGCCCATTGTCACCAACACAGACGTCATTTCCAGAAACGCCTGAGCCGCCGCTTGTGCCCATTCCGCTGCCACCAGATCCGCCGTAGCCGCCCGTTGCATTGCCGACACCGCCACCCGAGCCGCTGCTTGTACCCATTCCGCTGCCACCAGATCCGCCGTAGCCGCCCGTTGCGCTGCCGACACCGTTGCCACTGGCTACAGCACTTCCACCACCGGCAATGGCGCCGCCGCCTCCGGCCAAGGTATTTCCCCCTGGATATCCGCCGGACATCGCGCCGCCTGCTCCGCCGTTGGCCGGTGCAACGCCGCCGTTCGGCGTGATCACGACCGAGGCATACGGATTGTTGTCGGATTCCGGTGCGTTGCCATTTCCCGCTCGATGGTAACTTCTGCCGCCCGAATCACCATCACCACCGTTGTTGCCTCCACCTCCGCTGCCACCCGAGCCATAACGTCGGCCGACCGCGCCGGAGGGTCGAGCATTGGCATATCCCTCGCGGCCGTCATCATCGCTGCCCCCACCGTTTTCAGCCACAAATCCGCCTCGATTCGCGGCACGATAAACGGTCTTCGGACGCTGTTTGTATTGGCGCGGCGCTGCCGCGGCAAGCCGAGCTTGGCTTACGCGGGCCGATGCAACCGCCTCCTTGGCCACCGCGGCCAATCGAGGGTCAGGCGGCGGATAGGCAAGTTTCCATTCGTTTTCAACCAACTCGTAACCGAAATCCGCGCCCCACGACTTCATGGCCTCACGCGCGGCATAATAGGCCGTGATGCCTTCCGGCCGAACCAACAACATCGGATAAGGCTCGCCCGCCCCGGGGTCGAATTCTTTTTGGGCAAGCATGTATTCACGAGCCGCCCGAACCGCGGCAGCCAACGGATTGCCCGGCCCCAGCGGACCTTCAAAATCGTTCTCGTTCAACTCTATTCCCTCGGGCTGCAACACGACCGAGTCGGCGCGGCACTCCAAATAGATCGGCCGGCGATGCGTTTGGTTCGGTCCCTCATACGGCACCACCGCATACGACCGCGGCCGGTCGCCCGCCGTTTGTTGCGAATGCGCAAGCCGTTGCTTCGCGGAATCCAAAAGCGAACGCATGCGGTCTAATTCCGCTTGCGATTGGGCGACTTTTCCACCGCCGGCGCCATCCAGCTTTTCGAGATCGGCAATTGTTTTTTCATATTGGGCCAGCTTGCCGCGTAACTGCCGCGCATGATCTTCGAGATGCCCCAATTCAAGCCGTGCATCGACCTTCTGCGATTCGGTTTGCTTGCGCGATTGCTTGAGTTGCTCGATGCGCCAACGCACATCTTCCATTTTCGCCTGAACCTCGCCGCCCTCTTCCGACATCTTCGCCAGCGCAGCCGCCTCGGCCTGCTGGCGAGCCGTTCGGCTGATCGCCAACAACAAAGGCACCAAAGCGCCCATAGTGCAGATCAACACGGCCAGGAACGGAAACATCGAGATCCTGGGGCCGCCCTGCTGGGCATTCCGGCGTTGGCTGCGTTGCGATGGTTTCATGCCGCATGGGCCGCGCGTCGCGCGGGTTCCAACTTGACAGGGGCCCCGACAACAGGCGATTCGGCCAAGCGGGCGCTTAACATATTCACGGCCGCCGCCAGGCTTAGCACTGTTTGCTCGAAGTGCTTCGCACCGGCCAATGCCGCGAGATTACGGTTCAAAGCGTCTTCCAACCGTGCAACCTCGCCCGCTGCCGCAACGGCCCGCTCCAGCACTTCCGCCCGATGCGAAAGCTCGCCCGCCGCCGATGTCATTGCCGTCTTAACCTGTTCGCTCGCGCCGACGGCCATTTGCGACCAATGCTGGGCGGCCGAATCCACCGAGGCTTGCCAAAGTTGCGTCTGACGCTGCAAAAGAACTTCCGTGGCTTGCTGCATCATCTCCATCAGTCGCCGCATGGCAACTAGCTGGCCATCGCCGCCGGCGGGAATTGCCGCAAAACGCCCGGTCAGCTCTTCCTGCACACGATGATCCACTTGTTCGAGCAGCGAATTCTCCGCTCGCTCGACAAAAAAATGAATGAACATCAAAACCATCGAAAGCGTCAACGCCAGGGCCGTCGTATCGAACTTCAAACCCAAGCCGTTCAAAACTTGCAGCATCGATTGGTCGGGCGCTTGCAGATCCACGCTGTTCAACGCCATCGTAATGCCGATCACGGTGCCTAGGAATCCAAGAATCGGAATCGCCCAAACAATCACGCGAAACAGCCCGTAGCCATTGCCAAGCCGGGCGGCATCCATGTCGGAGAGATATTTCAGCTCGTCGTCCAAGGCATCGACGGAACCGCGAAAACGGACATGCTCGAAAGCGGCCCGCAACCGACGGATAAAATAATCACCTTGGCGCCCGCTGGACAACCGATCGAGCTTTTCCAACAACGTTTCGCACGCCAAAACCGGCTGCGTCGAGGAGACCGCTACCCCCAGCGGAGAATCCTTGAGGCCCGCATGCTGCCCGATGATGTCGAACGCCTTGACGATTAACACCGCCAGCCCGATGGCAAACAGCACCGTCTCCATATACTCCACCGGATGGTTGGCGAAATATCGCTTCACCAAAGGCACATTCAAGGGACCGGCATGGACCAGGGCGTAAAATCCGATCGAGCCAAGCACTCCCCACAGGAAGGGCGATCTTGTAACAGCTTGATAGAGGCGGATCGACATTCTCATTTCTGCTCGAATCCTTCGTTATTACTAACCCCAAAGATCGTGATTTTTTTACAAAGTATAGAGTGACCAACGGGAGCGAATCGGAGCCAACCGAGCGGTAGCTCGTATTGGCCGGCGGCCCTGCCGCCCTGTTACCAACCCCAAAGATCGTGAAGTTCTACAAAGTCTAGCGACCAACGGGAGCGAATCGGAGCCAACCGAGCGGTAGCTCGTATTGGCCGGCGGCCCTGCCGCCCTGTCCTCCGAGCGCGCACGGAGAACCGTGGCCTCCTCAAAATCGACCTAATCGTCACACTTTATGAGGGGAAAAGTTCGTGGCCATCCAACAGGTATCCAGGAGGTAAGCGACTTCTCACCCGCATTTAGAATTTGGGTACAATAGGCAACCACCAAACATAAATAGCTAAAAATAATCACTGGCATTTATACCAGCAACGAAAAGCCAGGATCGCCGATGCATCCCATCAACCCCATCTTTACATTTTTGCGAATATCATCGCTATTTTTTTATGGTACGATTCAAATGGGCTGCAATACTACCCATTTTCACCCATTTGCACCAAGACCATTCATTCGGAAAAGTTTGCCAAAGTGAAACGCGGTGGCGAACCGATTATGAATTCTCGTCGGGCAGGCCTAATCAACAAGAAACACCGTCTCGCGGAACATTAAGGGGATACCCAACGCTCTAGCTCGGGATACACCTTTGAGCTGATCGCATTAGATCAAATCCCAGGGGGGGAAACAGTCCGGCGCAGGCCCTGCATTGGGTCGCCCGGACTGTTGCGTTTCTTGAGCAGCACGCAAGCAGCGCTCGCTACTCGGCTTGATACGTGGCACAGCAACGAGGCGTTTCCCACATCCGAACCTCTACCACGGGAAAGCCAAGCTCAGCGGCCTTGTCGAAAATCAATTTCGCGATATTTTCGGCCGTCGGATTTACGTCGATCAAAAACAACGGCTCTTTCAACTCCAAAAGAACCGGCACGGCGGGATCAACGCGATTGAGAATCATGCGATGATCGAGGTTTTCGTCGATCCAGCCGTTCATCGCGCGCTTGATGTCTGAAAAATCGAGCACCATGCCTCGCTCATCGAGCCCCGACGCCTCGAACGTCATCACCACCCGGCCGTTGTGCCCATGCAAATGACGACACTTGCCCGGATAGTTCAACAGCCGGTGGCCGTAGCAAAAATCGATTTCGCGTGAGACGGTAAACATGATAAAAGGGTCGATAAAGCCCCGTTAAGTGAGTAGAATATCGCCCCATCGAGAGCGAACCCGCAATCCATCGCATGGTCGGAACCTACCACAACCGCCCCATGCTGTCAAGAATACGGCATGATGGAGCAGGGCCGATCCGTTTTCAGTAGAACGGGTCGAGCGTAGCGATGGCCCGCCTTGAATTCTTCGCAAAATGGCGGATCATCGCTTCGCTTGCCCCGCCCTACACTTTTCCCAAATTCAACAATGGATTGGCCCTGCATGATGAAGCGGCCGTAAGAAAGCTGGTCCCTTATTGAGCTCTACTTAGCCAAAGAAAGGCGGTTGGTATGGCATTTGTGCTTGGCTCATCCGGCACACGATCGGCCGTCATCAGTATTCTCCGATTGGCAGACCGTCGCGTCGATCGCCCAGCTTCTGATAGGTCAAATAGTCAATACTTTCCGAGAGGAAGTGAATGGAACCGTCGCAGAAAGCGAATTGGGCACCGCCGGCATGTTGCGACCGGAACGCCTGTTCACAGCTCCAACTTCCTGCTCCATCGCTTTCGCCGGTGGAACAACAGGTCGTATCGTTGATCGGCGATGTAGTGCCGTTCCAGAGACTGTTGACGTGCATCCATCCATCTCGGGCGTGCCAAGAACACGCAGGCCGCATTTCGCCTAGTGCAATCGTGTTGCTGGTGCCGTCGCGAATTTCAGCAATGCATGCCCCCCAGGCAAGATGACTAAACACGCCGGATACCTTGGAACTATCTAGCGTGTCGGCGTGAGGAACGGAGCCATTTGCACCAAACGCACCAACGGTATAATCGCCCCCAAGAAAGTCCTGGCTGCCGATGCATGCCGCATAGTTCGACGTAGCCCGGTTTTGATCTTGCGTCGAACAAGTGGAACTCCAATATAAAGGATTGCCTTTCCAGTATTGCGGTGTGCCGTCGCTGGGACAAACGAAACTTTGAATCCACATCTCATGAATATACTTGCCGCCGATTTTGCTGTTGTAATCGGTGTTGGTAGTGAAATCACAGTTGTTATAGACGTTTTGTTGTTCGATGAATGGCAATAACGCAACCAGAAAGCTGCCATGGTTGCTGGTAGGGATTTGATCGAAATCGCTGTTCTTAGGATGCGAAGCGCCCAAGGGGAACCGATTCCACATTCCGTGATAATTGTGCAGGGCCAAACCAAGCTGCTTCATGTTGTTGCCGCATTGCAGACGCCGCGCTGCCTCACGAGCTGCCTGCACCGCCGGAAGCAAAAGCGAAATGAGAATGCCGATGATCGTTATCACGACCAAAAGTTCTACGAGAGTAAAACCGTGTAGGGGCCGGCGAAAGTTGTCGTTTTTTCGCCCATGACTCGTTTTAGAAAATTCTGTTGCGGCCATTCTTGCTGCCCACGTAGAAGAGATACCAGTTTTCATTTTTGGCTGACTGCGAACGGGAGAGAACCAGTTTTTTACCGCCCTCATGCAATGGGAGTGCGGCGGTATCATGTTGGGGCGACAGTGTGTTGAACTGCCGCCCCAACATAGACGTTATTGCCCTATTTACGCTTACGCCAGGCATAGGCCAGAAGTCCGATCAGGCCTGTTATTATCAAAGCACACATAGACGGTTCAGGGATGGCCGAGGCAAAATTATCTTTCACCTGGTCGTACGACAAGGCCGAGTTGTACAGGGCCACGTCGTCGATCGTGCCGTCGAAATACAAGCCTCCATCACCATGTCTTCCAATGTAGTAACCGTCACTGGTGTTCAAGTCCCACGTGAGGGCTTGATTGACAATCGGCGTGAGCCATGTACCGTCCACGTTGACATACATCGATACCAAGGCATTTCCGGAAGTATTGACGCCGGTTTTGGTCAATACAGCGTAAACCGATTTTCCGATGGAATCGGCGCCTAGGTCGATTCCTATGGCACCCTCCCATTTTACGCCCGAATTCATAATATAGAGCGTGTTTCCGGAGCCGACGTTGGAGGCTTCGTCACCGAAAGTAAGGAGGGCACAGCTACCCTTGCCCACATTGTTGGAAAAGATTGTTCCCGCATTGCTGGCGGAATCGCGGACGAAGGAACATTCGATGGTCCAGTCACCCTTGAAGAGATTGGCCGTCCCATCCGAAGCGATGGTGCTGTCAAGCCCTGATCCAGAAACATATTGGGACGAGCTTGCGCTGAAATGGGCGGCGGTGTCGGGATCGTTTGCAATCAGCCCGAAAGCATTCACCTTGCCGCCGGTTGAATATGTGCCATTCAGCGAGGCTCCCGCCGATCCAAAATTTACGGCAGTAGTCACGCCTGCCTTTTCATTCAATCTCCAATAGCCGATGGCGCCGCTACTGCCGCCTGTGCCGTTGATGACATTCGAGGCATAGGACGCTTTGGCTCCATTGATTTCGATTTCATCAATCGCAGTATTATCGGAAGAGGTATTCGGCACGACGATTCGCATGGCGGTCGCCGTAACGGGCGTACTTAGGTTGTACTGATGCCGGCGAGCATCTGTTGGGTAATCCAATCCGCCGCCGATAGCAATGGAGCCAATCGTGGTCCACACAGCACTAGGGCTCGTGGCATCAGCAGACCTCGTCACCTGCACATAATAAGTTCCACCGACACGGTCGGTATAACCGGCGGGTGTTCCGCTGGCGGCCCCCATAGCAGGACCATCTCCATATAAATTATCGCGGCCAAATGCAAAAGAAGTAATTGTGGTTAGCGACCCCAGTTTAACCCCCGCATAGTTTCCGTTTGTGGTGGTTACCGGAGGAGTGTAAGCGGTGCTGATGTCGGCATCGAGCGCAACAGCAATCGTAGATTCACCAATCCAACTGTTCGAGTTCCCGTACGCTCCGTCGTTAAGATGCGGAATTGTGTGGGCGGGATACGTTGTCCCACCGCCAATCACGTCGTAGGCAAATGCCGTGGAGCCTTGGCTTGTTGATGCCAAGTTATCCGAAACCACCCCACTCGTTGACACCGGGCCGTAGCCACTGGCGTCCAATAGGAAACCGCTTCCAGTTCCCACATCGACATCTGCATGGCAAATGGCGGCGAAGCAGACCGCCAATGCGATGCCCGAGACACCATGTTTCGCTCTCATACTCAAAAACTCCTTTTCAAAAAAAGAACCGGGCCGAATGGCCCCCTTGACGTGTTGGTACCCCGATTGGGCGCATCATCGAAAAGTCGATGCAACCTTTGCCTCTCGCCTGTTGTGTTTGGCCATCATCACGGTATTACAACGAATCAATTCATGGAACGACCTTATTTCTCGGAACAACCACACGTTGCGTCGCTGAACGATCGGCGTCTTGGTCGGCGATGGCCAAAACCTCGGCCACGCGGGGACCACTGCACCCGCCGGCGGCCTTCGGGAGTTGGTATCGCACTTGCTTGACGTTTGACCAGTCGCCGTCGAGTTTCACAAGATCAAAGGCGCCGATGTCGTTGGTGTTGGCCGTCGACACGGTGCCCGCCAACTCCCAACCTGCCCCGCGATCGACGAAAAACTTAACTGTAGCCACCGTACGATCGAAGTCGGTGACGCCATTGTTGGCACCGCCCGCACAGACGTACGTTTGCAAGCTCTTAATATGCTGAGGCTGCTCCCAGCTCAGGTCGAGCGTAGGTGAGTCATCGCTATCGCCAAAGATGAAACTGGTGCCGTCCGCATCCGCTCCGCCCGGAGTCTCCCACGTACTGCTGTGGACCTTGCCGTCGAATGCGTTGCCAATCTGCAGAAAGCAGAGGCCGCGTTCGGCGCCCACACTGGACGAAGTCGTCGGAGTAGCCAAGGGCGCCACATTGTTGGGATTGGACAGCGTGACGTGCGTATGGATTTGGGCGGGCTCGGCCTTTGCGTGGCTTGCCTGGCTGAGGTCCGCGGCCGACGACGGCGGATTCGCCCCCGCGATAAACAAAAGCATCTCGGGGCTAAACGGCGCACGGAACTCCGAAAGCCGAACGTCGTCAATCTGGCCGTCAAACGAACTCAGCGGGCCATCTGGATAGCCACCGACCGCAAAGGGACCATCAGGGAAGCTGACGGCCAAGTTGCGAGAGGGGCCATCTGGCCTACCGTTCACCCAGAACTGCACTTTCTTGCGTTCGCACACGAGCGCCAGATGGGTCCACTTGTCCGGTTCACACGCAACGCCAAAACCTCCGGATGTCAGATTGCAGAGCAAGAAGCCCCACTTGCCGCATTTCGCTACGAGCCCGTAACCGTTGCGCCCGCTTTGACCGTTGCACACGAGTTGGACCAATTCGTTGGGAACCCGATTCGGCCGAACCCACGCTTCGAGGATGAAGTTGTTCGTGGGCGACATCGAGAGATCCGGCTTGAAGAAACATTCGTTCGCAGCACCGGTAAAGCTCATTGCCAGCAGACTCCCGCGTACGGCCAAGCCGGCAGCGTATAGGGGCGAGCCGTGCTTCTCTAGAAATTGCGTGTGCCTGTCGTTAACGGTCCTATCATCGGCGGGCTGGCCGGCCACGCTGTCACGATCGTCCTCTCCCAAACGGAAATGTTCCAGCACCAGAAGCGACGGCTTCTTCTTCGGCAATGGCAACACGCGCACAAAACGCTGCGCGCTGGCAACACCGCGATGCAAAGCGATGGGCCCATCGCCGCTTCCAACACCCGGCCGTTCGACCCGCACCGACTCGTTCTCGCCAAGGAACACCGCGCGGGCCTCGCTTTCACCCTCAACAGCCGCCACTTGCACGCGGATCTTCCCTTGGAAGACGTGCGACTCGGTGGCCCCCGCCTCGTTGACCTCGACGCCGAACTCCGTGCCGAGGTCGGTGACCACGGCAGTCGGTGTTCGCACGGCGAACATGGGGGCGGGAGATTGGGGACGGGGGGCGGGAGACGAGGGATTGGAAATTTGGGATTTGCTGATTTGGGATTTGGGATTTTCTTCACTAGCCACTGGCCACTGGCCACTGATCACTTTTTCTCCTCTCTTCTCTAACTTGGCCGTCAGCTTGCCAACAGAGAGATAGCCGCCGACGCGGGAATCGGCTCGATAGGTGCAAGGACCTTGCAGAATCACTTTCGCCCCGGTGTCGTAGGTGATTTCCATGAGGCCGGAAGCCAGAGCATATCTGCGGTCCAGCGCGACAAGCTCTGTGACGGCGGCCGTCGTGGCGTCCGACCATGTTACATCAACCATGCCCGTGATCCGGCCAACATACTCGGCCTGCGACGTCGGAATTATGCGTGTTGCCGATGAAGGCGACCGTGTATTTTTGGCCAACTGCTTGTGATGGGAAACGTAGACAAACGAACTCAGCCAAAGCCCCAACCCGGTCATGAAAGTCGCCAGCAAGAGTGCGAACGGGATTTCCTGCGAAAAATAGCCGATCACACCATGGTAAGCATTCGCGACAAACGGAGGACAGAGAATCGTTGGCGGAGCAACGATGCCATCGAAACACACGCTTTCCGTCTCTGCCGGGATATCCGAAACTCTGGCCTCCTCGGTCTCTTCTACCTTGCTTCGCTCGAATTCCAGAAGCGCGCACAGCCGCGTGTATTTGCGATAATAAGCCAACGCCTCCGGATCCTCGGCCAACAATGATTCCAATTGCGCAAGCTGTTCCTCGCTGGGCTGACCGTCGATCAAGGCAGTCAAGATCCCCGCAAGTTCACTCGTCGGCGTTGGATCGAATGTCGTCATACCATTATTCCCGATCACGTTGCGCCAGTTTATCCTGCACGCATTTCAGCAACGACTGGCGAATGCGGAACAGGGTCACGGCGACCGCGTTGGGCGTTTCGTCCAGTTCCACGGCGATCGCCTTTACCGAATTTCCCGCATCGTAACGCTTCTGAATCAGCGCTCGTTCACGCACCGGCAGTTCTTTCAGACAGTCGTGAAGCAGCAAGCCCTCCTCCTCGGCGTTGTCGTCGCCCGGCACTGCCTGCCTCGCCAATCCTTCCAAAAAAGCATCCCCAAACACCATCCGATCGCGTTGCGTCTTGCGTCGATACGTCAGCACCTGAAAATAGGCCACTCGGCACGCCCAGGCCTGGAAGTTATCCTTGTTGCCGAACTCTTCCGCCTCGCGCCAAAGAACCAAGTTGGTTTCCTGAAGCACGTCGTTGGCCTGATCCGACCAGGGCAGCAACGTAAAGATGTAGCTATACAATCGCGATTGGGCGGCGACTAAGCAGTCGCTGAATTCGCGAATTTTGTCAGGGTCTTGCATGGCCAATCTGCCGGTATCCCGTTTCCGCCGATGTCCCTCTCTAAATAAGGGGCACGAACAAAGGATTTATTACAAAGAAAATCTTTCTTGTTTTTCCCGCAAGCCGCAACCCGCTCCAGCGTCACGGACTTACGACGACTCTCCTTATCCATAGTAACCAGCCGGCAACGCAAATATCCATTTTTAGGAGTTTTCCCACTCCATACCAACGAGGGGATGCTTCTTAAGAGATCGTCCGCCTTTCACGTCTCCCCTCGCCCGTTTACGGGAGAGGGGCCGGGGGTGAGGGCGATATGCCTCCCAAAAACCGTCGTTTTGTTTTTCGTAACCCATTGTCCCATATAGTCGCTAAAGGCGGACGCTCTCTTAAGACTCATCCTAAGAACCCTAAAACGCTCACGGTAACTCCCCACAAGAGGGGTTGGTGCTGGGTATATGCCATGCGAAAAACGAAAAATTATTCGACAAGCATTTGGCCGGCATAGGACAATGAAGGCTGGTTTTTCGTTGTTTGCCGGGGACAAATCCCAAAAAAGACTTTTTTAGGTTTTTTCTTTCCAAACTCCTTGCGTAAGCGCCCAGTACTAATAGAGGATCATCTTTCCGGGAATTCCTGCTTTTGCCCAAGAATTTCTATGCAACACGACGGCAGTTCTTACGACCGCTCTGAAGAATTCGTGCGTTTGTTGAAACAGCACGAACGGCGTCTGAATGCCTGTGTGTATTCGTTGGTTCACAATTGGGCCGACGCCGCCGACATTCTGCAAGACGTAGCCATCGACCTTTGGCGCCGCTTCAGCGAATACGACCCCGCAAAGGATTTTGGCGCCTGGGCATGCACCGTAGCCTACTATCAGGTGTTGACGTACCGCAAGAAAAAAGGACGCCGCCATCTGCACTTCAGCGAGGCCAGCGACCTGTTGCTGACCGAGGAAATTGCCGCGGTGTCGAAAGAGACGAGCAGCTATCAGGATATGCTGCACCGCTGCCTCGATAAACTAAGCAAAGCCGAACGCAGCTTTTTGCGAGCCTTCTACAGCGGAACGCCGATTGCCGCCCTTTCGCAAGAGATCGCGCGAACGCCCGCCTCGCTCTATAAAGATTTAGCCCGATTGCGTCGCAACCTCCGCACCTGCATCGATCGCACCGCGCGCGAGGAGGGAGGGCGATGAACCAGACGCAAGACCTCGATTTCCCTTCTTTCGAGCGGATTGAAACATTGATCCTGGCCTCGGAACGCGGCGACCTGAGCCCCGCTGAGCTGGAGGAACTCGATCGCCTGATACATGACGATCCTCAGGCCCGGCGTTTCTACGCTCGCTACATCGTCGAAACGGTTGATCTCATTAGTTGGGCCGCTTGCCCGGACGTGGACGGCGATCTGGATTCCATGATGGTCGAATTGGAGCATCTTGGAATGGACGGCCGGCGTGATTCGGAAACGCCTGCTCCCGCTCCCAATCCCTCATTCCTTGCAAACGTCTACCACGGCGCGTTCGGCTTCTTTTCCCAAGAAATTCCGTTCGCAATGCTCATGGCAACTTTCATCACCGGCCTAGGACTCTTAGCCGGTTCCTTGATCTATGTAACACATCATCAACAAGTCGCCACGGATCAAACTCCCCCGACCCATTCGCCTTCGGTTGTCAATTCCTCGGACGTGAAACAGGAGCTTCAATTCGTAGGCCGTGTGACCGGCCTGGCCGATGTGCAATGGGCAAACATCGACACCTCCACCGAACGCGGCAACGGCATTCCCCTGGGCCGAAAGTATGCCATCGCTTCCGGCCTGATGGAACTTACCTACGACACCGGCGCGAAAGTCA
>CAYWGR010000058.1:0-29224 GCA_964458015.1 uncultured Planctomycetaceae bacterium
GATCGCGCGGTCGGCGGGGCGTCGGGCTTCATGGGCCCCGAAGGGTCCGTCCTATTGCATAAGAAGCTATGGATCAGTGAGGCCGACATTCGGACGTTGCACTCGGAGCAAAACTCCGACCACCTGAACACGCTGGCCGACAGCGTTGCCGTGCTGCAAAGGGAATTTGCCCGGCCCCTGACGACCGGCTGCGCCGTTCACTGGTTCGATTTTGGGCAGGGCTGGATCGCCAAGGATACGCGGTTGATGCAGGCGGTTGGCCGCCTGCAGGCCATCGAAACGCAGTGCCTCGCCATGAATCGAAAGACTTTGTGTGGTCAGCGATCCATTGCGGTGATCATCAGCGAACGGTCGGTGAATTATGCGCAGCGAAACGGACTGTTGCACTTCGAGTTGAATTGCAGTCGCTATGGCGACTTTAGCCGCACCGGCGTTGGAGTCAATTATTTTCTGATGGAGGACCTCGACAAGATACCCGAAGACTATCGGTGTTACGTGGTCGAAGGGGCATTGTGCATTACGGAAAAACAAAAGGCCTCGATCAACCAGCGGCTCAAACGCCGAGGCAACGTCGTGGTATGGCTCTATGCGCCGGGCATTATTGATGAGCGAAAGATCGATATCGAGAATGTTCGCGAGATTACGGGCATCAAAATTGGAATGCAGAGGCAACGGTCCGTGCTGAAGGTCAACCTCGACAAGGCTCGCGACGGAATACTAACACACCTGTCCGGATCGACGAGTTATGGTAGCGAAAGAGCCTTGGATCCCGTGTTTTATGCAGAGGATGGCGAGGTGTTGGGCCTGTTGGCGGAAATTGGGAAACCCGGATTGGTAATGAAAAAGTTCCCCGAGTGGACATCGATCTATTCCGCCGCGCCAAATCTGCCACCGGCTCTGCTGCGGGGTATCGCCCAATACGCCGGGTTGCCCGTTGTGAATGAATCCGAAGGCGACGTGACCTACGTGAGCGATAAACTCGTAACGGTTCATACCGTGATAGGCGGCCCGCGGATGCTGAACGTCGGCGGTCGCAACGGCCATGTGCGAGAGTTGATCTCGGGCAATGAGTACACCGTGAGCGATGGCAAGGCTGCGGTAATTCTGCAACCGCGGTCTACTTCCATTTTCCTGATCGAGTAATACGTTGATTGTGAATGAAAAGAGTCGGCTACCTCTATTAAAAAGAGAGAATGAACCATGAGAAAATATCTTGAACGGCACATGTTCTGGGCAGTGGTGATTTTGGCGATTTTTCCCGGTGGCTTGACGCATGCAGAGACAAGTTCGACATGGACAGTGGGGACGCCCATTGTGGGCTACTATCCCGGCCCTGCACTGACCGATGCGTCTGCCAAACAATTGGTCGAGGGCGGCTGGAACTTGGCCTGGTGTTTCACGGAGCAGGAGCTGGACATAGCCCAGCGGCACGGCATGAGGGCGCTCTACCGGTTTCCGCAACTGTTCGTGGAAGGACAGACTTCAGCGGCAGCCTTGGATGATCCGTCGCAACGGGCGAAGCTCGATGCGTTGGTGGCCCGGCTTAGCAACCACCCGGCACTCTATTGTTACGAACTCGATGACGAACCAAGTGCCGCCAAGTTTGCCGCGCTGGGCCGCATCGTGGCCTACTTGCGCGAGCACGATCCCAAGCACTTGGCATTCATCAATCTCCACCCGACCTACGCAGGCAATGTGAATCTCGGCGTCCAAGGCGATACCGTCGCCGCCTATCAAGAATACCTCCGTCGATATCTCGATATCGTCAAGCCGTCGCTGCTGAGCTACGACCATTACCAATTCCGGGTGGCGGGTGATACGGGTCACTACTTCCTCAACCTGGCGATGGTAAGCCAAGCCGCACGGCAGGCGAGAATTCCATTTATAAATGTCGTTCAGTCGTGCGCCTGGGATCCGGTCATTCGAGTTCCCAATGGCAACGAGATGCGATTCCTTGTGTACACCACGCTGGCCTATGGGGCGCACGGGATTTCCTATTGGACCTACTGCCGACCGCCGAACCGGGGTGGGATTGCCCTGGCCGATGGCACGCCGACGCCGCTCTATCACGTGCTCAAGTCAGCCAATCGCGAGTTCGTGGCAATTGCTACCGAGTATCAGCCGTTGCAATCGTTGGGCGTATATCTCGCTGGAACTCGCGCGCTCGGAACCAACCCTCTGCCCGCCGATGCCCCATTTCAACTCGATCCGCCCATCGCGTCTGTGCCCTACGAGAACTGGAAGCCCGCCAAGGGCATCTTGTTGGGATATTTTGGTCCCGCCGAGAAGAGCGGATCACCAAGTAAGCCGACCCATGTGCTGGTGGTGAATCTCGACTACAAGGCCGATACCGTCACCACGCTGGTTGGGCCGGGGAATCTGGAAGTGTTCGACGCCACTACACGCACGTGGTCGTCGGCAACATCGAATCGGGCCGAGTTGCGTCTGCCGCCAGGCGGCGGCAAGCTGGTGCGGCAAGCGATGACCAAAGACAAGTCGTCTGTCATGGATATCGTTAAGTCGGGGCAGCCTGCTGCTATCATTGTTATCCCCGACAAATCGCTGCCGGTCGTTACGGCGGCCGCAGAGGAACTGCAATATCATGTACTCAAGGCTACCGGTGCGAAGCTCAATGTAGTCAAGGAGAGCGCCGCCACGGATCAAGGGGCAAAGATATTTCTCGGGGCGACTCGGGATGCTGCCAAGGTCGGATTGGGGGTGAAGTTTTCGACGCCGAACGCATTTCAAATCAAACTGATCGGCCAATCATTATTCATCCTGGGCGACGATAGCGACGGGCCGGCATTTGGCGTTCTCAATGGCAATCGAACGCACGTTGGAACGCTTTTCGGCGTGTACGAGTTTATTCAGAAGCAATTGAATGCACGGTGGCTCTGGCCCGGCGAATTAGGCGAGGTCGTTCCGCCAAAGTCGGATATCGCTGTCGAGAAGTATGATCTTTCCGGACAGCCGCCTTTAATCCATGCTCGTTGGCGCGACTACCTGGAAGTTGCCCCGGAAGGATGGTCTTCGCCGGAAGTGCAGACCAAGTATCTGAATGACCAGAGTGTTTGGTTACGACGGCACCGCTTCGCCATGGGCGTGAATTTGGACATTACCCATGCCTTCGCAGGCTGGTGGGATCGATTCTCGAAAGAGCATCCCGAGTACTTCAACCTTCTGCCCGACGGCACTCGCCGTTCGGACCCTACCTACTACGGAGGCGATAAGTCGCTGATTTCCATGTCGGTCGGGGAGCCAGCTTTCCAGCGGCAGATTGTCGCCGACTGGCTGGCGATGCGATCGCCGCAAAAACCGTACATCGACGCCGGTGAAAACGATACCGACGGCCGATGCGTTTGCGAGAAATGTTTGGCCTTGGACGAACCGGACCCTTCCGTGAAGGCCCCTTTTGACCAGCGAGTTGCGGTCGCGCGCGAGCGTTTTGCCACGAAGGAGGGCAAATGGACTTCCGCCCTGGGTTCTCTCTCCGATCGCTATGCTCGCTTCTATCTTGCCGTACAGAAGGAGGCGGAGAAGTTCGACCCGCAGGCGGTCGTTATGGGCTTGGCTTATGACAACTACTGGAAGCCGCCTCGAAATACGAAACTGAACAATCGCATCATCATCGCGTTGGTTCCCGACCTGATGTATCCCTGGACCAAGGAAAAATGCGATAGTCTCCGGGCACAGTGGAATGGTTGGGCCGCTACGGGCGCACGATTGATGGCCAGGCCCAATTACACATTCGACGGACACAATCTACCCATTTTCGTCGCTCGGAAACTGGGCGAAGAGTTTTCCTACGAGGCCGCACACGGCTTGATTGCCACGGATCTTGGCGCAATCATCGGACAGTGGGCCACGCAGGGGCCGAACCTCTACATACTCGGACGTTTGCACGACGATCCGCGGTTGTCCGTTGATGCGGTGTTCGACGAATACTATTCCGCATTCGGCAAGGCGGCCGAGGCAGTTCGCGCTTACTTCATGCACTGGGAAAAAGTTTCCGATGCTGTTCCGAGCAACCTTGAAAAGGAAGTCGATCTGCATTTCGCCCATTTCTATCGCGACTCGGACCGGATATTTACCTCGGCAGTGATGGCGACCGGCCGCGATTTGCTGGAGAAGGCCAAGACTGCGGCTCGCGGCGATTCCACGGCGGCGGCGCGAGTCGATTTTCTCGATAAAGGACTCACCAATGCCGAACTGACGCTTGCCGCTCAGCGCGCCTATCGCCAATACCAAAAGGATCATCGCATCGGCGAATTCGCCGTTGCGCTGCAGAAATTGGACGACTTCCGCGCCAGTGTCGAACGCGAGTCGGTGGCAAACATGGCCTATCTGCGGTGGGCGGAAAACTATACATGGCGGCGCGAACCCGTGAAGCTGGCGGCTGCGCCCGGCGTGCGACTCGACGATCCCTGGGCATTTGCCTGGGATCCGAAGAATGAAGGGTTGGGCCAAGCCTGGTTTGCCGAGGATTACGATGTATCGAAATGGCTTGCGGCCGACGCCACGCGGCCTTGGTCGGAGCAGGAAGTGGGCAAGACATGGAAGGCCAAGCACGGCGCCGATTACTCAGGCTTCGCCTGGTATCGCAAGACGTTCAATATCCCCAAGGCCGTGGACTCACAGCGGGTCCGGTTGCTGTTTGGCGCGGTTGCCCATGCCTGTGTGATCTGGGTAAACGGCAAAAAAGTGCTCGACCGACCATATCCGCACCAGGGAGACGTGAAGCTCAGGGAGGATGCCTTTGAGGTGGACGTTACCAACGCCGTGCGAAACGACCGGCCAAACACACTTGCAGTTCGGATTGAAAACCGCGAGGCAGCCGGCGGCATCTGCGAACCGGTTTGGCTGTCAGTTTCTAGGGCTCCGCTCAAGCCCGAGTTGAATCTCATCCAGAACGGCGGATTTGAACAAGGCGAAACCGGCTGGTTGAAAAATACTGTGTCCGGTAATTTTGGTTACGCTATCGACAAGACGGCGTCCCTTGACGGACAAGCATCGGCCAGTCTCATTTGTACTACAACCGCCGACAAAGAAGCCAAGCAAGGCGAAGGAACTCGGCCCTGGGCACGTTGGTATCGCACCGACATTCCGGTTGAGCAAGGCAAACCGCACAGCTTCCGTGTGTGGCTCAAAACATCCAAAGACTTCGCCGGTGAAGTTGAGATATTTCTCCTTAACGACCAGAAGAAAGGAACCGCGACGGCAGCCATGCTGACCACCGACGGGCTGTGGCGGGAACTCACGATTCCGGATTTCGTTCCAAGCGGCAATCGAGCAGCCGTCTACCTGAATGTCTATAACTCTGCCGGCGCGGCATGGTTCGACGACGTTGAACTTTCCACCCAAAAATGATACGCATTCTCTCAAGGAATACCCCCTATGCTCAACGGAAAGGATTACCGCATGCTCTACCCAATGGTTGCACGCCGCCCGCAACATGAGATGCGCATCGGGCCGATCTTGGGCCTTGTCGCTTGTTTGGCGTTTTTGGCAAATCTGGCTCTCGCCACCGAGCCGTCAACCGCTTCGCGGCTCTTTCACAAGCCGGGTTTGAGCTATCTATGGGCATTGAATGACGCCTGCACCGACGCCAAGATAGACTCGATGATCGATGCCTTTGCCAAGGGCGGTGTATCGGCCGTTTGCCTGCATCCGCGATCCGGACTGTTGAAACCCTACGGAGGCCAAGCGTGGTTCGACCTGATTAGGCGGACGGTGGATCGATGCGCGGCCAAAGGCCTCGATGTTTGGCTCTATGATGAAGATCCTTTTCCCAGCGGGAACTGCGGCGGCTCGATTACCATGGAGCATCCCGAATATCGGGCCATGGCGATTAACCGCATCATGCCGGCTGAAACGCCGGATCGCAAGGGACTCTACTGTTTCGCTCCGGGATCTCTGTTGTGGTGCGGATGGGTGAACGAAGAAACCGGAAAAATCATCGACCTTACGGGACAGGTTGGACTCGTGCGCCGCAAGTGGATCAAGCTTGACCAGTGGGACAGCCGCGGTTGCTATCCGGCAACGCCATGGTACTCCTCCCCCCGGGCTTGGACGAAAGACCCCGAGTACGCGGTTGAGGCTGGCGAGGCGCCGCGGGGATTCAAACTGTTGGCCTTCGTCGCACAACCGGCCTACTGTGAGCATTGGCCGGATGGACCTGACCGGCTCAATCCCGAGGCGACGCGATTGTTCCTCGAACGGACTCACCAACGCTACGCGGCAGCCCTGGGCAATCGCTTAGGCAACGAGGTCAAGGCAATCTTCTGCGATGAACCAAGTTTCGGTTCCTACTATCCTTGGACGCGCGAGATGTTCGCGGGGTTTAAGAAGCAGTTTGGCTACGATCTGCCGCCCCGGCTTTGGCAATTGTTTGCCACGACGACCGATCCTCAGTCAATGCTGACTCGGCTGCACTACCGGCAGTGGTGCGGTGAACAATTCCATCGTGCTTGGCTCGAGCCGGTCAGCCAATGGTGCCAGGACCACCGCCTGGCGCTGGTGGGGCATATCAGCCCGGAAGATGATCCCGTGCAGCAGAACCAATGCATCAGCAATCTCTTCCCCACATTTCGTTGCTTCGCCGTACCGGGGTTCGATCTGATCATTCCCGCGGTCGGCGATCACAAAAACCCGTTGATCAACATCGGTGTCATCAGTGCAACGTCGGCCGCCCAGCAACTCGACAAGCCTGGTGTGTTGAACGAAGCGTTGGCGTGCAGTGGGCTGAACTTTACAGCCAATCAGGCGGGCCGAATTCTGCGATGGGAACTTATGATGGGCGTAACGACGCCCGTAGTCCACTGTGCCTACAACAGCGTGGAAGGACTGCGCCTGACCGATGCGCCGCCAGACTTCGGGCCGGAAAGCAGTCGTTGGGAGGGCATGGTGGCGTTGGGCCATGAATTGGGACGACTGCAAGAGGTGGTTCGCGATGCCCGGCAGATCGCTCCGGTCGCCATCCTTTGGCCGATCCGCAGCTTCGCCGCGCAGCCGCCGACCGATTTCACGGCCGATTCGCCCTTGCGGAACGAACTGGTCCAGATCATCCAACAATGCTTAGACCGCCAAGTGGGCGTGCATCTGCTCGACGAGGCCGACTTGTGGCGGTCGCAGATCGTCGATCGGGAACTTCATCTCGGCAAGGCCCGGTATTCACACGTGGTATTGGCCGGCTGCTCGGTCGTCCATGAGAATACCATCGGCAAGCTGCGGGAAGCAGCCAAGGCAGGCATCACCGTGCTGCGGGTCGGCCAGGGGCCACAATGGCAACAGATGCATACCACCGTAATGCCGGTGCGATTGGATTGGTGTGCCGGAGTAGAGGCGTCGGACGTGGTTAAACAACTTCCACGACTGGTGGACCTGGGACCGGATGGTGCGGACATTCGCTGCACCGCATGGCAACGCGGCAACCAACACACTCGACTGTTGATGAACCTGAAAAGTCCGTCGATCAACGTAACAATCGACGGAAAACAGTTTACCCTTGAGCCCGGAGCGATTTCCGTGCTCCCCAAAGAGGTAAGGTGATGGCTCCGATACCGCTATGAGCCAAACGATGAGGGCGCGACAAATGCCCGACCAGTGAATAACTAACCTTTCTCCAACACGTAGGAGTCCAATCCATGAAAACGAACCGACGCACATTTGTCCAAGCGGCCGTGGCCGGTGGGGCCGGCGTCTTTTTGGCGGGCGGCGCGTTGAAGGTCCATGCATCTGACGATTCCGCATTGACTGTACAACGAGGGCGGACGAAAATCTACATCGACCCTCGCACCGGCTCCGTGGGAAGGATCGTCGATACCGCCACGGGACAAACGTTGTTGGATGCCTTTGCGGAAGGACGCAGCGACGGGCGGTTGTTCCGGATCATCACGCCGCGACCCATGTGGTGGGGCCGCCCTGCCGACAGCCATCAACAGCCTCCACCCGAAATCCAACGCTGCGGGGATGCTTTGCTGATCAGATACCGAAATTTGCTTGCTGGAGGAGAAGAGACCGGCATCAACGCAGAGGTGCGCGTCGAGCCTTCAAACGCCGCTGACGAGTTGCTGTTTTCACTCCGGCTGGAGAACCGTGGCAACAATCAGGTGGCGGATGTGTTCTTCCCTTGGCTGGGCGGTCTCGATTTTTCCAAACAGCGAGGCCAAGTTCTAGCGATCGGAGCAAAATTGTTCTGGGATCCGGCGCAACTTCCGCTGCCCGGTGGACCTCCCTGCGATCGGTATCGTCAACGCGGCGGGGCGATGCGATACTCCGTGGAACTGGCGGCCCCTTGGATCAATATCCCCTTGGGCAAGGCCGGTCTATCGTACATCAATTACATGCCCGAAGCGCAGATGGGATATCTGGCCCTGGAGAATCTGGCTGGCTACGACTATCACGGTCCCAGGCGGCTGGCACTGGCTTGGGTTCATACCTTGAAACTCTCGCCTGGTGAGACATGGACATCGCCGCCGTTGGGCCTCAGCGTGCATGAGGGTGATTGGCACGAAACGGCCGATCGCTACCGCCATTGGGTGACTCCGCGTTTGCGGGCCGCGCCCGGAGTGATGCACAATCGTGCAATGATCGGTTTTCAAAATGTGGTCTTCCGCGACTTTGACGGCACACGAATTCACAAGTTGGAAGATCTGCCGCGCGTAGCGGCCATTGCCCGCAAATATGGCGTCAGTCACATCAGTGTGTGGGACTATCTAAGCCAGGGCAACTACTCCAAGCTTGATCCAGTGGATGTGCTGGAATACTCGCCCGCCGAGGCCGAGACGTTGCAGCGCGTGCTGCGCCAGGCGAAGACCGAAGGCAGCGACATGAACGCCGTGGTCAATTTTCGTTTTCCGAACACCCACATCGCCCAGCGCGGCGGAGAGATTCTGAAGCAAATCAAGCGATGCTATGACGGCTCGCCGCAGACGGAGAACTGGTCGGCCAACGGCAATCTCGGCACATGGTTATCTCCACATATCGGACCGCAGAGCTACATCTACAGTTCGTTCTCGCCGGAATACCGGCAATGGCTGTTCGAGCGAGTTAAGCGGTATATCGATCTCGGCTATACCTCGATGTTCTACGACCAGCCGTTTGAAGTCATGCCGGACTACGGTTTTTGCAGTCGCGGAGGACGGCCCGAGATGACGTATGTCGCCAAGCTCAAGCTCATCGCTGAGGTGCGCAATCTGCTTCGGCAGAATGACCCTCGCTCGATCATGATCGGCGAGGAATGTGAGGTTTTCGCCTCGCAGTACATCGACATGTGGATGTCGTGGGGACTTTCCAGCCCAGCGGCGATTCCAGGCGCGGTCCTGACTCGCTATTCGCTGCCGCACACCATGATGAGTTGGACGGTGGACAACGAGCCTGAAAGGGCAAGCATCGCATTTGCGCTCGGTATGTACCTGTGTCTCTGCGTGCATGGTACTGTGGGTACCCTGGATGACGAGCCGGTCTTGGCCCAACACATTCGCAGACTGGCGGATCTGCGACAGCGCAGCGCTGCCAGGACGGTAGCCGCGCGATTCAATGATACACGCGGCCTTTCCGTGAAAAAGGACTCGGAGGACCTGCTGGCGTTCGGCTATGACAGTCCTGAAGGGCCGGCGGTGATCGTGGCGGCGCCGAAGACCGGGGGCAGCATCGAGGTGGCCATCGACCGCACGGCGTTTACCTCAACGGGAGATTCTAAGCACGGCCGCGTGATGCGGCTTGACGGCGGCACCGCTGAAACATCGGGCAGCAAACAACAATTCAAACTTGCCGCTAATGAAGTGGCGGTCTGGGTAACATGATACCTTTCTGGAGATTAGAAAATGCCACTGTTTGTCGAAAGCCGTGAATCGGACTTTGTTCTCGATCCATCCGTGAAGCGAATGGTTCATTTGGACCTGTCAGCCGTCATGAGAGCAATACGGAAAATGGGAATGGTCCTGTTCGCCATCATGGCAACGTGTGCCCGTGGGAATTCCGTAGCGGGGGAAACCGAGCCGCAACCCTTCGTTCGCGACGTCCAGACCGGTTACCTGCTCAACTATTGTTTCCTGTCGCCCCGGCCGTATTGCTGGAAGAACGACGATTGCCTGCTCTCTGGATGGGAGGTGGACCGCCGCGGAGGCCGTTTCGAGTTTAGCCCCAACGGTCGTCCCCCCGAGGGCTTCCGTTTCCACAATGACTGGTTCAAACTGGTTAATGCCAAAGCTAACTCCACCATCACCATCAAGCACCAATTTGCCCGGCAGACGGCGGGAAAGCTCACGTGGGAGTTTCGATTTAAGCTGACAACAAAGATGGATGGCGCCTGCTGGCAATTGCGCGATCTGCAAACGGCCGGTGTAAGTCTCACTACCGCCGACGGAAAACTCTGGTGCGAGTCGGTGGGAGGGAAATCCATGATGGTGCAACAGCTTGAAGTCGGCCATGATTATGGCGTCAAAGTCATTGCTAATCTCGATACCAAGAAAGTCTCTGTTTTTGTGGACGGCCAACTCAAAGCAGACGCCGTGTCGTTTGTCAGCCCGATCCAGGCAATGGATTACGTCCTTGTGAAGACTGGCGAAACGGTCGCCGGCGAGATGTTCCTGAACCCAGTCAACATTTTCAAGGGTTATCACGTCAACGAGACCTTTATCACAAGCGGCGTCGGCACCCTTCCCTCGGACTGGAATGCCGCGTCTGGAATGGCCATGATCGAGCCATTCGAGTGCGGCACAAAACCCGACATCTTCAGTCTTAAGCTCGCGGGTTCCGCCGATAAGCCGGCGGCAGTGACCAAGAACTTTGAACCCGCCACGGGCAAAACCGTTTGGCAGTATAGCTTCCTGTTGCCGGAGAAATGTGATGGTGCGCGCGCCGAGCTTAGCTCCGTCGATAAATCCGGACTGCGGATTATCACCAAGGGCGGCGATCTCTGTTTCGACAACGGAAAGGATCGGATTCGGCCGCTGGTCCACAACTACCGCGCGAATCTGTGGTATGCGATCAAAGTAATCGCGGATCCCAAGATGGGCACGGCCGATGTGTTTGTGAATGGAAAGCTAACGGCCGAGGGTGAGACGTATGTCGCGAGGCAAACAGCATTCAATCAACTGCGGTTTGCGGCCACCGGCTTGATGTGGGTCGATGACATTCAAGTCTATCCCCGGCTGGACTATCCGGCTGATTACGTGCCGGCGCCAAAACCCCAGCCAACCCGGAACGGAGCAATTCTCGGCGTTCAGTGTTGCAGTCTCTGGCGCGAAGGCCTGTCCTACGCCGGATGGGATTACATTTATCCGCAGCGTGCCCATCGCAAACCGTATCTCGGCTGGTATGACGAGGGCAATCCCGAGGTGACCGATTGGGAAATCAAGTGGCAGGTCGAACACGGCGTCGGCTTCGAGATGTACTGCTGGTATCGGCCGAACAATGCCGTCAATCATCCGATTAAAGATGGTGTTTTAGACCACGGAATCATCAAAGGCCTGTTCAACGCCCGCTACGGCAAGCTAATGAAGTTCGCCATCATGTGCACCAACGAGGGTGCCTGTGAAACCAACATGCAGGACTGGCGGGAGAATATCATCCCCTATTGGATTGAATATTTTTTCAAAGACCCGCGATATTTGAAGATTGATGGTAAGCCGGTGGTCTCTATCTGGCATCTGGGAAACTGGCGGCGAATGTTCGGCGGCGCGGATGCATCGCACCAGTCGATCCAGATTTTACGGGATGAGGTGAAGAAAGCCGGCTTTCCTGGGATTATTGTACTCATGCAACTTCACGGCGCCGATGGCAAGGCCCTGAAGGAAATGAAGCAGATGGGTATCGACTATTGCTTTACCTATACTGCGGGCTCGGATGCCCTTCGGCAACGCGAAAACAATCTGGCACAGCGCGATGCCGCGGCGGCTGCGGGCTTCAAATCGCTGCCGAGCATTTCCATGGGCTGGGAAGCCGAATCCTGGGGCTCGCCCGGCGGTGATTGGTTGTCGCCAAGGGACTTTGCGTCGCTGGCCCAGTGGGCCAGGGATGAATTCATGCCGTCGATCCCGGCCGATTCGCTGGGCAGGCGAATTCTGCTGTTGAACTGGAACGAGTTTGGCGAAGGTCATTTTCTGATGCCTACCACACTCGTTGGCTTCGGCTATTTGGATGCCCTGCGCAAAGTGTTTACCGACGGCGGCACGCATGAAGACATCACGCCGACCGACATGCAACAACGACGATTCAATGTGCTGTATCCAAAGAATTAGTGAAGATAATTGTGTCGATAGCTCATGAAAACCGAACTGGGTAACTTTCTTGTGGCACTAACGGCCATTGTCCTGTGCGTCTGGACTGACGATTTGGAGGCAGGAGGAGTGACTGAGGTAATACCAAACAATAGCAAAAATGCGTATATTGTGTCGATGGCGGGGCCAAGGGCGGCATGGAGCAAGGCGGCCGAAGCCTTAAAGAACGTTGCGGTATGCCCATTGGGAGTTGGGTTTTCGTTGCACCCGTAGAGTATCTTGCAGCTTGGCCCGATCGGTATCCCGCAAGATGCCCCCCACTTGCCGGTCCCTTCGACAATGGCTACACTCGCAACAGTGTCAGATTGGATGAAGGTTAGTCAGACTCGTTGCTAAGGGAGTTTTACCCATGGGTGCCATTGCTGAAGCAATCGTAGCTTACGCCCAACCGCTTCTTGATCAGACTGATGGATCCATAGACGAAATGAACCGTGCGATGACAGTCGCACAGATGTGCTGGAACCTTGCAATCTTGCCAGAAGGTGAACGGGAGGAAATACTTGACAAGTTCAAGGCGGCACTAGAGATGACGGATGGGGAGTTTACCGAATTTCGGCAGCATGTCGTCCTGTCAATGATCGAGCGTCACCACGAGATGTTCCCTGGAATGCGCTCTCGTTCAAAGCAAATACCCGACATGATCGACGGTATCCTTCCGGCAAGCGTGAAAAAGTATTGCGGCGTAACGATGGAACGGTGTGATGGTGCAGAGATCAGCAGGCATATCGACGCCGTGCCATCGCCAACCAAGAAGCCCCCTAAAGCAGATCGTTATGCTCCTTGTCCATGCGGCAGCGGACGCAAATACAAGTTCTGTTGCGGTGTACGAAAGTGATCGGATCGACCGGTTGCTCAACGGGCATTCGTTTGGAGTCTTCTCACCTCTCCAGTGCCCATTTGCTGTGTTCGCCGGTCATCCACGTGGCGTTTGCCCACATGCTTACAGGGCACCTCGGAATATGGCTGAACTTGCCCCTTTTTCCCGAGAGCGGATCCCGGGTGGTGATCGCTGGTCCTCTCGTCGGTGGGTTTTCGCTTGGCCATCCAAAGGATAGAATGGGCGAAATCCTGTTTTAGAAAGGAGCCCCCGTGGCCAAAAAGAAACGACCTGCGGACGATGGTAATGACTCGCTACAGCCTTTGATCGAATCCTTACCGGATCGACGGGTCATGGAACAGATGCTGCGGCAGCTTACATCGGGGTTCGAGGGAAAGCGGGCGAAGCAGACCTCGTTGGATCGTGCCCAAGAGGTGATGTATCAGGCGTTTGAGGCTGCCTCTATTGATGAACAGGTTCGGTTGGCGGAAAAGGCATTGAAAATATCTTCGGATTGCGCCGATGCCTACGTGCTGCTGGCGGAATACGCGAAAACCATCGAGGAAGCGACCGATCTGTACGAAAAGGGCGTGGCTGCCGGCGAACGTGCGATCGGCAAAAAAGCGTTCAAAGAATATGAAGGGCACTTCTGGGGCTTTTTGGAGACTCGTCCCTATATGCGGGCGTGCGAAGGCTTGGCGCAATGTCTCTTGGAATCCGGCCGGCAGGAAGAGGCGGCCGACCAGTATCGAAACATGTTGCGTCTCAATCCCAACGACAACCAAGGCATTCGCTACTTGTTGGTTACTCTGTTGTTGGAATTGGAACAGCATAAGGAAGTTTGCCGACTTCTGAAGCAATATGAGAAAGATGATTCCGCCGAGTGGGTCTATGCAAGAGTGCTTCTCGCTTTTCGAACAGAGGGTGAATCCGCCAACGCCGTCACCCTGCTCAAGCGAGCCGTGAAGGCTAACAAGCATGTGCCGCAATATCTGGTTGGCAACAAACCGTTGCCTCACGAAATGCCGCCTTACATCGGCCGCGGCGACGAGGACGAGGCCGTTGCATATGTCGCCAACAATCGCACTGTATGGCTAGACACGCCGGGCGCGGTTTCGTGGATTCGCAAAACGCTCAAGTTGCCGATGGTTCGCGGGGAACGATCGCGACGCTCGTCGTGGCCTCAAGTGAAGCTGGCGCTTCGTGGCATACCGCAGGAACGCGGCGAGGTCTGGCAGGTGGACGTGTTGCAGCAAAACGAGCACGATTCTGAAGATGCAACTACTTGGGCGGCGATGATTGTCAGCCGTACCGCACAAGAAATACTGGGCGTCGATTTCTTTGCCGTTGAACCAAAGACGGGCGAATTGTTGGACTATCTAACGGACATCATGCGGAGGCCGCTCAATGCCGAACCGCACCGGCCTGCCGCGGTTGAAGTCCGGCGCAAGGCGTTTCAGATGGCATGGAAAGCCAAACTGAAGCAAATCGGAATCGAATGCTTGTTCTCCGAGACGTTGGATGCGATCGATCAGGTCAGAACCAGTCTGTCATCGGCAATGGCGAGGATGGACAAGAAACCTACGGCGATCAATGCGGAAGATATCGCGAATCTGCCGATCGAATTCGGCGAGGTTTGGCAGGTCGGCGTGCGTCCGATGCCGGCCTGGATTATGGACGAAGGCGAGCCGTATCGAGCATGGTTGAGCTTGGTGATTCGGGGAACGGATGGCGCCGTCCTCGGGTATTCCGTGGTTCAGAAACGCCCGAACGCCGATGACGTATGGCAAGCCGTGTGCCAGGCAATCCAGCATCCGGCCATCGGCGAGCCGCATCGCCCCAACGCGATCGAGATCCTTGCGATCGAACAAAGCGAAACTCTCCAGACGCATTTGGACCAGGCCGGGATCGAGTGTCACTCGATGGAACGGCTAGACCACGTAGACGCTGCCTACGACAGTTTATCGCAGCAAATGGCCGGCGAACACTCTCCGCCATCGCTCCTTGCCAGCCCTGGCGTGACGCTAAAGCAGGCTGGCAGCTTTTATGCGGCGGCAGACGACTTCTGTCGTCACAAACCTTGGCGTCGAGTGCCTGGCGATACGATTATCAAGGTCGAGTGTGGGAAGTTCCAAAGTGGACCTTGGTATGCTGTCGTGATGGGACAGTCGGGCGTGCAGCAAGGTTTGGCCCTGTACGAGGATCTCGCCGCGTTGCAGCGGTTAATACAAAGTGATGCATCGGAAGAGGTGAACGCCCGAGACATGTCGGCGCTGTCTTTGATGTTCAGCGAGCCATTCGACTTGGCAACGCGCGATGTGGACGCCGCCGAAAAATACGATTGGCCCGTGGCAAGCCCCGAGGCATATCCGCTTTTCGTTTGCATCAATCCCGGCTGTGTGATGAGGTCGCCGCTCGTTTGGGAGTTGGAACTCATGGAAGGCTGCCTGCGGACAATCCCAGAGTTTCTTTCAACGAAGAAGCCGTCGTTATCGAAGACGGCGATAATCGCGTCCGGCGAGTTGAATCTACAACTGTCCTGGGGGCCAAGATGACGTGTGAATTGTTCAGATCAACTGCGAAGATTCTTGGCAATAGGCTTGGAGTTTAGTGACCAACGGGCGCGGTTTTTTCGAGCGATAGCTCGAATTGGTTGGCGCCCCTTACCGCCCTGTGGGTGCTGTTCGTCGCTAGGCGCTCAATCATGTCGATTTTTGTGGAAATAATGGTTTTTGAAAGAGAATTGCATTGTTGGCTTGCTAGTCACCATTACTGCGCACCATGATCGACTCCGCCAAACGGCATGCGAAGAGGCAATTCTCGCATCAACCATGAAGGTTGCTTTTTTGTCTTTTCAGGCCAAAATGCCGAAAGTACGAAAACACGAAAAAGAACAACCGTCCTGCTTGGCTTCGTGCTTTCGTACTTTCGCGTTTTCGTGGTCGATCGTGTCGCCTTACTCTTCCCCTCCATCACCGTCGCCGCTGACGGCGGCAGGGCCAACGGCTGCGCCGACGGCCATGACTTTCTCTCTGAGTTCCTCGACGATTTTCGGATTTTCGCGGAGAAAATCGCGGGTCTTTTCGCGGCCTTGGCCGAGTTGCATGTCGCCGTAGCGGAACCATGCGCCGGTGCGCGTGACCAGTTTTTGGACCATCGCCAAATCGAGCACGTCGGTCTCGTAGCAGATGCCGTCCTTGTGCATCATGTCGAATTCGGCGACGCGGAACGGCGGGGCGACTTTGTTTTTGACCACCTTCGCCCGAACGCGCTGGCCGACGACTTCTTCGCCTTCTTTCAGTTGGCTGATTCTCCGCACGTCGATGCGGCACGAGGAATAGAATTTCAGGGCCCGGCCGCCCGGCGTGGTTTCGGGATTGCCGAACATGACGCCGATCTTTTCGCGGATCTGGTTGATGAAGATGACAGCCGTTTTCGATTTCGAGATTACGCCGGTCAGCTTACGCATCGACTGGCTCATCAATCGGGCTTGCAAACCGACGTGCGAATCGCCGATCTCGCCTTCGAGTTCCTTTCTCGGCACCAAGGCCGCCACGGAATCGACCACGATGATATCGACGGCGTTCGATTTGATCAGCATTTCGGTGATGTGCATGGCTTCTTCGCCGCTGCCCGGCTGGCTGACCAAAAGTGTCTCGAGCTCTACGCCGATTTTTTTGGCCCACGAGGGATCCAGCGCATGTTCGGCGTCGATGAACGCGGCGATGCCGCCATTGCGTTGGGCATGAGCCACCACGTGCAAGGCCAGCGTGGTTTTACCGCTCGATTCCGGCCCGAAGATTTCGACCACGCGACCGCAGGGGATGCCTTGTCCACCCAGGGCGATATCCAACGACAAGCTGCCGGTTGAGATGCCTTTGATCGGGGCAGTCGTGCCGACGCCCAACGGCATGATGGCCCCCTCGCCGAATTCCTTTTCGATCTGGGCCAGTGTGTTTTTCAGGGCGGGATTGTCGTTGAGAAATTGCGAGGAGTCGTCTTTGCGTCCCGCAGCTTTGGTCGTCGAATTCTTCTTGGCCATGACTCGGTTCAATCCTTCCGTTGTGGGGGCTCTTGGGATATGTGTACTTATGAACAGTATATCGAGGAATGCCGTCAAAAACAAGAGGGAATTGGTGCGGCGGGTACACTCGCCCCCCGCAACGTCGGCTGATCTTACCCCGTCCTCCCATTTTTGGCCAGTGGGGGGAAATCCGAGGCGCCCTTACACCGCTTGCCTCGGCCCGGTACACTCACATTTTTGCCGGTTTGCAAAGCCGCAAACGGCTTATGTTACTATATCCACTGACCACTAACCACTAGCTGTATCCCCTCTCTTGCCTGCATCCACGAAAAAACAAGTTGCCTTAAGCGGCGTGCTCTTCTGTGCGTTTGCGGCACTATCGTATTCGGCGGTCAATGTCTGCATGCGTCAGTTGACGACCTTGCATTGCGATACCGCCTTGGCTGTTTTCAGCCGGGAATTTACAACCACCGTCTTCATGGGGCTGTGGTTGTTAAGCCAGGCAATTCAGGGACGGTCTACATTGCCTCGCGGCCGCACGCTCGCAGAACTATTGCTGGTCGGGTTCGTCGTCCAACTGATTGGCAACACCTGTCTCCAATGGGCAATGGGTGTTGTGGGATTGGCCATCAGCATTCCGGCCTTCTATGGAACTGTGATCACGACCGGTGCGTTCTTGGGCTGGCTTTGGTTGGGCGAACATGTTACGCCGCGTTCGATCGGGGCCATCGTCTTGCTGATGACGGCCTTGGTGTTGTTAGGTTTGGGTGCTGAATCCACCGGCAAATCCGTTGCCTTGGAAAATGCACTCTCTCCGACAGCTTGGCTGCTTCTTCTGGCCGTATTGGGGGCCGGATTGGCCGGCATCATTTCCGGTCTGCTGACCATCACGATCCGCCATTCGGTTATGCGAGGGGCTCTGCCGACAGCCATCGCTTTCCTGGTTCCCATGACTGGCGCAGTAAGCCTGGGCCCTGTGAGCCTCTACCGCTTGGGCTGGACCGCGCTCTGCCATACGTCGGGCGAACAACTTCTTTATATGGGCGGGGCAGGTGTGTTCAATCTCCTGGGTTTTTTGGCGATCATCAACGGCTTGCAACGCACGACCGTGCTTTATGCCAACGCGGTCAACGCCTCCCAGGTGGCCCTGGCCGCCATCGCCGGCATGATGCTCTTTCGCGAACCGCCGAATGCTTGGCTGATTCTGGGGGTATGTCTGACCATCGCGGGAATCCTCGGTTTTGATCGCCCCATCGAAAACGGCGAGTTATAGGGTTGGAGCAGGGGGACTTTTTCGCCATTTTCGTCCTCCCGGGCGAAGCAAGGAACTCCTTTGCTTAACGCAGCCCTCGCACTTCGCTTAGAACGGCTGTTTTGCCTAAATTTTTGCCACGTGCTTTGAAATCCTCTCCTTTACAGCTTGTCCTGTTTCTGATGAAATGGCCGAGTTGCTTTAACCGATCCGAGGATAGCCGTGACCCCCACTATATCACAACAGCTCGAAACATTGGTCAAAAAGGCCGAAGAGACTCTTCGGCAGCGTATTCCTGGCGAGCCGATCCGTATTCAAGTCGGCTCGGCCACTTGCGAAAACGCCGCCGGCAGCCAGCAGGTTTGGGAAGAATTCCGCAAACACATCGCCGCCTCCGGCCGGACGGATATCATCCTGCATCAAACCGGTTGCACCGGCCGTTGCAGCCGCGAGCCGATTGTCGGCGTGTTGATGCCCGGCCAGATGCCGGTCAAGTACGAGCGGGTAGACCGCGATTTGGTCCACGCCATTTTCACCCAACACGTGTTGCAAGGCCAGCCGGTGTTGGATCGCGTACTCGACGGACCGATCGAAAAGATATCGAAGTACGAAATCTTGATCTGCGGCAGCGTCCGCTGTGGGTGGAAGGGGCCGCAACCGTTCGACAAAGTATTGGCCGACAAGCTGGCAGCCGCGGGCCTTTCGGCCGAGCAAGTTCGCATCACTCGCGCCAGTTGCTTCGGTGCATGCAGCACGGCCGAGGCCGGTTGTTTTTCGCACCTTCTGATCCGGCCCGACAAAGTGCTGTATCGCGTGAAGAACGAAGCAGACCTCGACGAAATCATTCGCGAGCATCTTCTCGGCGGTCGGCCGGTGAAAAAGTTAGAGGTGCCGGGTAAAACCGTGGGTCGCAAGTTCCTCGAACTTTACGGCGACGTGGCCTTTTTCAATCGCCAAAGCCGCGTGGCCTTGCGTCACAACGGCGTAATCGACCCCGACAGTATCGAAGAGTATTTCCACTATCGCGGCTTCCAGGCGTTGGCCCGGGTGTTGGAAAAAGGCGATCCGCAATGGGTCATTCAGGAAATTACCAAGTCGAACCTTCGCGGGCGCGGCGGCGGAGGTTATCCCACCGGCCAGAAATGGAAAATGGGGGCCGCGGCCGTCGACAAAACACGCTACCTCGTCTGCAATGCCGACGAAGGCGACCCCGGCGCGTTCATGGATCGCAGCATGTTGGAAAGCGATCCGTTGAACGTGGTCGAAGGCATGATCATCGGCGGTTTCGCCATCGGCGCGCACCAAGGATTCGTCTACATACGCGCCGAGTATCCGATGGCCATCGAACGCATCGAGCGGGCGATCGAACAATGCCGACAGTGGGGGCTGTTGGGCAAAAACATTCTGGGCTCCGGCTTCGATTTCGATTTGGAAATCCGCTTGGGCGCCGGTGCGTTCGTCTGCGGCGAAGAAACCGCGCTGATCCACTCGATCGAAGGCGAGCGCGGCCAGCCACGTGTTCGGCCGCCGTATCCCACGGAAAGCGGCCTCTGGGGCAAGCCCACGGTAATCAACAACGTCGAAACGTTCGCCAACGTAGCGGCGGTGATCAACTACGGCGCGGAATGGTTCGCTCGCATCGGCACCGAAAAGAGCGGCGGCACGAAAGTTTTCGCACTGGCCGGCAAAATCCATCATACCGGTTTGGTCGAAGTGCCGATGGGCACTACCTTGCGCACGGTCGTCTACGAAATCGGCGGCGGCGTGGCCGACGGAAAACAACTCAAGGCCATCCAAACCGGCGGGCCTGCCGGCGGTTGCCTGCCGGCCAAGTGGATCGATCTGGCCGTTGATTACGACACCTTGACCAAGGCCGGTTCGATCATGGGCAGCGGCGGCATGATCATCTTGGACGAAGACGACTGCATGGTCGATATCGCCAAGTATTTCATGACCTTCTCGCAGGATGAATCGTGCGGCAAATGCACGCCCTGCCGCGAAGGCACCACGCGAATGCTCGAAATCCTCGAACGCATTACCACGGGCAATGGCACGCTTGAAGACCTCGACAAACTGAAGCGGCTCGGTCTGTTGATGAAGCGGGCGTCGCTCTGCGGGCTTGGCCGCGCGGCCGCCAACCCTGTGCTAAGCACGCTGGAGCATTACCATGACGAATACGTGGCCCACGTGACCGAGCGACGTTGCCCCGCGCACAAATGTAAGGCGCTCGTGCGTTACGAGATCGACGCCGAGAAATGCGTCGGCTGCACGGTCTGCGCGCGCAATTGCCCCGTGACCTGCATTGCCGGCGTCCGCAAAGAGCCGCACGAAATCGACCAATTGCGTTGCATCAAGTGCGGCCGCTGTTTTGAAGTTTGTAGATTCAAAGCGGTGAAGAGGTTGTAGGAGAAGGGATTAGAGATTAGGGATTAGGGATTAGAAAAGCCGCTTGCGGCTTCGCATATACAAAAGAGTGACGTAATATATGGCCAAATCTAAAAAAATCTCGCTGAAAATCGACGACACGCCTATCACGGTCGATGCCGGAACGACGATCCTCGCGGCGGCCGAGCAGTTGGGCATCCGCATCCCGCGGCTCTGCTACCATCCCGACCTTAGCTTGGCCGGTTCGTGCCGCGTTTGCATCGTCGATGTCAAGGGCATGGGCTTCTATATGACCGCGTGCAGTTCGCAGGTCTGGGAAGGCATGGAGGTGCAAACCAACTCGCCCGAAATCCGCCAGGCACGCCGCGACATTGTCGAATTGCTGTTGGACAATCACCCGATGGATTGCCAAACCTGCGACCGCGACGGCCATTGCGAGCTGCAAAATCTCGCCTACTCGATGGGCGTTCGGGCGCGGCACTTCGAGGGACGCCGCAAACGGTTCCCCATCGAACTTTCGAGCGCCTCGGTCGTCCGCGACAGCGAAAAATGCGTACTCTGCGGCCGTTGCGTCCGCGTCTGCTCCGAAATCCAAGGCGTCAACAACCTGAGCCAACACGGCCGCGGCTTCCACACGGTCGTCGGGCCGGCCCATCTGGCCGACATGGACGATTCGGTCTGCATCCAATGCGGCCAGTGCATCAACGTATGCCCCACGGCGGCCTTTCTCGAAAAACGCGGCGCCGGTCCCGTCTGGCAGGCCATCGCCGATCCCGAGATGCACGTCGTGGTGCAAACGGCCCCGTCGATCCGCGCGGCCATCGGCGAAGGTTTCGGACTTCCGCCCGGCACGCCCGCCACGGCCCAAATGGTTACGGCCTTGCGCCGCCTGGGGTTCGACCGCGTGTTCGACACCGCTTTTGGCGCCGACCTGACGATCATCGAGGAAGCCCACGAATTCCTCACGCGGCTCAAGGACGGCCCGCTGCCGATGATCACATCCTGTTCGCCGGGCTGGATCAGCTTCATGGAAAAATTCTATCCCGAGCTGATCCCCCACGCCTCGACATGCCGTTCGCCGATGAGCATGTTGTCCGTGTTGGCGAAAACCTACTATGCCGAGAAAATGGGGATCGACCCCAAGAAGGTTTTCGTCGTGGCGGTGATGCCGTGCGTGGCGAAAAAGTTTGAAGCCGAGCGGCCCGAACATCGCATGGCCGACGGAACGCCGTATACCGATGCCGTGTTGACGACCCGCGAATTGATATGGATGATCAAATGCTACGGCATTGATTTCGCCGGCCTTCCGCCGGGCGAGTTCGACAATCCGATGGGCCTTGCCAGCGGCGCGGGCGACATCTTCGGCTGCACCGGCGGCGTGATGGAAGCGACCCTTCGCGCAGCCAGTGAATTAGTGACCGGCAAACCCGCCGACCGGCTCGAATTCACCGAAGTCCGCGCCGTCGAAGGTCTGCGTGAAACCTACGTGGCCATCGGCGAGCACAACATCCATGTTGGCGTGGCCAACGGTTTGACCAATGCCAAAATCCTACTTGATAAAGTCAAATCGGGCGAAGAGCAGTTCCACGTAATCGAAGTCATGGCATGTCCCGGCGGCTGCATCGGCGGCGGCGGTCAGCCCTATCCGCCCGAGGGCGTCAAAGTGCTTGATCCCGAACTGTTGCGACTCCGAGCCAGTGCGCTTTACTCCATCGACAGCAAGAAAACGCTCCGTAAATCGTACGAAAATCCGTCGATCGACGAGCTTTACAGTTCCTATCTCGGCACACCCGGCGGAGAGCGTGCCCACGAATTGTTGCATACGCATTACCACGCGAAATTACCGAGAGGTGTTCGATAAAGCCTTATATGGCGGGGCGAAGGAAGGTTTTGGCCCGCCGATAACAATAACAAAATGTTGGCGGGCCATCGCTACGCTTGACCCGCCCTACAATTATGAGTGATCCCATGAGTACTTGCACCGACAATTGGACAGAAGTGGAAGACGCGGCCAAGCTGGTCTTGGGCGAAGAAATCGTGGCTTTGATCGAAAAGTATCGCAACCAACCGCACGCCGAAAGCCAACTAATCGCCGTGTTGCATAAAGTGCAGGCGAAGTTCGGCTATCTGGCCGACGCACATCTTGATGCCGTGGCACAATTGCTCCAAGTGCCTGCCGCGAAGGTGGCCGGTGTGGCCAGTTTCTATCACTTCTTCCGCCTGAAGCCGCGCGGCAAGTTCATGATTAACGTCTGTCTGGGCACGGCCTGCTACGTGAAGGGAGCCGACCGCGTCGCGCAGAAGGTGATCGACGAGTTGGGCATCACCTGGGGCGAAACCAGCAAGGACGGCGTCTTCACGCTCGAAGGTTCCCGCTGCCTCGGCACCTGCGGCCTGGCCCCCGTCGTGATGATCGACAACGAGATCCACGGCGACGTCACGCCCGATCAAGTCCCCGCGCTGCTGGAGAAGTATCTGAAGAAGGCCAGGGGATAAGGTTCTTCGCTATGTTGAGCAAATGTGATATAATAGAATCATCGAGCAAAGAGTAAAAACAATGATTGCCAATACGGCTCTGCCATGCAAGCTACCATCAAACAGTCCGTTATCGAAATGATCGAGCGTCTTCCCGACGACTCTTCGGTGGAAGACATTATGGCGGAATTGTATTTTCGTCAGAAAGTTGACGAAGGTCTCCGACAACTAGATGCCGGCGAAGGCGTTGAACATGAAGAAGCCCGCCAAAGGCTTGCAAAATGGCTAAGCTGATTTGGTCGCCAAGAGCGATTGCCGACTTGGATGCGGCGTGTGAATTTATTGCTCGTGACTCGCAACAATACGCGATCCTTTTCGCTGAACGCATCTTGGCAGTGATTCAATCCATTCCCAAGCATCCGTTTCTTGGTGCGATCGTGCCCGAATATGCCCAAGAGCAACTTCGTGAGCGGCTTTTCCAAAACTATCGCATCGTCTACCGCGCGTGGGAAGATGCAGTCGAAATAGTTGCTATTGTTCATGCAGCCCGACTGTTGCCACCTTTGCCGCCTAAGTGAACAACACCCCTGACAGAACGTGTGGCTTTTATCGGATCAGGCCGAAAGCAGCTTCTCAATCTCGTGTCGGGCGGTTTCGAGGGCTTCGGGCAGCTTGTCGGGCAGTTTGCCGCCGGCTTGAGCCATGTCGGACCGTCCGCCGCCGCCGCCTTGCACCACGGCCGACGCTGCTTTGATCCACTTCACAGCGTCCAACCCTCGTTCGACCAGATCGCGGCTTAAACCGGCGATCAAGGTGACCTTCTTTTCTTCTTCCTGCCGATTGGCCAGCAGAATGGCCACGGGCGAGGCCTTGCGGCGAATCAAATCGATCATTTGTCGCAGGTCGTTGGGGCCTCCGCCTACTTCGGCGATCACGATTTTCACACCGCCGACGTCGGCCGCTTCTTCGACAAGCTGCTCGACCGTGGGGCCGCCCTTCGGACCGGCGGCCGCTTGCTTCTTCAGTTGACGAATTTCCTTGGCCAAGGCTTCAATCCGCTCGGGCAATTCCTCGGGCGGAACCCGCAACAAACCAGAAGCGCGATTCAATGCGTTTTGGATGCGGCGAATGCTTTCCATCGCCCCGCGGCCGGTTTGGGCCGTGATGCGGCGGGTGCCGGCGGCCACGCTTTCCTCACCGATGATCTTGAAGACGCCTACCTGGGCGATATTCGTCAAATGCGTGCCGCCGCAAAGTTCCTTGCTGAAATCGCCGATCGACACCACGCGAACGATGTCGGGATACTTTTCTCCGAATAGCATCGTGGCGCCGGCCTTGCGGGCGTCGGCCAACGGCAGATTCTGGCAACTGACCGCTTCACCTTCAAGAATCTTCGCGTTGACCTCGTTCTCGATCTGGATCAACTGCTCGGCCGTGACGGACGAGGGATTGGCAAAATCGAACCGCAGCCAATCGTCGTCCACCTTCGAGCCTTGCTGCAAGGCATGTTTGCCCAAATGTTTTTGCAACGCATAATGGAGCAAGTGCGTTGCCGAGTGGGCGCGCCGGATGCCTTGGCGGCGCGAGGCGTCTACTCGGGCGGTGGCCGTAGCGCCGAGATCAATGCGGCCTTCGCGCAAATGACCATAGTGGAGCGTAAATGAGCCGTCAACCTGCGAGTCGATCACCTCGAAGAGGAATGCAGGTCCGAGGATTTCGCCGCGGTCGCCCACCTGTCCGCCCATTTCGCCGTAGAAAGGCGTTTTGTCGAGCACGACAACGATGGGATGCTCATGATCGACTTCGTCGATGTGCTCGCAAAGCTGATCGCCCGAGATCATGCCAATCACCTTGGCGTCGGTCGTTTCGATGGTTTCATAACCGAGGAAGCGGCTGCCGTGCAGGGCTTTTTTCAAGCCTTCCAGCGGATCATGGCGGAACAGTTCCACCTTTTGCCCGCCGCCCGACTCGATGCCGTGCTGCTCCATTTGCTCGCGGAAGCCTTTCCAATCGAAGGCGAAATTCCGCTCGGCGGCCAGCGTTTCGAACAATTCCGGCGGGAAACCGTGGGTTTGGAACATGTCGGCGGCTTCGGCCCCCGAAACGACCCCGCGACGCTGCTGCTTCATCTGGTCGAAAATGCGTTGGATGCGGTCGAGACCGCCGTCAACCGTGGCCAGGAAGTTCGCTTCTTCCTTCTCGATCACATTGGCCACGGTGGCTACCGTTTCGCTAAGCTCGGGGTAGGGCGCCTTCATCAGATCGGCGACTTTCTCGACAAGCTTGTGCAGGAACGGATCGCGAACGCCCATCTGGCGGCCGTCCAATACCGCGCGGCGCAACAGCCGGCGAATCACGTAGCCCTGTTTCTTATTGCCGGGATACACGGTTTCATGCACGGCGAACGAACACGCCCGAACGTGGTCGGCAATGCGGCGCAAACGGCGGCCGTTCTCGTCGGCCGGCTCGTAACGCACGCCGCACACCTCGGCCGCGGCCTCGACCAGCGGGCGAAGGATGTCGATATGGAAATTCGTATCGACGCCTTGCAACACGGCGGCCGTTCGCTCTAGGCCCATGCCGGTGTCGATGTTCTTGCTGGGCAGCGGACGCAAATTGTTGGGCGGATTGCCCACGCGATTGAATTGCGTGAACACCAAGTTCCAAATTTCGACCTCGCCGAATGGCGTGTGAAAATAAATTTCGCTGCAAGGACCGCAAACGCCGTCGGGCCCTTGGCTGGGGGCGTTGGCCGGCCAGAAGTTTTCGTCCTCGCCAAGCCGTTGCAGTTTTTCCGGCGGCAGCTTGATTTCGTTCAGCCAAATGCCGGCCGCTTCGTCGTCGTCGAGATAAATCGTGGCCGACAGTTTCTCGGGATCTAAAGCGAGCCATTTCTTGTCGGTCAAGAATTCCCACGCCCAGTGGATGGCTTCGCGCTTGAAATAATCGCCGAAGCTGAAATTGCCCAGCATCTCGAAGAACGTGTGGTGATAAGCCGTCCGGCCGACGTTGTCGATATCGCCCGTACGAAGGCATTTTTGACAGGTCGTTGCCCGGGTGAAGTCTACCTTGCAGCGGCCGAGGAAATGATCCTTGAATTGGTTCATACCAGCCGGGGTGAACAACACCGAGGGATCCCAGCGGGGCACCAGCACGTCGCTGGGTCGGCGGATGCACCCCTTCGCTTCAAAAAATGCCAGGTATTTCTCACGTAGTTCGTTCGTTTTCATGGTAATTGCAGCGTTAAGCCGTGGCTTGTTCACCCGATGGCGAAATGGTCGAATCCTACATCATATCCGGCGGAACGAAATCTGAAAAGTGGAACTCTTGGGGTTGCCATGCCCCCTATGGCGGTCGATAACAGCCGTATTTCCAAGAATAGACACAATCCGCGTAAGGTAGGGAGATATGAAAAACTAAAAATTGGGAAAAGTCATCGTCAACACGATACCCAATCAGCAAGAAGTGGCCGTCGTGGGGCGCCAATCGACGAGATGCAGCTCGACGCTTTGCCGGCCGCGAAAATTGTTGATGATGGGGCGAAAAGCTACGTCTAAGGCGCCGTCAACGGCGGCCAGTTCGTCGGCCCAATCGCCGCCGCCAAAGGCCACGGCCCGCAGTGTCACGCCGTGCTGGGCCAGCATCAGCGACAAATGATGGCCGCTCGCGCCGATCGGTTTCGGCGGACCGGACAGCGTTACGCCGGTCGCACAAAGCAGGGGCCGTGCATTGCCTTGACCAAATGGCGCGAGCCGCTCGATTTGTTGCACGGTCTGAAGCGTAAACGCGCTCAGGGGGGCTTCGACATCGATAAAAAGCTCGGCCACGCGCTGCTCGGCCGAAATTTGCGATGCAGCCACGTCGCAAAACGCGCCGCGAAAGCCCTCGACCTGCTGTTCTTCAATTTTCAGGCCTGCTGCGGCTGCATGACCGCCGTGGGCGATCAAAAATTCACCGCACTCGGCCAAGGCCGCGTGGAGATTGAAGCCCGGAATGCTTCGAGCTGAGCCGACACCTGGCCGCAAACCAGTTTTATCCCACGAGATCATGACCACGGGCCGGTGGAAACGGTCGGCCAAGCGCCCGGCGACAATGCCGATCACCCCGGGGTGCCAGTCGTGATCGGCCAACACCAGCGCGGCGTCCTCGGCCGGATCGAATTCCTCCTTGGCCTGTTTGGCGGCAGCCAATTGGATGCTCCGCTCCAGGGTTTGCCGCGTCGTGTTCAGACCATCGATATATTGGGCCAATTCTTGAGCCCGATCCGGCCGATCGGTAATCAAAAGTTCGACGGCCAATTGCGGCTGGCCAAGCCGGCCGGCAGCGTTCAGGCGGGGAGCAATTTGAAAGCCTAAATCCTCGGCATCCAATCGCGTTCGCCCATCAGGCTGACGGCGCGGCTCCACCTTGGCAATGCTCATCAGCGTGGCTAGACCCAACGTGGGCCGAGTGGCCAAGCTTTCAAGGCCATGACGAACTAAGACGCGGTTTTCATCGACCAAAGGTACTACGTCGGCCACTGTGCCCAGTGCAGCCAGTCCCACGGCCTGCACCAGAAAATCTTTCATGGGCTGCCCGACGCGCTTGGCCCCGCTGGCCTGTTGGCACAGCGCCCAGGCCAATTTCATCGCGACGCCCGAGCCGCTCAAGCCGGCAAACGGATAATCGCCGCCGGGCAAATGCGGATGCACAATGGCCACGGCCTCGGGCAGCCGAGTGCCGGGCTCGTGGTGGTCGGTCACGATCAGTTCGATGCCCAACTCCCGTGCCAACGCGGCTTCCTCGATGCTGGCAATTCCGCAATCGACCGTCACGAGCAATTCCGTTTTGTCGGCTGCCAGCGTGCGGATGGCCTCGCAGTTGAGCCCATAGCCTTCGTCCACGCGATGCGGCACGTAGTAGCGAACGTCTGCTCCAAGCAGCTTAAGGCAGAGCCAAAGAATCGCCGTGCCGGTCATGCCGTCCACGTCGTAATCGCCGTAGACGACGATCTTGCGATGGTCCTTTACCGCGGAGTGAATGTGGTTAGCGGCCTCGCTACAGCCGGGCAATAGCCCCGGATCGCGCAGCGAGGAAAGCTTGGGATCGAGGAAATCCCTTGCCTGATCGGGATCGCTGACGCCGCGGCAGACCAATAACTCGGCCACCACCGCCGGAATCCTCGCGGCGCGTTCCAGGGCCGCAATGCGGGCCGAATCGTGCGGATGGATGCGCCAGCGCTTAGACATGGGAGTGCTTATTGGTGTTTGCTTGGATAATGAACCGGCTCGTTATCGTATTCGGCTCATTCTCCGGCCATCCGTTGATTGGCCTGGGGTCATTCGCCGTGCAAACGTCCATGGTGGGCCGTGATTAGTATCAGATCACTAACCACTAGCCACTAACCACTGGCCACTGCTCCCGTTATTTCTTCTTCTCTGCGTGTTCCGTATGTTTGCGCAGACGGGGGCAATATTTTTTGATCAACAACTTTTCACCGCCGGGCTTGCGCCGTATGGTGTAGTTATAGTCGCCCGTCTCTTTGCAAACCAAAAACACTACTTCTGCTTTTTTCTTGCTCTTCGCCATGCGAATGACTCTCCATACCCAACGGCAAACTCAACTTCCCGATAAAACAAACCGCTAATTGTACTGACCTTTGCGGGAATTGTAAATGCAGGCATCGCCCACCCAAAATCACAAGTGCAAGAAAAACATGCCGAGAGCTACTATCCTGGCATAAATGCCGGCCTTGTCGTCGAGGCGACCCTCAATGCGAGGGGTGTTCTGCTTGTTCAAAACCTCATTGCTTTGGTATACTGCAGTCCTCTTGGCGTGGGGGATCTGCCAAGGGGTTCGGAAATCTTTCTTTCAAGGAGATCGGGTCATGTCTTTGCGGCCGGGTTGGATCGCGTTGGGGTTGTTGGGCGTGTTTGTTCTTTCTTCGTTCGCCCCGGGCAAAGACGAAACGCCCGAGGAATTACTCAAAAGCCAGGGACTTCGCAAAGTCA
>CAYWGR010000059.1:0-29087 GCA_964458015.1 uncultured Planctomycetaceae bacterium
CTCGCGAGCAACCTCCTTCCATATCATAGTAGTAAGACAATTTCCATTTCTGTGATAAATATGGAAAAATTATGGAGAAATATTGGGTTCATCCGGCAGAAGCGTACCTGGGGGTTGAAAAAACTTGGACAGGGACCTCTCTTCCCGCAAGTGTCAGATGGCCGTCATTCCCAAGAGAGTCCCCGGGGTTCCATACAAAATCGATCGGGCAATGGAAATCGCATCCTCGCATGTGTATTGGCCCTGCTGGATCTTCTCGGCCAAAGGCGGGGACGCGTTGACGGATTTCTGGAAACGCCTGCGTCGCTCTGGCGCGAAGGTCGAGGCCATTGCCACGGACATGTCGCCCGCGTATATCGACGCCGTGACAACCAATCTCCCCGAGGCGGTGTTGGTGTTTGATCGCTTCCATGTCATGAAACTGTTCAACGACAAGCTTTCGGACCTTCGGCGCGATCTGTACCGAACGACCAAAGACGGATTGGAGAAAGACGTTCTCAAAGGAAGTCGTTGGCTGCTCTTGAAAAGGCCGGAAAATCTGGACGCTTCGCGCAATGAGCATGAGCGATTGGAGGAAGCCTTGCGATTGAACGCACCATTGGCCACGGCCTACTACCTCAAGGAAGACTTGGGCGAATTCTGGGAGCAAGACGATCAAGAGGAAGCCGAGGCGTTCCTCTTGGATTGGATTCATCGAGCGGAATCCACCGACATTCGCATGCTCCGGCAATTTGCCCGAACGCTTCGTTTCCACGCTCATGGTCTCCTGGCCTATTACGATTACGCCATCTTCACCGGTCCTTTGCAAGGCACCAACAACAAGATCAAAACCATGAAACGCCAATTGTCGCGAGGTGACATACATTCATCGTTTGGACATGCGTGAAGACATCAGAGACGGGCAATCCGCCCTCACGAATACAGCGATAGAAGTTTTGCTTATGGCCTTCGAACGGCTTGCCTTTATAGAGCCGGGCCAGATCGTTTGGTCCAAACTTGCCGTCGTCCCATTTTTCCTCAATGGGCTTACCGGTAATTCGGCCACGATTGACGAAGATGCGTCCATTGGCTGATTGCGGGCTTGCTCTCAAAACTGGCTCCCGTCAACCCAACAAAACCCCCAGCCGCCGGTGGGCAAAAAGTTCACGGCTTGTTCATGATTCAATGCAGCCAAGGCGACTTGATGCAAATTATTGCCACATTGCATTCTACGCGCCGCTTCGCGAGCCGACTGCACCGCCGGCAACAGCAACGAAATCAAGATGCCGATGATCGTGATGACCACAAGCAACTCAACCAGCGTAAAACCATGTAGGGGTCGACGGCTAGGGATATTATGCCTGAGCCCAACAGACCCAAAGAGATGCGGAAGTCGTAATCGATAGCCATTGATGTTCGCAAACACAACAAACTGATCGAGCGACCGTTTTCGCTGATAAACCAACCGCGAGTTGGTCGGCCTTGGGGCATTTCTTGTGTGAAAATCAAAAATATGCGAATGAGCATTATGCATGCCATATCTCCAAACGCGGCTACTGTCCGAATGCGTCGAATACAATCAGACCATGCTACGAAGGCGGATTTACGTGCGAGCTTCGATTGGATTTCTTCTCAATCAAAACGCCGTTGTATATTGGAATAAGAGCCGTATGTGGCCCCGTAAGTGCGGCTCCGAGAGACGGGTAGACCTCGGGCGATCCCCGAGGCCCCCCGTCTCGATTCAAGACAATATCTTGTTCTGAACCTTATTGATGTTCGCAAAAGCAGCGGCTGGCCGCCTTACGGTCTTTCCCGCAATTGCCGGGCTCCCGCGACCAAACCTTCGGTTCGGTGCCCGCGCCCTGGTGTCATTACTTATGCGAGGTTCAATAACAAATACTTTTCTCACGAAGGTCGCGATTTGCAACAGTCTGACGAACCTGCTATTGCGATTGTTTCATCGCGACCACGTTTCTTACCTCCATCTTTTCCAGGCGTAACAAAGCAATCCGACAAGTCCTAAGGACATTAGTACAATAGTAGATGGTTCTGGTATAGGAGATGCATCAACTTGAATCTCTCCTACACAAGTAAGTGCATTCTCCATGGATGTCGAACACAGCATCAAGTATCGGCCCACGACATCCGTGTTGACCGAACTTGTCGTAGCGCTGCCATAGTCAAAACTTACCGTGCCACTGTTGAAGTCGAACGTATCATCCCAATTCCCGAGATTTCCAGATGAAAATTCATTTGCAGCGAGACCGATGTCCCTTCCCGCGATCGTGGCAACAGCGGCGTAGGCCGAAGGAACATCGGATTGCCCCAAAGCCGAGGATCGAATTCGCAGCGTATAGTCGATTGCATACGAGTTTTCGAAGTCGATTTTAACAGTATTGATTTTCTTGTCGGCTCCGAGATCAACCCAGATCCAATTCTCACCATTGTTTGAGGCCCAAGGTGTTTGTTGGTCGCCGTCGAATGCCTGTGCGGCAACCCACGCTGGGACCCACTCGCATACGCCGCTCGCATTACACGATGCAGCGGAAAGATTAAGAATTTCAGCATTGGCATTTCTTGACAATGCGGCCATACCGATGAACATCATGGCCAACGACCATATTACGTAACGACTCATGAACGAACTCCTTAAATGAAAGAAAACCAATCTACCGCCCCACATGCAGCAGCGACATGCCGATGAAATGAACATGGGAAAGCGGTTCCCGGTTTCATGCTCTGTAGTTTCCACCATACTTGATATCAGCATGGCCTGTGCGTTGCGAATCCCTTTTCATCCATCTTGTCACGATATCTAACCAACCATGTAATCGCAAATGAAATTCGCCGTACCGCATCACCGATTTGCAGTGTTCGCGAACAGGAATCGTCGACAAATCACATTAACATGGCGTATCTCGATAGCTGACATTTCGGCTTCTTGTTCTCTGCAATAATTAGTTACGATTTGGGCCCAAAGAGCAGCCGTGATTGTACATCGCCTCCACTTCATTGGCCGACAATGCGCGAACGAAAATGGCCACCTCGTCGATCAAACCGGCAAATAAATAGGGAGCCTGACTATTGGCGCCAATCCATACGGGTTGACTATTATGATTCAATGGAGTGGGGCAATCGCTTTCCGCATCCAAACGGCCATCCATATATAATCGTTTTTTAATGGCATTGCCGCGGGGTTCACATACAACCACTGCGAAGTGCCATCGGCTGTCATCAACGCGAGTCCGACTGTGCATTGGCATGACGGTGGTCTTGGAAATCGGCGAAGCCTCGACTTGAATTTCCCATACGCAAGCGATTCCGTTTTTCGTGGCGGTGGAATGCAGCATCAAATACCGCCCGACAGCATCGGAACATGCGGAAGCCGACCGAGCATTCCCGCGGTCGAAATCCACGGTTCCCGTCTCAAAATTGAAGATGTCATCCCAATTGGCGCGATTCCCCGGCGAAAGTTGATCGGCTTCAAGGCCGATTTTTCTTCCGAGAACAGAAGCGACCTGCGCGTATTGGGATGGAACATCGGAGTCGCCTTGCTCTGAAGGCAAAATACCCAGCGTATAGTCATGGGAATAGGAATTTTCCCAATCGATCTTGACTTTGCTGATCCGCATGTCGCTTCCAAGATCCACGCAAATCCAATTTGGAGTGTCCGCCGACGCCCATCCGGTGTTGGAATCTCCGTCAAATGCATTGGCGGGCAATAGGTTCTCGGAAATATTCGGCCAATCGCTGTTCGCGCGGACTGTCGCGCGCGACAGCGAGAGGACTTTTGGAGGCGCGACGTCGTCGGCCACCGTCGTATCAAAACTAAGGGTGTTTGCGCCATTTGCTTGTTGCAGTCGCCATGAGCTATTGCCTTTGCTTATCAATGCGTCGTGCCCCGTGAACAATCCATCGGCCTTGAACCATACCGCCAACGAAAATGCTCCACGGAAAGCGAATCGCGATGGATCGGGCAACACCACCTTGTCGCTGTGACTTAAACCGCGAAAGCGAAGCGCGCACTTGTTGGGAAAACGGCCAGTCGTCCACAATGGGCCGTCGATTTTTCCATCTAATATAGAACCACTCGATGCACTGTTTATCAAAACGGAGGAGTCTGAACCTGCCGGCTCGAAGTTATAATATGCCATCAGGGCTGGATCCGTACATAATTGCCGACTGTACGCAAGCCACTGAGACAGTTGTTCTTTTGTTTTATTAATGTGCATTTGCTCAAATTTTGTTCGATTGAAGGGGATAACAGTCAATTGATTGTGCGCAGGCTTATATTGTCGTCCTTGGCCTTCCTTCAGACGAATGCTTTGCGTTATATGGCCGCCTGAACCGATACAATCTGTTTGAACAAGTCCCTTCAACACATGTACTTCACAAACGCCGTCGCTTCCAATTTCGACGCCAAACTCGGTGCCGAGATCAGTAACTATGGTTGTTGGGGTGCGAATTATGAAATGCTTTGGAATTGGCGACTGGTAATCAGGAAATTTTGATCTAGCCAATGAGCATTGGCCATCGCCCTTTTTTTCCCCCAACTTGGCCATCATTTTGCCAACAGATAAATACCCTCCGTTCAACTCCGCTTCATAAATCACAGGGCCCTCAATAGTGACTATCGCTCCCGTCTTGTACGTAATTTCCATCAGACCGGAGGCCAGGGCGTACTTACGACCCAGGGAAACACTGTTGCCAGTCTCGGTAGATGTAGTGATAACCATTAACCAAAGCCGTTCTCGCATTGGCGCATACACTTCTGCTGCATCCATTTTGGCCACAAGGAACCACGGTGAATTATGGATAGATCGCACAGCCGCCAGCACGGGCACACCGCGGTAGTCGATGCCTTCAACCATCCCTTCCTGTCCTAGGGCCGCTTGCGCCGAGGGTAGTTCCTTACTATCGAGGGATACACGAAGGTTGAGAGCGGTGTTCTCTTGAAATCTGAGTTTATTCAGGAAGACGGCCTCATTTCCTTCTCGGCGGACCAAAAGGGTCTCTGCCGTCTCACTCGGCGTCGGCCAACGCTGGACGGATGGGTAGAGGTAAGCCTCAGGGGCGATCCCCAACATCAGTGCGCCGAGTGGTTGCCCGCCCGCTTGTTCGTCGAGAATCGGCACGAATAGGCAGAGGAAGACCTTCTGGGTAGACTCATTCGGATATTGGATGCGGTATTCTTGGACGCCGAGTAGTCGGCCTGCATCGCTGATCGCAAAAAGTTGGTTCATAAGGTCTCCTTTTCTGATATGTATGCGGGAGGCGATGGTTTCTTCACGATGGTGAGAAGGCCCTTTCATCGCCGATTGAGGATGACGCAGTGCGAGAATCGTCAGACTTGCGGACCACCCCACTGGGGCATGGATTTCGTCATCGGCGACAGATTGCCGACGAACAAAATTGGTTGGGCACTACGCTCAATACCGACCGACGGTACTAAATCGTGTCGGCCCCTCTTGTGATATGTCCCCGCGAGCTGCAAAATGGGCGGTGTTTCCAGCAACACTATTGTCCAGAGACGTTCTATGAAAACCTCCCTACCCCAACGGTCTGAACATGTGGCCGAGCAACTCGCCGCCATCACCAGCGTAATCCGTGAATTGGTTGGCGATGATCTGGTGATGTTGATCCTGTTTGGATCGTATGCCAGAGGGGATTGGGTTCGTGACCGCTATGTTGAAGACAATATCACCTACACGTACGAAAGCGATTTCGACTTGCTAATAGTAACGGAAGATCGTGCCAGCGCCACGGTGGACGGCGAGTTCCGACTCTGTGATGTGATTGCACGGCGTCTGCACCGCCAGGGACTTGACCGACCCAGTTCGACGGTCATTGTTGAGGACATCGAACACCTGAACAAAGACCTCCAACGTGGCAACTACTTTGTCACGGACATCAAGAAGGAAGGCGTTTTGTTGTTCGACAGTGGCCGCCACACGTTAGCCGAAGCGTGTCCGATTGATCCAGCCGAAAGCCAGAAGCACATCCGAGATGATTTTGAACATTGGTTTGAGAGTGCAACAGATTTCTTTGTTCAATTCGAGGGTGCTTTCGAACGACAAAGATACAATGTTGCGGCTTTTGAGCTTCACCAGGCGACCGAACGCTTTCTCAACGCGGTCGTTCTGACGTTCTCTCGATACAAGCCAAAGACACACGACATCGAAAAGCTGGACCGGCAAGCGAGCAACCTGCACGCCGATTTCTTCAAGGTCTTTCCTCGGGCCAATGAGGAGCAGAACCGTTGCTTTGACCTCTTGAAAAAGGCATATATCGACGCTCGCTACAAACGAGACTTTGCGATCTCAAAGGAAGAACTCGAATATCTTGCCGGCCGAGTGAAGAAACTGCAAGAGTTGGCCAAGGGAATTTGCGAGGAGAAGATCGCTAGCATGGTGCAATGAGCTGGGGTTGGTCGGGATTTGGTCAGGCCGCCAACAATTCACGGTCAGAACTTGCTGGAAAGTCGGAAAGTCGGAAGAACAGTAGCCAGATTGGTGGATTTGTGATCTGACGGAAGTTACCTGAACACGCCAACAAATAAGAATCTTGCCGGACAGAACTCGAAGGGCATAGGCTGCGCCTTTTCGGACTTGGTGGTCCTGGAGGAGCGTATCGTCGCATCGAACATGCACGGCCTGCCGGACTAGCGACTCGTTCAAGGGCTATCCTGGTTTTGCAGGCGTGTCAATCTCATATTGTTTGCCAAGCCACTCTATCGCGTCATTCAATATCTCGTGTGCTGGCTTGACGTAATGCTTTTCAGCCGTCCCTCTGGGGCTGTGTCCTAAAAACAGAGTAGCAACACAATTGAAATCTCTGTTGCTAGCCAATAAACTGGCAGAGGTCTTACGGAGATATTTGGGGCTCTTCGTTGCATTCAGTTTGGACCAGGCTTGGCGCACCGCATCATTGACCCTGTATTTCCCATTGACCAATTCACGCCTTACCAATGGCAGACCCTCCCTAGTTACTATTACCCGCTCCGTCCTATTGTCTTGGAGTTGCTTCAACAGGCGGATTGTCTCCGCCCATAATCTATATTCAACTACTGGAACGTTGGCTTGTTTCTTTGTCTTGCTTCGCTTTCTGGTAATTGTTCCAGATTTCAAGTTTGTTTCTTTGTGCGTTAAATCGGCAATGTCCTGTTGGGTCATGCCACAATTCAGCATGAGTAACATATACAAGCGAGTCTTATCGGTTGCTTTGGCTAACAGGGTTTTCACTTCTGCCAATTCAAATGTTTCAACGGCTTTTGTCTCCACGCTGATTAGAAGAGCTTTGCTGTCAATGTTGCGGGGCAAGTCTTGTAGAAGGTCAGTCTCGTAGCACCACCGAATAAACTGCTTGACACCCTGCAAAGTGTCCCTAGCATAGGCTGGGCTCATCTTTCCGGCCTTGATTTGTTCTGTCAGATTGGCGTGATAGGAGGCTAAGCGAGCGCCATTTATTGCATTTATGCCTGTCTGCTCTCTCACGAATTGGGCAAAGTGACTTACCCCTCTTTGTAGATTGTCCCATCTTCCATCGCTGATCTTTATCCCTACCTCTGCCTTGCGGGTATTGAGATATTGCCTCACGCAAGCCCCCACGCTTGCCCCAGCAACGCTTGCGGTCTTGGGGCGTGCCAAATCTTCCAAGAGGGTCAAGGCCGCAGTGGGCGTAATCTCACGGGCCTTTAGACGGGAGGCAACTGATTGCAGTGCTTCGAGGTCGCTGAATACCTCTTGTTTCTCCCGTGGTTGGCGTGCCACTATCTCGGCCGCCTCATCCAAGAGGCGTTGCTTGATCGTCTGGAACGTATCCCCGATACTCCCTATAATCTGCCTGCTTTGGTTGGCGGTCTGGTCTGCCCACCACTGGTTAGCCGCCCTGTAACTCCCTTCCTCGGTCTCGGTCTGGTAGAGGTCGGGGTATGTCTTGGCAAGGACCTTACAACTCACTGCCACTTGCTTGCCACCCGATTTCTTAAACCATCTTCGCTGTGCTCTATTCCACGTCATCGAGAATTGGCGGGGCATTTTTCACCTTTGGGTTTGGGTCTCGAACTTCCCAAATCCTACAAAAAAACTGTAACCATGTCAATGCAAGTCCGCTCTGCAACTGTAACCTATATTATCGGGTTACAGGGGGGTAACCGGTTACAACACGACATAAATATAATGACTTACGACGACACAAAACGTTTACACCGTGGATGTCAGGGGTTCGAGTCCCTTATCGCCCACTCGGTTTGTTGACACAATAGCAGCATGGCTGTTTACATCTCGTGACGATCTGCCGTGCCGTTCGACGCTGAACTTCTGAGTATGGACTAGAAAACGGCCACAGTGATTACAGAGCCGTGTTTTGCTTTGGAGGCGAGGTCATACTTAGCTGCAGATTACCCCCCATTCAGACAAGCCCGCCTAATCTCATTCTTCATCATCAGCCGTTCTGGTTCAAAGTCCTGCCCAATTCGGGAAGAGTGTGCGGGATCTGTTCGTTACGAGTTTGGACCAAGCAGGCATATTGGTGAAAATGGCGCAAACACTAGACATTCAGATGTTTGACTGACAACTTGGGATTTTCACCCACACCGAGTTGCAGGACCAGGCAACGGCAATTGGTACTCTGCCGGGATCGCCAAGCAATGCTCTGTTGCAGACGACGAAAGTAAGAGCCTGATCCTGAGTGGAAACCGCTCTGTCAATAAAGAAACTTACGCCTGCAAATTTTGCGAAAATTCTGCTCGGTAGTAAGTGAACCCCATCCACATAACCCCTTGGCAGTCAGCGTCTTGTAGCGACTGTCGGCGGCCGTAATTCCTTTGCCACGGTATATCGCCACGAATTTCTGGGGTGAAATTAGACACAGGCGTCATCGTGTGGGTAGTATAAAAAGAGCGGAAAGGAAGGTGTCGTAAGTCGTAATTTCGCTGAAGGTTACGATTTCTGCTTCAATCAGAATGGGGTGGTTTTTGGATTTTTTGGATCAAATTTCGCCTACCTGCGCCGTTTATGATGGGTGCAGATTCCTTTGCAGCAGCTTGAAGTTTGGAACTATTGGCTGCTGACGGCGTAAACGGTATTGACCGATGAACGAACAAGAACGCCACAACTTATTTTCCGAGCTAATAACTTGCCACCAGAGCCAACTCTACGGCTACATCTTCGCAATAGTCAGAAATTGGGAAGATGCCGATGATTTGTTTCAGTCGGTTTGTCTCGTCCTTTGGCGAAAGTTCGAATTGTTTCGGCCCGGCAGCAGCTTTTTTCTCTGGGCTCGTCAGGTCGCAAAAATTGAGGTAAGCAATTACCTGAGACGCAACCAGTTGCCTAATCGCATCAGCGAACAACTGGCCGATGCTCTTGCCGATACCGTTGTTGAATATCGAAGCGGAGATGAGGAGCCTTATCTTGACGCCATGCGGCGCTGCAAAGCGAAGCTCATTGCAGCGGACGCCGAAATGCTTGATCTTCACTATGTTGAAGACCTTGGTAGCCGCCAAATTGCCGACCGATTGCGCCGATCGCAGGCAAGTGTCTGCCACTCGCTAAAACGCATTCATCGCTGGCTGCTGACATGTGTTCAGTTGGACCTGGCCCGGCAGGAAAATTCCAGAGAGGCACACTCATGAGTGACCTCGGGACCACAGATGATCGTCTTTTGGATCTCACCGAGGCAGTCTGCAACAAGAGTGCTTCGGAAGATGACTATACCGAGCTGGATTCCATTCTGCTGGCCGACCAAGCGTCCCGTTCTCGCTATCTGGATTACTGCCGGCTGCGTGTTGCCCTCAAGTTGGAATTGCGAGCGCGTCGGGTAGTCAAGCAGACATGTCAACAGATCAGCATCGAGTCAATTGCCCCAGTCACAAGCGAATCCAATATTACAGCGGGCGAGACACATGCCACCCCGTATCCCACCTTCCTCACCACGGCCTACCACGGCACGATCAGCTTTTTCTCGCAGGAATTGCCGTTCTCGCTGCTTATTGCGGCCGTGTTGACGAGTTTTGGGCTTTGGGTTGCTTCCATGATCTACGTATCTAGCCCGGAAAAGCTTGCCAAGGATTCCGTATCGCCGACAAGATTATCCACCAATCCAACCCTGAACGTTGTAGCCAAGATCACCGGTATGGTTGATTGCAAATGGGCAGATCTCCAGACGGCCACGATCAACCATGCTAATGTTCCGCTTGGCCGCAAGTATGCCCTGGCCTCCGGTCTGATGGAAATTACATACAACACTGGAGCAAAAGTCATTTTGCAGGGACCGGTGACGTATGAAGTGGAATCAAGGAATGGCGGATTTCTGCCAATCGGCAAATTGACAGGCAAGGTCGAGGTCGAGACAGCGAAGGGCTTCACGGTCCACACGCCCACCGCCACAGTGACCGACCTGGGCACTGAGTTTGGCATTGAAGTTACGCCGGACAAAGCCACGGTTGTGTACGTGATCCGTGGTGCGGTTGAAACACGACGAGACGAACGTACTGGCGGCGAGCCGATTTGCATTCGGCTGGCGGCAGGCGAGGCGATACGTTTTGGAACAACGACGCAGCCGCCGGTACGCATTGATGGCCGTGATGTCTGCGAGGCGTTTGTCGTGCCGGACCTACAACGCATGTCGCGCGAAATTGACAAATCCGAACGATCACGATGGCTTCTTACGCCAATTTCGCTAATCGCATCCGCGTATCATCGTGAGGAAGCCGCGGGTGGGGAGAATCGAATCAAGGACGCGCGGAGGGAAGCTTTCCAAGCGATTGTCGAAGCCGGGCTTTCGGCGAAACCACGCCTTGCGACTCGTCCTAGCTGTTTCGATACACGAGGCAAAAGGTCGGCAACTGATTTCGTTGGTTTGCGCTATGATCAGTCGGTGCAGTTCGACCGCATTGAGGTGAGTCTCGGCCGTCAGACACGCGAGGGCGGTAACTGGTCGGCGGTGCCAAGCATATTCATCCTGAAGAATCCGGTTGACACTGGAAATATTCCGCCCGAAAGCGATCCGACAAACTGGCGAGAGATTCCACTGCAAGCTGTTTCGAATACGGCATTCACCGCGAAGCCGGCAGCCGGTCCCGGTGAAGTCTTGGGAATATCGTTGGCCGGCCTTTCTCCGGAAAAACGAACCGGTTACGGCTGGGCCGTTGGTGGCGTTCCCGGCAACGGTTCTCTAGGCTATGTGTCGATTGTCGAACTACAGGCGTACACGGACTGCGACAATGGCAACCTTCGGGTTGCACGAAACATTGCGCAAACATTGCAAATCCCCGGCGTCGCCTATTTGGGCCTTGATCTGCAAACCTCTGCGGAATGGCGCTCGAGGCGAGTGCCGAAAAGCGGCCGGTTCGACCCGAATGGCGATAGTGTTTTCGGGAGCGACGGTTACGTCATTGCCTGCAAGTCCGCGACGACACAACCTCGTTACGGCAATTTTGCCACGGTCGTGTCTTCCTTGCCCCCGTATATCAGTAGTGTTGCCGTCATGCCGGGAATACGCTCATGTTTTTCCGACAGCTTTGCCGCGTTGGACTATCCCTCGCTGCCAATCCTCCAGGAGGCCCCGAAAATGGGCATCACTGTTTTTTGTTTGATTGACTGATAGTGAGATATAAAATTCTTTACAATTACTCTATCCATAAACTCCTCCCTCGTTCTTACGACCATTGTTGGAACGCACAATGACAACAACAGCAATGCCGTGCAAGTAGGTGTGACGGGCCAGGATAATCAGACGAAATGGTCGGACAAACTCTGGGCCATTGGTCATGCGCAGCACGTCTTTTTCCGCTTAAGTGGAAACGCGGGCGATTCCTTCACGATCTGTTTGGTCGGCGGTGAGAAAGCGGCAACCATATCCGGACTAGCGTTCGAGGCGGTTCCCGTTATTGAGCCGATTGCGATTCGAGAACTCGTTCCGCGCGCGGTCAATTCAGAGAAGAACAAATAGTGGGATATTCGTATGCCTGTCGGATTTAGATTGAACGGATTGCTGCAAACGCGGTTTCGGAAAAAGCCCCGGCAGATTCAGACACATGTAACGTTTTCGCTTCATTTTGCATTGCCAAGCGAAACCAAATTGGAACCTTAAATGACACTGGACCTATGGGCAGTTTTTCACCATATCTTCCGACGCGGCTAACCGTCGAACACCGCGGCGAGTAGATTCCTGACGAATTGTTCGACTCGGAGAGTGCGATCATGAGATGTTTTCAAGCACTAACAGTTGTGCTAGCCATGTTTTGCATGGCGGCAAGCGTTCGCGCTGACGCCGTTTCGGTCGGCACTAACATCGTTTTGAACGGCAGCGGAGAAATCTACACACAAGCAGAAAATGATTGGCCGAGGCCGACATCTTGGATTCAAGGATTAGGCAGTCTTGGTACGTTTGAGGATGCGAGTACCCAGGCTGGATCACGTCGCCTGACAGTATGGTCAGGCGGTGCCGACACGCAGGCTTACGGGTATCAAGTATTCTACAATGCCGATGGCTTTTCCTCGAACGTCGGATCGCTTTCGCTGAACGCCTATATGCGCCACGAAGGAACGGACGGAGAACGTTGGTCGCAAGTCGTCGTCACTGCCGGATATTCAGCCGATGGAGCGACGTTGACCGACCTTCAGAACACGCTCACCGTTACGAGTTATCAAGATCCCAGCGGTTGGGAGAATGTCACCGGCAGCATTCCCATTTTGCACGGAACGACACCAACGAATTATGTGAAGATAAGCCTGATCACGCTTACAACGGGAGCTCCTAGCGGCTTCGCCTCCAATTTCGATAGTGTTTCGCTGACGGCGCAATCCATCCCCGAACCATCGACGGTAGCGTTGGCGACCGCAGGAATGTTTGGTCTGATTTGCTACGCTTGGCGGAAACGCAAGTGAAGACAACAACTAGGTTGTTCGGCCCGTAAGTGAGGCCGAGCCATTTGACGCGGATAACCACCGAACACCGCGGAAAATGATTGTATCTGATAGTTCGGTGTGGAGAATACGAGCATGAGATGTTTTCAAGCAGTGATCGTTGCGATGGGCATGTTTTGCATGGCGGCCAATGTTCACGCTGACGCCGTTTCGGTTGGCGCCGATATCGTTCTGAACGGCGGCGGAGAAGAATTCAAGCCCGCAAGCGAAACCGGCGACTGGGATAGACCGACCAATTGGACCCAAACGTGGGGAAATTTGGGCACGTTCAATGGCGGCCAGCCGTTTGGTTCTTACCGTTTGACATGTTGGGGCGGCACACATTCGGATGCCGAGCAGGTTTTCTACAATGCCATGGGATTTGATTCGAACGTCGGATCTCTGACGCTGAGCGCCTATGTGCGTCATGAGGGAACCGGCATTGTGAACGACTATCGATCGTCGCAAATAAAGATTATCGCCGGATATTCCGCCGATGGATCGACATTGACGGACCTGCAAAATACGCTCTCCATCATTAGTGCGCAAGATGAAACCGGATGGGAAAACGTCAAGGGCAGCATTCCCGTTCTGCATGGAGCAACGCCGACAAATTATGTGAAAATCATACTTTTGTCCCTCAGCAGTGATGAGACCCAATGGAGTTCCGGGTCGAATTTTGACAACGTATCTCTGACGGCGACGCAGGCTATCCCCGAACCAACGACATTAGTGCTGACGGTGATAGGAGTAGTCGGATTGCTCTGTCATGCGTGCCTGCGAAGGCGGCGCGGAGGGTGATGAGATTCACTAACCGCAGGGCGAATACCAGTGTAGTGATTCATAATTGTGGGATCGTATGAAAGCCGCTTACTGAGTGCCACTGGCTTTGCCAGTGCCGGCCGCCGTATGGAATCACGAGGAATCCCACACTGGCAGAGCCAGTGGCACTCACTGAATAAAACCCCAACAGCGTGAATCACGACACTAGGTCAGTGGCCGGGGATGTCGAACCAACCTCCCCGGTCACTGATTCGGCCTTGCATTTCTGAAGAAGATACGTTTCGTTTGATAATGGATGAATAGATCATCAAATGTTTATCGCCATGAGGTGTCCTGTGAAAAGTTCTCTAAACAGCACGCGACGAGCCGGCTTCACGCTAGTGGAACTCTTGGTCGTGATAACGATCATCGGCATCTTGATCTCGCTCCTGTTGCCGGCGGTGCAAGCGGCACGTGAAGCGGCACGGCGCATGCAGTGTCAAAATAATTTAAAACAACTCGGCTTGGCGGTGTTGAATTACGAAAGCCAATCGAGCATCTTTCCCCCTAGTTCCTCGTGGCCGGCAGGCGTTGATCCATTCAATGTTCCCCTTGATAACTATCGGGCGAATTGGGTGATTCTCGTTTTGCCTTTTATGGAACAACAGGCACTTTACAACAGTATCGATCTCGCGTCGCCGATCTCGGGGACGGCCAACGCAAACAACGTTGCCGCTCGAATGGCCTCGCTTTCGACGCTGTTGTGTCCGACGGATTCGCACAATCGTGAGCCGTTTATGGGCAGCATGAATGCCGCGACGGCGGCCTGGGGTGACAATTGGGCCCGCGGCAACTATGCCGCGAATGCCGCCCTAGGGATAATGGGCGCGTCGTCCGGAGAGGTTTTCAACGCCGCATTGCCGACTTCAAGCGGCTGGAAAGCATCTTATCAACGAGGCGTCATGGGGGCGAATTGCGCCGTGACCATGGCCGGGATCCGCGACGGCACGAGCAATACGTTGATGTTGGCCGAGATTCGGGCGGGCGTCGTGCCGTTCGACTCGCGCGGTGTCTGGGCGCTCTCTGGCGGAAGCAGCGCCCTTTGGGGACACACCAGCATGATGTATATGGATGACTACGGTCCGAATTGTCCCCACGTTTATGCCGACAATACCAAGGCCGGCAGCGACATCGTCGCGGCTTTGGGCGGAAGCGACGCGGCGGTAAACGAAGGGATGCCCTGTTTTGGCAGGAGCGATACCATCAACGACGAACAAACAGCCAGAAGCATGCACCCCGGAGGAGTCAATACTTGTTTCGCCGACGGCAGCATTCACTGGATTAGCGACAACATTCAATCGACGCCCAGCAACCAATGGACCCCGTCGGCTTGGGACCGCCTGAATGCGTCGGCCGACGGCTTCGCGATAACGGGCAACGAATTTTAACCTCCCTCCCAGATCAACGCACGATCACGGACGCCAATTCCGTCATTGGCAAGATACTGTCGCCGGCAAGGCCGTGCCGATCGTGATTGCCATTTTGTTGATTGCAGAGAATTGTCTTTCCACCAACAACTCCAGACGAGATCGGATTCCATAATGCAAAAGGCTTTATCATCGCATCTATTTGTTTTCCTTGTAATGGCTGCCTCGGCGCTGACAACGGCTAGGACTGCACGTTGTGCAGAACCGGCGCCAAAGTTCTGCAATATCATTCTGCACAATCAAGGCGCCGATAGTATCGTCGGTTTGCATCGTTTCGTGGAAGGCGCAAAGAAACGAAATATGTTTCCACGCTTGCACCTGACGCTGATCCTTAATGGCCAAGAGGAGAAGATCATGCCTGGCGAGCGAGTGTTCTTTCGGGAGTTATACGACGCAGGCCACGAGATCGGTACCGAAACACTTGGCCAACGCGATGGAACAGCGAAATGGCTGGGCATTCCACCGGAAAAAATCACGACAACGGGCGGACAACTCTTTGATGACGCCGCGGTGGAACAACAAACGACGACGACCCAGATGGGTTATCGAGCGTGCTTAAATGCCTGCGTCGAAGGCAACTCCTTGGGCGAAATGTGGGACATTCCGCACAACTGGGAGGGAGCTCCGATGTTCCCCTACTGGGTCGAATGGAACGAACGCGCGCCGGTGCAAACATCGCGAGTAAACCGCGAGATGGAAAAGGGCCGCGCAACACTGGAGCTTCACTGGGCGTCGCGCACGCTGTGGCACAACTACGACAGGTTCCCAATACCGCAATGTTGGCATTTCGGCGAACCGCTTAAAAGACAAATTTGGGCGGTCGGCCAATTGATTCACCGCAATGAGAAGGGGGGTTGGTGGCGGGCCGAGTTGACACAATACGAAAATAATCTGGCTGCCGGCCGCACGCCGTTCCTCTACCTGAATACGGCATCGGAGGCAAACATCTTTACGCATAAAGGACCGTGGAGCGGCATGCTCGACAACGATGAGGCGCTGGAATGTGCCCTGGATTGCGTCGAACTCATGCTCAATCGAGGCTGGCAACTGACGACCGTGACGGAATTCGTCGATTGGTTTCAGCAACGATGGCCATGCCCGGCGTCGCCGTCGATGGTCTATTTGATGGATGACACTTTGGCGAATCGTCGCGACGAAGCAGGGAAAACGATTGAAGGGCGCGGAAGGTTGCTTCACGCCGAAACCAAATACTACCAAATCTGCGACCACGAGAATCGTGCGGCGCCGGAAATGGTCGTCGCCTACGATCTGCGCACGCCCAACTTGCTGCGAAACGGATATACATTTGCGAATCCCGCAAAATGGCGAGAGAAGGAAGCGTTTCCTGGCCATTATGCATCGACGACGGGCAACGCATTGTTCTGGGGTGTTTCCGATCCCTTGAAAGACATGGACGGCAAGCCCTATTTTCCTCCGGTTAAATCGCCGGACTGTCGAAATCGGACGTTCACATTTCATTGTGGCGATTCATGGGAGCCGTATCAATTCACCAAGTTCCGGTTTCTTGACGTGAGTCGTAATGGCGATGAAATTCGGTGGTCAAAAACCATGGAAGGAGCGATCCCGGGAACTGACATTCGCGTAACCTATCATCATATTCTCAACGGGGCCCTACATAAAGTGCGAGTGGAGGTCAGCGGAAACGATGCGGTCGGCCAACATGCTCGGCTGCGACTTTGCCCGTTTTACCATCAAGGTTGGGATCCGCCGTTTCCCGCGTCGGTTTCGGATCCCGCAGTGCCGGACCCCAAAACGGCAGGGCAAGAACGCAACGTGTTCGGCAGGGTGGTAGGGCACGAGTTTGCATATTCGGAATCGAACAAGGAACGGGCGGCAGCCAACTATGCGATTGCTCCCAGAGTTGCTGGGGGACCCTTGGAGATTTCGCTATTCAATCGAAATCCAGGAAAGGCGGGCGGAACATGCGATGACAACCCCGCAATGAATCGTGGATTCACGTTGAGTGTGGACTCTCCCGAGGCGACAGTGCAATTTATCGACGAGCCTGGCGCTAATCGATATGTCACGGCAGAGATCGATTGCGGCAAACATGCCTCAGGTCGAGCTTATACATTCACATTTCGTTACTGGCACGGACTTCCTCCGGAATGACGGGTTGAATACAATGCTCAAGATGCGTTTCAGACAAGCGGACAATATCACAACGCTGCTTTTCGCGGCGATTTTCTGGATCACGCTGTTTAGCGGCTGCGGTCAACGTGAGCCGTTTCAGTTGGTCACGGCCTCGGGCAAAGTGACCTACGAAGACGGTTCGCCCATTCCTGTCGACTCGCTGACCTTGACGTTCTTTCCTCAAACGGCTTCTGCCACGGCAGATATTCATCCGAGGCCGGGCGTGGCAGTTGTTGATGCTGCAACCGGCCAGTTCAAGTCGGTTACCACGCACAAGGCGAATGACGGCTTGGTTTTCGGAAAACATAAAGTAGTATTAGGAATGCCAGGAGGCGTCCCGCCGCCGGCGGTCGTGCCGCGAAACTACCTTGATCTAGCCGCTACTCCGTTGCAGGTGGACACCGATAAGCAACCGTTTGTATTGCAGGTGAAAAAGCCTCGCTGATACCTGAAGGTGAATTTTTAATGCGTAGTAGGATTCGTTTTTTCAACATTCGCGTGATACCTCGAAACGTCGATTCTCCAAACCACAGCGACGCACCATGGCAAAACCATCAGGCGATGTTCACATGCAGAGACTATTGGCGTTTGAAGGATTTCCTCCTTCTAATCGGCGTAATAATCATGCTGACCGCATCGTCTGTCGCCGCCGACACTGGGGGCATGAGTCCCGCGTTGCCGCCGATACCCAAAGCCATCTACGGGGTCAACCAATATAATGTAGGGCTGCCCGCTGACCTGGCGAAGTACTGGCCTCTCAGCGATGCGGATGCGGCCTTTCTGAAGAACATCGGCTGCAACACAATCCGTTTTCCCCTGTATCCAGGCGAGGTTGGGATCGACGAAAAAAAGCTGGTTCTTTGGGGGAAAGGCGACAGGTTTGGCAAGGATGTGACTGACTTGCTTATTCCCGACTGGCGCAGCCTCGATGCTGTGATGGAATGGATGATACGGCATGGCTTCACGCCCTACGTATGTCCTGTGGTGGAAGTCAAGGATGACTGGACGACGAAGGCGTGGATGAGTCTGCATGTGCCCGAACAGGCTCAACGAACAAAATGGTACACGGAATTGGTCGTAGACCATATTACGAAAAAGTATGGCGAAAACGTCATCTATGGCTGGTATGAAAACTGGTATTGGATTGCGGACAAGCGCGAGAAAAGCGAGCAGTTTCCAGCGGCCTTCCGAAAGACGCTCGCCGCAATGTACAAAGGTCGGATAGATCAACTCAATACAGCGTGGAAATCAAATTATGGGTCGTTCGACGATGTTGCTATTCCGGTGCTTATGACCGACAATCACGTGCCCCAAGAGGCGTTTGACAACATTCGTAGTTTCGATTTGCGCAGGGCAATGGACCTATTGCAGCGGAACGCATTGTTGGAAATACGAAATCATATCGCCAAAGTAGCTCCCAAGGCCGTTTGGGCAGGAGGGTGCATGTGCAGCGAATTCGGCGGCCTCAACGATATCCGATCGACGATCGGGCCGCGAACCAATGCTACCATTCGAACATGCATCGCAACCAGCGATCTGGCCGCGGTCGATCTTTACTCGCCTAAGTTTCTCTACTACTCATACTACAGAACACTCGCCAAAATTGCTGCCGTGGAAGGTAAAAGCGTCTTGGCGGTCGAGGCGGCGGCAACCAAACCGGAGACATTTTCATGGATCGCCGATGTCGGCGGCCCCATGACTGGAATTCTTGCCTGGGCAGGCAGGGAAGATGCGTTTGGGTTTATCAAAGGAGACGGAACCCGGCGAGAGGCCAACGCAAATCAGTTCAATCGCATGTCGGAGATGATTCGCAATGACGCGCGCTATCAGAAATATCAGCCGGGCCATGTCAGGGTCTACTTCCCTGAAGAAACATATTACTATTCGGTGACCGCAAGTAATCACATGGACGCCTACCAGCACATTTGCGATTACATGGGTCCGGAGGAATTAGAGCCGGTTCTGACCGACGAACTCGCAAGTGTTCCGAGCGGGGAACCCATTTATGTGCTGGAGAAGACTATTCCACTTGCGGCAATCCAACAGTTGGACCTTCTTGGGGACCGAGTCGTATGCCTTCACAACTATTTCGTCGATGAAACTGGAAAACGTCATCCGCGCAAGACTGTTGCCGCAGACTTCTACAAGACGCTGTTGGCTATCCCCGACGGCAGGAAATTGTTGGATGTGTTCCAGCGAGTCGAAGAAAAAGAGAACAACGTCGCATATGCTTTTCGTGGAACAACCATATCCTCGCCGTCGATCCTGGCGGAGGCGAATCAAGTTATTCTCGGCAGACCCAATAACCTGAACAATCTCATCGACGGCAGCATATTTGACGGCGCGACGTTTGCGAATAAGCCGCAAGATGAAATTGTCCGGCTTGTGTTCAAGACGCCTGAAACTATTTACGGAGCGTTCGTTCAGTTTCATGAAGGCGATGGTCAACAAGTCGAAGCGTCGCGATTGCCGCAACGGATTGTGATTAGCGTCTCGTTGGATGGGCAGAGTTTTTCAGAGGTTGCACAAATCACGGCCGCGCAAATCGCGTTGCGATCTCGAACGCGGTTCAAATCGGTTCAAGCAAAGTTCGTCGCCTTCGATTTTGGAAAGAACACGCAGAACAACGGTCTAAAGCTCGAAGAACTTGGAGTTCTCGGCGTGCGATAGAAACGGGCATTATCCCTGTTACGCGGATTAGAACACAAAACCCCGGTTAACCATGCGTTGGCCGGGGTTTTTCCATGGGATTGGTCCAAATCCCCCGGCATGTGTATTCCTAGATTGCCGATTGTAGCGAATCTTCTCCATAATCTGCCCCAGGGGGATTTTTAATCTCCGTCCAATCCGTCAGCAAGAGAACTTGGTTAATAGCGGGGCGCGATTACAGCAGGGAGAGCGAAGGGGGGGCAGGGCTAACCTAGACTTTGGTAGCACGAGAATTTCGTCCCTCCCAGAAAAAGATTGTCGTATGACAACAACATACTCTCGACCAATTCTATTCCTGGTCTTCTTCATGCTCGCCGTAGGCATTGTAGCGGCAGGCAGCCTTCTCTATCACGGCCAGCAGGAAAGCTGCCGTACCGAGGCGGAACGTAATCTGATCGCCGTCGCCGATTCAAGAGCGAACGAACTAATGGCTTGGCGCAAGGAACGATTGGGGGATGCCAATGTCTTCTTCGACAACATCGCTTTCTCGGTTCTGATACGGCAATGCATCGAATCGCCTCAGGATCGACCTCTTCAGGAGGAGCTTCGGAGTTGGATCAGCCGTGTTCAGGTATCCTATCGCTACGACCGAGTCGTGCTGTTCGATGCCGGCGGCAGTCCCTGGATGATGGTCTCCAGTTCCAAGGAACCGCTTTCCGCTCTTACGCTGGAGACAGTCCGTAAGACTATGCATTCTGGACAATTGACGTTCGCTGACTTCTCACCGAATGACACTACTCGGAAGAACTATCTTCGCCTATTCGTGCCGATTATCAACAAACGGGCGAACGGGCAATCGCTCGGCGTCTTGATGTTGAGAATCGACCCCCATCTCGGCCTCTACCCCATCGTCAAACATTGGCCGACGCCTAGTGACACGGCAGAGATACTCTTGATACGACGCGAAGGAAACGAGCTTGCCTTTCTGAATGAACTCAAATTCCAAAAGAACTCAACATCGGGCCTGCGTGTGTCCCTCAATAGGAAGGAGCTTGCATTAGTGCAAGCCGTCCTCGACCAATACGGAGTCCATAAAGGTGCCGATTATCGAGACACGCCCGTGTTGGCGGTTGCACGCGCCGTACCCGACTCGCCGTGGTTCGTTGTGGCCAAAATGGACGTCGCCGAGGTCTATGCACCGATGCGACAATGGTTCTGGTTGACGGTTCTCTTTGTCGGTTCATTGCTATTCGGCGAGGCTGCGGTTGGTGGATTTCTTTGGCGGCGGCAACGCACCGTCTTCTACCGTGAGAAGTCGGAGAGCAATGCACGCATGCAAGCCATCACCGATTCGGCCCAAGATGCGATCATCATTATGGACGGAGAAGGCCGGATTTTCTACTGGAATCCGGCGGCTGAACGCATTTTTGGTTATACAAGCACCGAAGTTCTCGGTCAGCGCATGCACGAACTCTTGGCTCCGCAACGATATCACGCTGCGTACCATGGGGCATTTCCCGAGTTTCAACACACAGGGCAGGGAGCCGTTGTAGGGCGGACCCTGGAGTTGGAGGCCCGCCGTAAGGATGGAACGGAGATCGCCATTGCGTTGTCCGTTTCCGCGTTGCAAATTGGCGACAAGTGGCATGCAGTCGGGATCATGCGCGATATTACCGAGCGTAAACAAGCCGAGAAGCTGATCCGCGAAAGCGAATTACGCTATCGGACGCTGGCGGACTCGGGGCAAGCCCTGATCTGGACATCCGGCCCTGATAAAAAATGCGATTATTTCAACCAACCCTGGATGACATTTACTGGTCGCGCTCTGGAGCAGGAATTGGGGAATGGTTGGACGGCGGGAGTGCATCCCGACGATCTTACTCGCTGCGTCGATATTTATTCGAACGCCTTTGACCGGCAAGAGCAATTCAGTATGATCTATCGGCTGCGTCGCCATGACGGTCAATACCGCTGGATCCAGGATAATGGCACGCCTCGCTACGACAGCCAGGGCAACTTCTTGGGCTATATCGGACACTGTCTCGATATCACGGACCAGAAGCAACTGGAAGATGCGCTAGCGGAGTTCAAGACGGCCGTCGAGCAGTCCATGGACGGCATCGCCATGGCGAATCTGAATGGAACGATCCGTTTCGTGAACCGAGCCTGGGCCAAGATGCACGGCTGCTCCACCGCGGAGCCCATTGGCCGACACCTGAGCATGTTTCACACCAAGGAACAGATCGAAACGGAAGTCAACCCATTCAACGAACGGTTATTGAAGGCTGGTGCGCTCGAAGGTGAAATTGGCCATGTCCGCAACGACGGCACGATCTTTCCAACCCAGATGTCCTGCAACTTACTCTTGAACGTGGATGGAACCCCCTTCGGTTTTCTTGGAATTGCGCGTGACATTTCCGACCATAAACGGGCCGAAAAGACCCTTTTGGAATTCAAGACGGCCGTGGAGCAGTCGGTCGATGGCATCTGTCTAACGGATCTTGACGGGAACGTGCGTTTCATCAACAAGGCGTGGGCCGAGATGCACAGTTGCACTCTCACGGAGCCGATCGGCCAATACCTTAGCGTATTCCATACGGAAGAGCAGTTAAAAACGGATGTGGAACGACTTATCTCGCAATTGGCGAAGGCCGGCTCGTATGAAGGCGAGATTGGCCATAGACGCGCGGATGGAACCATCGTTCCCACCTGGATGTCATGCGCCACGCTGACAGACGCAGACGGAAAGCGATTTGGATTCATTGGGATTGCGCGTGACATTTCCGACTACAAACGCGCCGAGGAAGCGTTGAAACAAAGCCAGGCCATGTTGTTGTGCGTCCTCAATTCCGTCCCGCAGTCCATCTTTTGGAAAGACCGGGACAGCGTCTACGTTGGCTGCAATGAGGTCTTCGCCAAACGGGCCGGTCTTCGCCCGATAGACGTGGTCGGAAAGACGGATTTCGATCTTCCATGGTCCCGCGAGGAAGCGGAGAGCTATCGCGCTATCGACCAAGATGTGATGACATCGCGGCGGCCGCAGATTCACATCCTCGAACAACAGCATCAGTCTGACGGAGCGTGCATTTGGGCGGACACCTCGAAAATACCGCTTATGGACTCCGCAGGAGAAAGCTACGGCCTTTTGGGAGTCTACGAGGACATCACAGAACGAAAGCGGATGGAAGACGAACTCCGCATGGCCAAGGAGGCTGCGGAGTCCGCCACACAGGTCAAGAGTCAGTTTCTGGCCAATATGAGTCATGAGATCCGCACTCCCATGACAGCCATTTTGGGCTACGCACAGGTGTTGAACGAAGGCATTATTTGCTGCTCCGAATGCCCGAACTACTCACAGTGCGAACATCGTCACATCGGCTACGAGGCCGTCAGTGCGATCCGGCGCAACGGCGAACACCTGTTGGCGTTAATCAATGACATTCTCGATCTCTCGAAGATCGAAGCAAAGAAGCTGCAAGTTGAATTGACACGGTATTCACCGATGCGTCTGGTCGAGGAAGTGGTATCCCTAATGCAGCCCTTGGCTGCTGCTAAACAATTGAAGTTGATAACCGACTTGGCCGAACCACTGCCAGAGACTGTAATTACCGATCCATTGCGTCTGCGTCAAATGCTGGTGAATCTGATTGGCAATGCAATAAAATTCACAGACAAAGGCGAAGTTCATCTTGCGGCACGATGGCTAGCCGATGCCGCGTCTCCCCGTCTGCAATTCGAGGTGTCCGACACAGGCATCGGGATGAACGAAGCCCAAATCGCGAAACTGTTCTTGCCGTTCTCCCAAGTCGATAGTTCGTCGAGCCGCAGGTTTGCCGGCACTGGACTTGGCCTTTGCATCAGCAAGCTGCTGGCCGAGGCCTTGGGAGGCAACATCGAAGTACACTCCAAGCCGGGGAGCGGCAGCACATTCATTCTGACGATTGGATCCGGCGTTCCGAGCGAGGATCGCGGAATCTCGCAACCTGCACCGGCATCGGCCGTTCAGTCCCAACCCATGGCCCCGTCAACACCTGTCGGCAAGATCGTACTCCGCGGTCGCATTCTCTTGGCCGAGGATGGCATGGACAATCAACGGTTGATCGGTTTTCTCCTGAGAAGGGCGGGCGCAGAGGTCACGTCAGCGACGAACGGCCAGTTGGCAATCGAGGCGGTGCTCGCAGCAAGCAGAGCTGACCAGCGGTTTGATGTAATCTTAATGGACATGCAAATGCCTGTGTTGGACGGCTACGAGGCAACCCGGCGGTTGCGAGCGATGAACTACACTGGCCCCATCATCGCGTTAACAGCCTATGCCATGAGCCAAGACCGTCAGGCTTGCCTCGCCGCAGGCTGTAATGACTACCTTACCAAACCGATTGATCAACGTGTCATGTTGGAAACGATCGCTAAGCACATACCGCCGGAACAGTCCGTACAGAGCTCACCAACCTGCTCGACCATCGCACCGAGTTGATGGCCAGTGCCAAGACTTACGCATGGTTAAAACAATATGGGATGTCGCAGCAGGATGAACCAAGTCTCAGAGCCAAGGGACATAGTTCTTGCCAAATTGCCCTTGGAGCCAGTGCCGTTTGGCGTTTTTTCTTGGCGTCGATTCATTCAGCAAAGCGTTGCTGGTTGCGAACGGTAGTCTTTGCGTCGGCCGGCAGTTGCTTGGTAAAGGTTTTCTTGTAGGCGATTCCATGATTCGCCTTTCGTCTTACGGCCTGGAAAAGAGATCTCGGGCCTGTGCGCGGTCCTCATCGGCCTTGCGACTCTCCCCTTTTTTCTCGTAGGTTATGCCACGGTTCTGGTATGCCAAAGCATCTTTCGGATTCAGTCGGATTGCTTCGGTATAGTTGGCAATTGCCTCGTCGTAATTGCCCTATTCTCTATAGGTGTTGGCGCGATTATAGTACGCCAGACCGTATTTCGGATTGAGACGGATAGCCTTGGTGTAGTCGGCAATCGCCTCGTCGTAGTTCTTTTTCGACGAGTGTTCCACCGCACGGTTGCAATACGCTTGGGCATCTTTCGGATCGAGCCTGATGGCTTCAGTATAGTCAGCAATCGCCTTGTCGTGGTCTCTCTTCGACGAGTACACCACGGCACGGCTACCGTATGCTAGGCCGTACTCCGGATTGAGCCTGATGGCCTCAGTATACTCGGCAATGGCTTCTTCGTTGTTGCCTTTGCCAAACGCTCTGTCACCACGGTCAAGTGCTTCTGACGCTTCTCTTAGCTTGTCGTGCTTGCTCTTGTCTACTACACGGTCAGACTGCTCCTTAACCACGCTGCTGTGGCAACCAACTACGGCCAATCCAAAGAAAAGGGTTGCGCCAACACCGATTACACCTACCCCCATCTTCATCCGCATGGTCCTACTTTCCCTTTCGTTTTGTTAATTCCAGCCCCAGATATTCCGCTAACACATCGGCCTTGTCTAGCCGCAGGGAAGTTTCCCCCCGCATGAAACGCATAAGGGAGGTGGCGGGGATTCCGGTATCCTTGGCAATCCGGTATTGGGTCAACCCGCTTTCCTCGATGGCGGCTTTTAACACATCGGTCATCGTCGGTTTTGGTTTGCCCTTGCCCATAGTAGCGTATTAGCAATTATCAATGGTTTTGTCAATCAGCCTTTCGGGTCGGCCGTTTTTCTTCTTGGTGTCCACGGTGCGTTAGCATGAAGCGGACACCCTATTTGAGGCGGCCCAGGATTGGCTGATTCCTGGCGGGACGTGTTTTATGCCGGCCGGTGTGTTGGTCCCCGGCAACCTCGAATCGTTGGCAACGGCCGTTGAAGTGAAAAACAATGTCTTTCGGTTGCCAAGTCGGTTCTGTTCCCCCTCCTTTGTTAAAAGATTGCAAGGAGGCTATTTCTCAGGTAAACTGCATAAGAGCTGTCCCCGCCGCAAGATCCCCCTGCCATTGCCGCTCCACGATGGAGGCTTGTGCCATGTTCAAGCCGTAACACACGATACACCCTCCATTTTTCGGCCAAAAGGAAAAATATGAAAATGAATACTCTTACAACACGTTTTGCTTACGCCGCCGTTTTCCTGTTCGGCATGGTTGTCTCGGTCAAAGCCGAAACTCCGAAAAATCCGCCGTCGTGGCCGGATTCTGCTCCGCTGACGAAGCAGAACGTTGTGATTCCGGTCAAAGGCGGCGCGGTCCGCGTCGATGTGCTGGGCGAGCGGCTTTTCCGCATCCGTCATAGCAAAACGGGGCAGTGGACCGAGTCGGGATTGAATCGCTACGGCGTTCTCGGCAAGACGTTTCCCGAAGTTGCATTCGAGCAGGCCGATGCCAATGGCGTTTTCACAATTACCACGAAACAAGCGAAATTGACGGTGAATCATAAAGACGCCGGCATCGCCCTTCTCACGGCGGACGGCAAAGCGTTGACCCAACAAGTAGCGCCGGCCTTCGAGACGGGCGGCGGCTATCGCCTTGGTTTCACGATGGCCAAGGACGAGCGGATCTATGGGCTCGGCGACGCCAGTCGAGAGAATGTCATGCGGCGCGGCAGCGCTTACGATATTTGGGTGGTCAACGCGACATCCTACATTCCGATTCCCATGTTGTTGAGCAATCACGGTTGGGGCCTGCTGATGAACACCACGTGGCGCAACAAGATCGACGTGGGCAAAACCGATCCCGACAAAATTTTTTGCACCGCGGCGCGGAGCGATGTTGACTATTACGTTTTCACGGGCTCCGATTACCGCAGCTTGTTGGATGTCTACACCTCGTTCACCGGGCGGCCCGCGCTGCTGCCGATCTGGGGCTACGGTTTGACCTATGTGTGCAACCAGTATATCGACGCCTTCAATATGATCAACGAAGGGCTCACGTTCCGTCGCGATGGCATACCTTGCGACGTGATTGGGCTGGAGCCGGGTTGGATGGAGAAATTTTACGACGATTCGCCCAACAAGAAATGGCATCCGCAGCGGTTTTACATTCCCGACTGGGCGCCCAAGGGACCGCATACGTTTCTCGGTGCGTTGCAGCGCAAGGGTTTCAAGCTCAGCTTGTGGCTTTGTTGCGACTACGATTTAGGCGTGTTTGAAGAAGAGTTGGTTGCGGGAGTGCGTGCTCTCGCGGCTTCCGACGGTAAATCGGCTGCGGCGGGCGACGTTCGCAACGGTTTCACCGATGAACGCCTGTCCAAATCGGCCGACGCGAAGTCGAAGGATGCCGCCAAGCCGGCCGACGCGAAAGCGTTGCAGCCGTGGTTCGAGCATCTCAAAAAATTCGTCGATCAAGGCGCGTCGGCCTTCAAATTGGACGGCTGCGCGCAGGTCGTCGAACACCCCGATCGCAAATGGGGCAACGGCATGACCGACGAGGAAATGCACAACCTCTATCCCGTAATCTATGCCAAACAGATGGCTCGGGGATTTGAGAGTCATGCGCAACGCCGTTCGATGGTTTATTCGGCCAGCGGCGGGGCAGGCGTGCAACAGTATGTGGCCACCTGGGCCGGCGACACCGGCGGCGGCGACAAACCGCTTGCCTCGATGTTGAATCTTGCGTTGTCGGGCCATTCCAACCATTCCTGCGATATGGACACCGGCAGCGTCGCGAGCATCCACTTCGGTTTCATGCAAACCTGGGCACAGCACAACAATTGGGATTACTGGTATCAGCCGTGGTTGCTGAACGATACCGAGGCCAACGCTTTCCGCGAATACAGCCGGCTCCGCTACAAGCTGCTTCCTTATCTTTATTCGTCGGCGGCCGAGGCCGCGCAGACCGGCTATCCCGTCATGAGGGCGATGGCAATGGTCTATCCGAACGATCCAAGTTGGGACGCCGCCATACGCCAGTATATGCTCGGCGATTTCATGATGGTTTCGGCGTTTACGGACAAGGTTCGACTGCCCGACGGCGCATGGTTCGACTTCTGGAGCGGCAAGCAACATCAAGGGCCGGCCGATTTGGCGGTTGAATTCGGTCCCACGCGCGGCGGTGCGGTGCTTGTTAAGAGCGGCGCGATCATTCCGACCTGGCCCATTTACGATCACGTCGAAAAGGGCTGGTCGCCCGAGGTCGGATTGCTTGTTTATCCGGCCGCGCAAAGCTCTTTCGTGCTCTACGAAGACGACGGCACGAGCCTCGGCTATCGCAAGGGCCAATTCACGCGAACCCGTTTGACGTGCGAGACCGTGGGCAACGTCGTCACGCTGACCATCGGCGGTCAAGAGGGCAGCTTTGAAGGGATGCCCGCCGCTCGCAACTTCACGGCAACCATTCGCCTGAAGGTCAAGCCCAAGGCGGTTTCACTAGACGGCGCGGCCGTGACCGACTTCACGTGGGACGATGCCAACTCCACGGCAACGGTCAAAATTCCCGCCTGCGGCAAGACGCCGCGCAAGGTGATTTGCCAATAACGGTAGTGATTCTATGCACTCGTTCCGAAGCTCCGGCTTCGGAACGCACGAATGTTCACATACTACCGATGAACCTAAAAGAAAACGGGGGCCACAGATAAGCAATGCTTACCTGTGGCCCCCGGATATTTTTCGGATAAACACCCGACAGGATGTTTACGTTTATTGTTGCCCGCGAGAACCGGCTTCCGACACGCGGTCGAACTTGTAGTCGGGCGCTAGCTTGAAGCCGGCTGATTTTTTAACCTCTTCGAGCCATCCCTGCATCATTTGGCGTCGGTCGCTTTGAGCGGCGGGAGCGTACTTGTTGAAGTCATCCACTTCGAATTCTTTCCAGAGCACTTCCTGCGACGGATCGAAGGCGGTCAGCCGGATGACGTAGGCCACGTTCTTGGGCTCATTGAACGCGACGCCGACTTCGCCCGGTTTCAGGCGGAACGTGGCCCGCATGAAATCATCGCCGGCAAAATCCACACCGGTGACATTGCTGATCCTGGCGGCGTTCGGAGCCGATCCCATCGGCACGTTGCCGAACGTGATCCAACTGAACGGCGGAGGCATAATCACTTGCCGATCGGAAAACACCTGCTTGAGGTGCTTCTTTTCCTTCCGAGCTTCGTCGGCCGTCGCTTCGGCCTGCTTGAGGGCCAGGCTCCGCGCGTGTTCCAATTTCCAAGCTCGCAAAACTTGCTCGCGAACGCCCTCGTCCTCGAACTTCGGAATGCGCTCCTTGGCCTCGTCGGTTTTCC
>CAYWGR010000060.1:0-28779 GCA_964458015.1 uncultured Planctomycetaceae bacterium
GATCCGATAATGTTGCCGGCAGTATTCCCAGTGCATATCGCACGTGTTCGACAGAATGCCCAACGGATAACCGGCTTGGCGCAACTGCGCAACCAGCGGCAGCATCGAAGTCTTCTGCTCGAAAATCTCGGTCGCGGCGCGGGTTAAAGCGTCGAACGAAGGCCGCGTGTTCGTGGCCGTGCAAAAGGCTTCGTAATACTGCCGGTCGGAAACGCGGCCCGACTCGTGCTCGCGCATCAAACCGCTGTTGAGAATGGCCATTCGTGCTGCGGCGGTGTCGATGCCCGCGGCGTCGGCGATTTGCTGAAACATGCGATCGAGGCTGAAGTCGATCAGCACCTTGCCGAGATCAAAGTAGAGAAACTTGGGCGACTTCATGCAGGTCTCACTTCAACTCGCGAATCGAGATGTCTTTGTACCACGCTTCGGTGGGCGGTCCGCCGTGGATCTGAACGGCGATGATGCCTCGCTGGGGAATCGTCGTGTCCGGCTCTCGGTAATCGACGGTTTGACTGCCGTTGAGCCAAAGCTGGATATGCCGGCCTTCGCATCGGATGACGTAATCGTTCCAGCCCTCTGTTTTCACGGCTTTTTTCTGAAGCTCGGCCGAAGGTTTGGCCAGAATCTTGTTGCGGCGGGATTCGTCGTAAAGGCAGCCCCAATAACCGCCGCCGGCCATGTCGGCCTGATAGCCTGAAACTTCATGATGGTTTGGCACACGTTTGCTGCGAAGCTGAATGCCGCCATTCGCGCCGTCGCCCGCCAGCTTCACCTTCAATCGCAACTCGAAGTCGCCGTATTCCTTGGTGGTGCAAAGGAACTCGTTGCGCACAACTTTTTCCTTAAGGCTTCCGCCGACAATCGCACCGTCCTCAATACGAAAGACCTTCTGATTGCCTTCCCATCCTTGGAAAGTTTTACCGTCGAAAAGCGGCGTAAAACCGTTTTGATCCTCCGCCGCAACCACGCCGGCCAGGAGAAAAGCAATACTGAACGCCAAGCAGAAACATCGCATGGTTAGAGTCTCTCAAGCGTTGTGGGGGGGGAATGTTTTCCAACGAACAATTAGCATACTTAACCCCAGGAATATGTGCAAGCAGCCGGGAAAGCATCCTGGACGAAGTTATTTTCTATGGTCAAAATAGACAACTTGTGAAGCGGGCGGGCTTGCCCGCCGTGTTTATTAGCGGCGGCTATACCATGGGCATGGGTAACCTATATCACGCTCGTTCCTCCAACCGCCAAAATCCGTTATCGCATCTTGCGGAACTTGCATGTACGCCGCAAGGCAGTTATACTTATGATGGGTTATGCAGAACGCCTGCTCTCATCGCGGAAGTTTCGGAGATGTCACCATGACTCAATTGCTGGAGCAAGCTTTTTTGGAGGCGGCAAAACTCTCTTCGGCCGAACAAGATTTATTGGCATCCCGCATGTTGGCGGAGCTGACGGATGCAGATCAATTCGATCAGGCCATCGCCGCTTCGGCCGGTAAATTGGCTTCACTTGCCAACGCGGCGCTGGCCGAACATCGAGCCGGCCAAACGCAGGAGTTGATCCCCGATCAGCTATGAAGTCTTATACGACGCGGCAATTTCGTCAACTTTTCGCGTCCCTGCCCCGTGCCGTCCAACAGCAGACGCGGCAAGCATACCGTCTGTTTTGCCAAAATTCGAACCATCCCGGCTTGCATTTTAAGCGGGTGCATGATGTACCGCCCATTTACTCCGCCCGCGTTGGCATTGGTTATCGCGCGGTTGGAGTACTCGACGGCAAAACCATTGCTTGGTTCTGGGTCGGCTCGCACGCCGCTTACGATCGCCTATTAAACCAATTGTAGTTTATCTCGTTACCGGGGACGAGGTTTTTGCCGATATTAGCTCGTTTGGGGCAATATCAGGTATTGTTTTTACTCCCCGGCCATTTTGGAAACTGTTGCATCGGCAGCTTGTTTTTGAACCCTTGATCCCCCGCCGCTGTCGCATACAATAGAGGGATTCTGCATTTATTCCTGAAAGGACAGTACTGCCATGCGATCTGATATCGTCAAGCTGGGCGACGCTCGCGCCCCCCATCGTAGTCTTTTGCGCGCCACGGGATTGAAAGACGGCGATTTTAAGAAACCGTTCATCGCCATTTGCAACAGCCATATCGATATCATTCCGGGCCATGTCCATTTGGACAAAATCGGCCAGTTCGTCAAGCAGTGCGTGATCGATGCCGGCGGCGTGCCGTTCATCTTCAACACCATCGGCGTGGACGACGGCATCGCGATGGGCCACGAGGGGATGAAATTCTCGCTGCCCAGCCGCGAGATCATCGCCGACTCGGTCGAGACGATGCTTCGCGCCCATGCGTTCGACGGCATGGTCTGCATTCCGAACTGCGACAAGATCGTGCCCGGCATGTTGATGGGCGCCATGCGCTGCAACATCCCGACGGTTTTTGTCAGCGGCGGCCCGATGGAAGCGGGCCATGCCTCCGACGGCCGCGCAGTCGATCTGATCGACGTGTTCGTGGCCGCGGCCGCCAAGCAAGACGGCAAGCTGACCGAATCGCAATTGACCGAGATGGAGTGTGCCTGCTGTCCAACCTGCGGTTCCTGCTCGGGCATGTTCACGGCCAACAGCATGAACTGCTTGTGCGAAGCACTCGGCATGGCGTTGCCCACGAACGGAACGCTGCTGGCCACGAGCGCCGATCGCAAGGAACTTTATCGCCGCGCCGCGCAGCGCGTGGTCGAGATGGTTTGGGAACTGGAGAAGAAAGGCGAGGGGAACGGCCTCCTGCCGCGCGAGATCGTCACACACGACTCGATCGACAACTCGATGGTGCTCGATATGGCGATGGGCGGCAGCACGAACACCGTGCTGCACATTCTGGCCATCGCCCGCGAGGCCGGCATTGAATACGATATCGAACGGATCAACACCTTGAGCCGTCAGACGCCGAACATCTGCAAGGTTTCGCCCAGCAGCAAATACCACGTCGAGGACGTGCATAATGCGGGCGGGGTTCATACGATTTTGGGTACGATCAATCGCGGCCGCCCCGGCCTGTTGAAGATGGATTGCCCGACCGTAACCGGAAAGACGCTCGGCCAGAACATTGCCGACTACGACATTCGCTCGAACACCGCCACGGAAGAGGCATTGGGATTGGCCGCCGTTCGTGCGGGCCGTCATCGCACCAACGAGGGCGTGGGCGTGGCGCGTCAGGCCAAGTCGATTCGCGATTTGACTCCCGCGCAGCTCGGTTTCGATCCGGCCGATTGCATCCGCAACGTGGAAAATGCCTACAGCCAAGAAGGCGGGCTCATCATTCTTTACGGCAATTTGGCGCCCAAGGGCGCGGTGGTCAAGGCCGCCGGCGTTCGGCCCGAGATGCTCAAACATTCCGGCCCCGCCGTCATTTTCGAGGCCGAAACCGAGGCCTACGACGGCATCGTCGGCGGAAAAGTTAAAGCAGGCGACGTGGTGGTGATTCGCTACGAAGGGCCGCGCGGCGGGCCGGGTATGCAAGAAATGCTTGCTCCCACGACCGCCATCAAAGGCATGAAGCTGGACGATACCGTCGCGTTGATCACCGACGGCCGTTTCTCCGGCGGCACGGCCGGCGCTTGCATCGGGCACGTTTCTCCCGAGGCCGCGGCCGGCGGACCGATCGCCTTCCTGCAACCGGGCGACATCATTGATATCGACATTCCCGGCCACACGATGAACGTTCGGCTTTCAGACGCGGAATTGGCCGAGCGAGCGAAGCTGTGGAAGCCGCGCCCGCCGCGCTATACGACCGGATGCCTGGGCAAGTACGCCGCATTGGCCACGAGCGCCGACACGGGCGGCGTGTTGAAGTGGACCAATTGAGCGCCAATTGGCCGGCCTGACGACATCGCCTTTCGAGCCTATGCGACGTGCGGAGATTTTGGACTTGCCCGGCGCGGCGTGTCGAGCAGGGTGGTTCGGGATGTACGCCGCGCGCGGGCCAAGTCCTCTGGTTGAAGGGTGCTGAAACGTGCCATAACACATGGCAACGGATGCGTTTCATGCACCCCTACGGATTGTTTGGTTGTTTGACAATCGTCGGGGCGGAGGTTCCTATCTGGCCTCGGGTGACCGTCACGCCGCGTGCGCTGGGAGACGCGGCATGAGACCACCGAACGACCAACCGCCGCAACTGCGAGTCGAGGCGGCGGCAAAAATGTAAATACGGCCGCAATTCAACCCGAAGCGGCACATCCCAATGTTCGCGGCCAAGGACAATTCCGTTGCTGGGTATTTCCTGCTCGGTATTCATGGCTTGTGTTCCTCGCGCCCTCATTTCCTACTACGATAGACAAGTGGGAAGGGTTCAGGTTCGGACGAAATACCGCCACGATTTCTCGAAATTCTGAAAAAGCGGGCGGTAGCCGGGGCCAGGCCGATACACTTGGCGAAGAAGTCCTGCATACGTTCTTATATGCAGGCGACGCTAATCCGCGAGGGGGGCTATTCGCAGCGATGCCGGTTTTCCCAGACCTTCAGCCGGCTCAGATAGGCGATGAATTTTTTGTCTTCAATCTCGATGTGTTCGAGCCACCAATCGCGAAGAAATTGCAGCACTTCGCAAGGTGTAAGCGACATCAATTGCAGTTGGATATCGTCCATGCGTTGGATCATCGCATCGTGCAGCGCCTTGTGGTCGGGGGTGTAGGTATAAGCAACCTCTTTAAGCCGATCCTCTTCGTGCTCGAAATGAGCCCTGGTATGCTCGGCCAGGAGGTTGACCAATCGCTCGGCGGCGAGGCCCGGTTTTCGGCCCTGCAGGGGCAAGTAGAGTTGATCGATGTTTTCGAGGATCTGCTTGTGTTCCGCGTCTAGGCCGGAATCGCCCACGCTATAGGACTCTTTCCATGTGACATACTCGGTCATAGGCAGCCGTTCCCCCGTCCATTGCCCCAGACCTGTCAAATCAGATAAGCCGCAAATGTAATTTACCTTACATTTCCAACCCCACGCAAAGAGTACGCACAATTAGCGGAAAACCACGTTCACCGAAGATTTCTTAGACCACAGGATGGATTCGAGGGGAAAGCAAGCGATCAAAGCCGGCAAGGCCAGCCCGAGGGGAGAACACTTTGGAGAAGCAATTTTTCCATTTTTTTCAAAACGTCTAATACAACTATAGCAGATGTAATGATTAAAGGCGGCTCTGTTTGGTGTAAGCTATAGTAAAGAAATGGGGGCTTTCTCTCGCTGAGAGGATTGTGATGTTCTTAGATAAAAAAATTCAGGAAGTGAAAGGTTTTGTCAGCCGATTGCTCAACGATCGCCCGGAAGGCCGCCGCCTCGATATCCGAACGTTGCGGGTGGTTGCGGGGTTTGTGATTCCCATCGAAGATCGAAAACCCTGTGTTGATCGTGCCTTCACGGCCACGACCAAGGATTTCTCGAATACGGGCGTGGCAATGGTTTTCAAGGAACCCACTGCGCCCGAAGAGGCCATCCTCGGCTTCTATCTTTCCGCAAAAATGGTTTTCTTCCGGGCCGAATTCCGTCACACCGAGTCGATGGGCGGCGGATTCTATCAGCACGGCTACCAATTGTTCGAGGTAGTCTCATTGAAAGACTATCCGGAATTGGAGTCGCTGAAGCTTTGAGAACGAATGTCGGTTGGAGGCGGCAGTGAGTGGTCTTTCTGAACTTACGGACGCGGTCATTTTCGTCACTTGCTACTCGCCGGAATTCTTTTCTTCGCCGTGATCCATCTCGGCGATGCGACCGAAGTCGGGATCGGCGCTTTCAGTGTGCTGCTCAACGTGGCTGAAGTCGATGTTTTCGTCGAGTTTTTCCGAGGCGGAGAGTTTTTCTTCCCAGCGTTTCTCGCGCAAACGATTACGCCATGCCACGATCCAGACGATCATCATCACGGTAACGAACAGGACGCCGATGACCACGGTCGAAGAGGTGCTGCTTTGGGTCGGCTTCAGCACGGGACGCCAGGCAACCGATTGGCCGATCAACAGCGGAGAAAGCTGGGCTGTCTTTGTATCACCTGAAGGCGACGCGGGATCCGCCTGCTTGGGAACGGCATAGCGCCACGTCTTGAAAAAGAATCCGGCGATGCGAACCATCTCGCCGTAACGCGGAAGATTGCCGAACGGCATTCCCTCGGGCAGTTCGCGGACGCAAAATGTCAGGGGATTGGCGTCGGAATCGCCGGTAAACAGCGAGATTTGGAAATAATGGTTGAAACCGAATCGCGCGATGATGTCGGCGTCTTGCACTTCATCGAGAAAAATTTCCTCGACGCGCCGTGCGATGCCCGACAATTCGACCAAACGCCCTCGCTGGGCCGCGGCATCGTTGAACAACGGCACAACCGAATAATGCTCCTGGTTCTCTTGATCGGTCCAACGCATGTTTTCAGGCAGTTTGGGAAGATTGGCCTCGGCCTGCTCCAGCAGTTGATCCGGTCCGGCGCGGCCCACGGCGGCTAACAGTTGGTAGAACGCTTCGCGATCTTGGGCTGTAATCGGTTTTTGATCCAGGACGGTATCGAAGAGTCCGTAGTCCATACCCAAGCGCCCCAGCAAGTCGTCGGGATACCAAGCCAGCCGTGGAGCGGCGAATACGAGCAGCGACTGGCCGTTCGATTTTCCGGCATTTTTCAGAAACGTGCCCAAGGCCCCCGCGTCGGCGTCCGGTTTGGCGCCTTTTTGCCACTCGGCAGGCACGTTTTCCGTATAGACATCCACGTTTTGCGAGGATTCCTCCAACTGGAGCCGGCAACGGTAATAGCGCGCGAGTTCGTAGCGCTGGGCGGCTTCTTGCGGAGGTTTGATCGGTTCGATTTCGCTTACCTTGCCGCGCAGGCGAACGATGTCGCCGCGCGATTTGATATCAAGCTTGTCGATGTCCAAAGCCCAGCGATCGAGATCGACCGGCGGAAAAACGCGCAGCCGAAAGAGAATCCGCAGGACCGTCTCTTGTTCGTCGGCCTCCAGAGGCCGACCATCGACAAGACGGTTGAAATAGCTGTCCTTGACGCCCAAGTCGCGGAACATTGCACGCGGACTGCCGGGCCCCGTTTTTTCCTCGGCCGCCCGAAGGTTCGCGACCGGCGTGCAAGCGATGGCAATAAAGGCCGCCGTGCAAATCAAACGAGTGATTGCGTTCATGGGAAGACCTCGATGAGTTTTGCCGCTAGTTATGCCGAGGATCGAAAGTTTATCGTTCAGGCGTCATGACCGGTCGTTTTTGCCATTCCAAGGTTGACGCTAAAAGCGTCGGGGCGGTCCGAATGGCGTCTTTCGCCTTGTAGGCCCACCGTTTGAAGAAAAAACCGGTGATTTCCGCATCTTCCGAAACGTCCATGCCGGTGGGAAATCCTTCGGGCAAATGCAAGCAATAGATCACGATCGGCGAAACGCGATTGTCGTTCGGCGCAAGCCAGATCTGATAATACTTTTCAATCCCGTACTCGTTCTTGGGCAAATCCAACGGATTCACGCGTCGGACAACGCCGGCCACGGTGACCAGCCGTCCGCGATATTGGTTCGGCTGTCGGAACAATTGGGCGTAGGAGATCGGTCCCACGGAAGCTTTTTGAATTGTTTCGGGATCGGTGCGGTTCAGTATGTCGAGCAAACGCAACGAGCAGGCGGCCTCATCGGGCGAGGATGCGGCATCGTCCCGAATGTTGGCGAGATCCTCAGGCTTCACGCTAGCAAGCGAGGCATAGCCGTTGCCGGTTTCCTTGGTCGTGTCCGTCGCCCTCGATGCAATGAAGCTGTTGGCTGTTGAATCCCGGTCTGGGACGTTATCGAGGCGGTTGTCGATAGCGGTAGTGCTTGAACCCCCCTCTTTTTGCGTAGTCAGCAGTTCCAGCAGCCGCGCAATATCGGATTCGCGAATTCGGCCGATGAAAATGACCGTCAGGCCGAGCAAAAGGAGCATTACCAACGTCCGGCGATGTTCCTTGCGGACTTGTTTGCGTCGTTGATCGGAATTGCGTCGGAAGTCTAGCATTGTCAAGCACTTACGAACAATTTAGCCGCCAGGGCATTACGCGATCATGAGTGAACGCGGCAAACTATTATACCCCAACTCCCGGTTGGCTGCCATTCGGTGTAGAATGAGGGGGAGATTGGGGAATAACTGTTCCCCGGCATTACGAATAGTGAATTGCCGAGCATCCTGCATTGTGCCGCGAGGGCGAGGGCACCTGCGGGGGGCGGATAGGAGTATACGCCTTGGCATTATTGCTGGCCGACTTCAACCGCATGGTGTCCGACCATGGTCCGACGCTGTATCGAATGGCCTATCGCATGGTTGGCGATCGACACGAGGCCGAGGACTTGGTGCAGGAGGCTTTTCGGTCGGCCTGGAAGAGCCGCGAATCGTTCCAAAGCGGATGCGGCGAGCGGGGGTGGTTGGCGGCGATTTTACGCCGCCGGGCCGCCGATCATTGGCGTCGCCCGAAGCCGCCCACGGTGTTGGTCGGCGACTCGGTCGACGCCGGCGCCAACGATGACGACGTCTTCCGCGACGAATTGAGCGATGAGATGCAACGGGCACTCGACCAGTTGCCCCAGGATCTCAAGGAAACGCTCCTTTTGGTTGTTGTGACCGAGTTGACCCACCAAGAGGCTGCCGACGTGTTGGGCATCCCCTTGGGCACCGTTTTATCGCGTGTAAGTCGTGCGAGAAAACGTTTGCGGGAATGTTTATTGGCGGAAACGAAATAAAAAGAAAATCGCTTGTCTAACCACTAACCACGAACTCCATGTCGCGTTCCCATTCCAAAGACGATGCCGCGTTTGACGCTCGGATGCGGGCTGTTCCGCTCCCCGAGGGCTTCGTGGAACGTCTGCGCCAAGCGGCCATCACGGATACGGAACTGGACGCGGTAGTCCGTGCGGTTCCCGTGCCGCCGGGATTGTTGGATCGCATCCGGCAATCCATGCTCAACGATGAAGAACTCGACAAGATCGTGCGCAACGTGCCGATCCCGGTGGGGATGGTCGATCGGGTGCGTCAAGCGGCCATGACCGAACCGGCCCCCGCCGTCGAAGAATTTTCCGCCACACTGCGTCTGTCTGAACGGATGCGGCATCCCGCGGGCAAGCGGTTCGGCTTCAAACGTGCAAGCCACTGGGCGGCGGCGATGTCGCTGTTGGTCGCTTTGGGCTTGGGCTATGTCAGCATCATGGCCGGCTTGTTGATTTCGACGACAGCAAAACCCACCTTGCCGACGGTCGCCAACATTACAAAGCCCGTGCAAGAAAAAGAGGATTATTACGATGTGCCTCTGGTGTTCGACGCACCGGCGCCGGCGCCGTTAGAGCATTATCCCGGCGAGCCGGAATACGAGCTATCTTCGACGCCGTCGCCAATCTTGCGATTTTCGCCCGAAGGTTCCTCGCGTACTTCGTGGTTGTCGGAGATGGACGACAAGTTCGGCCCCGGCGGTCCCAATCCCTTTGCCGATGCCTTGAGCCATCACTGGGGCGGAGTGTTTACGTCGCATAAGCCGTTCGACGAGTTGCCCGAACTGAAGAAGGCGGCCCGTTTGAATCCGCAGGGCATCGCGTGGCCGCTGCTGCCGGGAGCGAACAGTGCGTTTTTGATTCGCTACGGCGTACATCCGTTTGTCGTACCGGGGGCGCATCCGCAATTGCGGACCACGACGATTCCCTTGGGCATCGATACCGCGAGTTATGAACTGACGCGACGCTGGTTGGAAGACGGCATGTTGCCGCCACCCGACCAATTGCGGACCGAGGAATTTTTAGCCGCCGTGGATTACGATTTCCCGCGACCGACGGATCAACCGCTCGGTCTCGCGGTGGCGGCGGGCCCGTCGCCGTTGAACGTGCCGGGGATACAGTTGTTGCAGGTCGGCGTTCAGGCCGCGGCGTTTCGCGACGTGGACCGGCCGGGCAGCCGGCTGGTGTTGGCGGTCGATGTTTCCGCCAGTATGCGTTGGGGTAGCCGTATCGAGATGATTCGCGAAGCCTTGCGAAAGCTGATACGCCAGATCGGCCGAAACGACCGGCTCTCGTTGGTGGCTTTCAGCGAAGGCTCGGAAGTTTTGATTGAAGACGCCGGCACGGAAGATGTCGGTCCTTTCCTCACCGCCGTGCGGTCGTTGCGGGTTCGCAGTTCGACGAACGTCGGCGCGGGCCTGTGCCAAGCTTATGCCGTGGCCGAGGAAATCGCCGCCGATGCGAAGATGCCGATTCGCGTCGTCATGCTGACCGACGGTTTGGCGGAACTCGACCGGCCCACCGCCGAACGGATTGAAAAGCAACTGGCCGCGGCCGTTTCCCAGCAAATCCATCTCGACGTGATCGACTTGGGGCAAGAAAAGGCCGCCGATCCGCAGTTGGCCAGTTTTGCGCACTCGGGCGGGGGCGAAGTTCTTCATGCCGCCAGCGCCGATCAGGTGCGTTGGGCCCTGCTGAAATTATTGACCGGCCGGTCGCAAACGGTTGCCGGCGCCGTATCGCTCAAGGTCACCTTCGACCCCAACACCGTGGCGGCCTACCGGTTGTTCGGGCACGAATCGAAGGCCGTGGCCGGCGTTTTGCCCGACCGTTCGCAAACCGATTTCCGCGCCGATCAGTCGGCCACGGCGTTATACGAAGTGCAGCTCAAGCCCGCCGGCGGCGACAGCATCGGCTCGGTCGAGTTAAGCTGGCAGCCGGTGGAAGGGGGCCCGCGGCGAACCATCGTGCGGCCGATCACCCGGGGCGAGTTTGCCACCGCTTTTTCGGCCTCGGCGCCAGCCTTGCAAGAGGCGGCCGTCGTGGCCGGCGTGGCCGAGATATTGCGGGAATCGCCGTTTGTGCGCGTTCCATCGCATATCGCCTCGCTTGGCCGAATCCTCGAATTAGCCGGACAGGCGGACAGCCGGCTGCAACAGCGTCCTACGTTTGCCGACTTCCTCTCGACGACCCAACAGGCGATTCGGGCAAAACCCTATCGCGGAGGGGGGCGGCGATAGCTGTTAAGTATTGTTGGTTGTACGGGGTGAAAAGCTGGATTACACTAGATGTATTGGCTTCATGCAATCAGGGTTGATCGAGCGGCATTTCTTTTCGCCCACGGAACAGGAACACCCCGGATGAGATGTTGGCGCGGGATCATAGGGCTGCTGGCCGGAGGCTTGGCTTTCGGCTTCATCGGTCTATTGGCAAATCCGTCTCCGGCTGTGGAACAATCCCAGGCTTTTGTCGAGGGCTTGCGAAAACGCGAGTTCTACGATCTGGCTCTCGACTATCTGGAGTCGATGCGCAAGAGCCCATTGGCCGATCCCGCCTTCCTCGAAGCAATCGACTACGAAACGGGCGTCACATTGTTGGCGGGCTCGCGATTGCTGCCGCCGAAAGAACGTGAGAAACAATTGGAACAAGCAAGGGCCTGTTTCCAAAAGTTCATGACCGAGCATCCCCAGCATCCCATGGTGGCGGCGGTCAACAACCAGTTGGCGAATCTTTTGGTGGATTGCGGGCGCGTCAAGATGGACCAGGCCGAGCAGCCGAATCGGTCGCCCGACCAAAAGAAACAGCTCCGCAATGATGCCAGGGCTCTTTTCCAGGAAGCCCAAAAAACGCTCACCCAAATCGAAGCCAAGCTGCACGACGAGCATCAGCAATACAAAACAGTCGATCCCAACGATGTGAAGCGAATCGCCGAACGCAACCAAGTGCGCACCAACATCATGCAAACGCGGTTGGCCCTGGCGACGATGGTTTACGAGATCGCCCAAACCTACGATCAGGGCAGCAAGGAGAACAAGGAGACGCTTCAGGCCGCGGCCGTGAAGTTCGGCGAGTACTATAAAAAGTATTCGCGATGGGTCGGCGGTTTTTACGCGCGAATCGACGAAGCCCGCTGCTACAAGGATTTGGGCGACTACGACAAAGCCATGAAGATGCTCGAAGAGATCATGGGCCAGTCGGAAGAAGACGAGGGGCTTCGCCGCATGCGCAGTGCGGCGACGGTCTTGGCCATGCAAATCATGATGCTGCCCCAGCAGAAGAAATACAAGGAAGCCCTAACGGTTTTCCACAACTGGGAAAAGAACACGGCGCGGCGGAACGATTCGAGCCCCGATGCCTTGGCGATCAAGTGCATGGCCGGCGAGGCGGCGTTGGAATGTGCGCGCGGCATGAAGGTCGATAATCCGAACAATATCAAAGCGCGCAAGGAACACTTGCTGCTGGCGAAAGATCTTTTGAAATACGCCGCACGGTTCCCCGGCGAGCAACGTCAAAGGGCGCGAGTCAAGCTGACCGACCCCTTGCTGGGCGGCGGCGAGGTGAAAATCGAGGCGCCCAAAAACTACGACGAAGCCCGAGACCGCGCCCGGCTGGCCTGGGATCGTCTGCAAGAGCCCAACTTGAAAACGGAAGAAGAACGGCAACTGCGGGCCGAGGCCCTCCAGAATTTCCGCTTTGCGTTGAACCATGCCCCGGCCGATGCGAAAATCGAGGACTTGTGCGTCATCCGGTATTGCATGGCGTATTTGTATTGGGTGACCGACGAGTACTATGACGCCGCCGTGTTGGGCGAGTATCTTGCCCGGCGTTATCCCGATCGTCCTGAATCGCAGCAAGGCGCGAAAATCGCCATGGCCGCCTACGCCAAGCTGTACGGCGAGATTGCGCCGAGCGAAGACCACAAGTTTGAAAACGACCGGATGACGAGCATATCGCAATTCATCACGCAGCGATGGCCGGACACGCCGCTGGCCACGGAAGCGTGGATGATGCTGATTCGCTTGGCGGTGAGCAATCGCGATTTGGCCAAGACGGTGGAATATCTGGCCCATGTGCCGCTCGATTCTCCGCGGCGCGGCGAGACGGAGCTTTTGACCGGCCAGACGCTTTGGGGCGCTTACTTGGAAGCATCGCGTTTGCCCGAAATCGATCGGCCGTCGCAAGCCGAGATGGCAAAGATGTTCGCCCAAACCCAAACGACGTTGCAGGACGGCGTCAACCGGTCGCGGAAGGCCGTCGATGCGGGCGGCGAGGTCGCTTATCCGTTGGCGGCGGGCGTTTTGTCGTTGGCGCAAACGTGCCTCGACGCCGGCCAAGCCGACAAGGCCATTGCGTGGCTCGACGACCCGAAAATCGGCCCGCATACCCTGATCACGGCGAAAAAACCGGTTGCCGATCGCGCGACTTTCCGCTTGGAAACGCTCAAGGCATGTCTGCGGGCATACGTGGCGGCCCAACGGCTCGATAAGGCCGAAGAAACCATGAATGCCCTCGAAAAAGCCGCCGGCGACACCAATCTGACGCGCATCTATCTGAGCCTCGGACGGCAGCTCGAAGAATCGTTGAAACGCATCCGCGCCAAGGGCAATCAAGAGGAAGCCACCAAAGTGGCGCGCGGCTTTACCACGTTCCTTACCCGGCTTTCCTCGCGCCCGCTGAAAGAAACCAACTTCAACACACTGAGTTGGGTGGCCGAGATGTTCGTCAGCCTGGGCGCCAGTTTGGACCCCGGCGCCGGCCCCCTCTCGGGCGAAGCGGCCGACTATTACAAAAACGCCGTCGACACCTACCGCAAAATACTCGACTCCTGTGCAAACGAACCGAATTTTGCTCCACGGAAGGAAATGATCTATAGCATCCAAATCCGGCTGGCGCGCTGTCTGCGGCGGATGGGCAAATACGGCCAAGACATGGATGAACTTCTTGGAATTCTCAAGGCGCAGAACAACATGATCGACGCCCAGATCGAGGCCGCGCGGACCTACCAGATTTGGGGCGAGGAAAAACCGGCCTTTTATATCCATGCCATTCGTGGCGGGCGTGAAATGGAACTGGAAGACGGTTCCAAAACCTACATGATCTGGGGCTGGGGCGGCATCGCCAAGCGGGTTCAATACAGCGAACGCCATCAGGATCTTTTTTTCGAGGCCCGTTATAATTTAGCCCTTTGCCGCTATAAATACGCCTTGAGCCGGCCTGCCGAGGAGCGGACGGATGTGTTGGAGCAGGCGCGCCGCGACATCGTGATCGTGTACAAGCTGAATCCCGGCTTGGGCGGCAAGGAATGGTACGATCAATTCGACGACCTGTTGAAAAAAATCCAAGGATCCTTGGGCGAGAAGAAGATCGGGCTCGAGGCAATCGAGGATGACGTTTCCATGAACGATTCGCCTTTGGGGAACAGATCCCTAAGTAGTTTCTGTTGCGGAAAGGCTAACCGAGGAGCAGTCATTCTGAGCACAGCGAAGAATCTCCGTAGTTTTTGAGATCCTTCGCTGCGCTCAGGATGACAAAACGACCTTCCGCAACAGAAACTAAGTACTAACCTCAAGGACTGTAAAGTTTTTAACAAAGCCTAGCGACCAACGGGAGCGAATCGAAGTTAATCGAGCGGTAGCTCGTACTGGCTGGCGGCCCTGCCGCCCAGTGTTGCGTATAATAATGATTTCAAACTCTTACATTCATGCAAGGAGATATCAACATGAAAATGCGTTGTTTTTTAGGGGCGGTGCTTGTATGCTTTGCCGCCGCCGGCGTGAGCCGGGCGATTGATTCCGTCAAAACCTCCACGGCGAAAGCTCCGTTGCGCGGCCGCGTGACCGGCATGAGTTCGGTCAAGGTCGATTTCGAAAAAGGCACCGGCGGAGGCATTGCCGAGGAAATTCCCGTCAACACGATTCTATCGATTGATTTCGAGGACGAGCCCTCGGAATTGAAATTCGCGAAAGGGCATGTCCAGGCCGGGCGTTATGCCGAAGGATTGGCCTCGTTGAATAAAATCAAAGAAGCGCCCAGCCGCGCGGAAATCAAACAAGACATCGAATTTTACAAGGCCATTTGCACCGCCAAGTTGGCCTTGGGCGGCAGCGGCAAAATCGCCGACGCCGGCCGTATGATGAAGGCCTTTGTGGATGCCAACCCGAGGAATTATCATTATTTCGAGGCCGCCGAGGCCCTGGGAGATTTGCTCGTCGCAGCCCGGGTTTATACGGCTGCCGCGGAGTATTACTCTCGGCTTGAAAAGGCGCCGTGGCCTGAATACAAGATGCGCGCGGAAGCGGCGCTGGGACGCGCGTTGTTGGCCCAAGGAAAAGTAGCCGAGGCCGAAGCCGCTTTCGATAAAGTCCTGGCCGCGCCGATCCCGACCGACCCGGTAGCGAAGGAAATGGTTCAAACGCAGCAAACCTTGGCCAAACTAGGCAAGGCCGGCGCCCTGGTTGCCAAAAAGAAATCGGACGAGGCCGTGAAAATCGTCGAGGAGATTTTGAAAACGGCCGATCCGGAAGATTCGGTGCTGTTAGCACGAGCTTATAACGTTCTCGGTTCGGCCCATCGCCAAGCCGGTCGTCCCAAGGACGCATTGCTGGCCTATCTGCATGTAGACGTGCTCTATTCGCATTTGCCGGACGCCCATGCCGAGGCCTTGGCCAATTTGGCCGAGTTGTGGGAGCAGGTTCACAAATCGGAACGTGCCAACCGCGCTCAGAAGACGTTGGAAGAAGAATACCCCGACAGCCCCTGGGCCAAAAAGGGGGGGTGATTACTGCTTTCCGACGTTCGTGATCTCGTCCAACAAGCTGCCGCCCCCTCACAGAAGAGGGGTGCGGCAAACAGTTTGGATAGGCTAGAGGCGCAACTTTTGTCGCGTCTTTGAAACTGTGAAATGGCCGAAGTACAATAGAAGAATATTCCTAGCGAGTTCAACGGCAGTGGAGGTTTCTATGCGTCGCGGTTTTTCGGAGCGTTGGTTGTCAGCGATTCTTGGCATCTTCGTAATGGCGGCGGCGGTTGCCGTGGTGCAATCCACGATCTCGCTCGACGGTGCCACGCCGGCCTGGGCCGCGGCGGAGGACGAACTTGACGAGCCCGCGCCTCCTCGCGAAAAGAGCACGAGCACGAAGAGCGCCGGCGCCAAGAGTTCCGCATCGAAATCCGAGGATGAATCCGAGAAGGCTGAAAAGTCGGAGAAAGCCGATGCGAAGAAGAGCGGCGACAGCGGCGAAGGGGAAAAGAAAGGCAAGACCGAGAAGAAGTCGAGCAAGAGCAACGGCGATAAAAAGAGCGATAAGAAAAGCTCGGATAAATCGTCAGCCGATAAAATCATTCCCGCCAAGAGCTCCAGCGATAAGATCGGCTCGGACGATCCCGGCGTTAAGGAAAGCTTCTTGGTATGGCTCTACAAATCACTGGGCACGCGCTACGTGATCATCTTTTTGATCATTACCTTCAACGCCGTTTCGTTGGTCACGATGATTGTGCTGGGGATGCGTCGATGCAATCTGTGCCCCGATGATCTGGCCGCCGAGTTCGAGGCCAAACTGAACGAAAAGCAGTACCAGGAAGCTTACGAGCTGGTAAAAAAAGACACTTCGCTTCTAGGCCGCGTGTTGAAAGCCGGCATGGGCAAGCTTTCCGAAGGCTACGATGCCGCGACGGAGGCCATGCAGGAAGTCGGCGAATTGCGCAACATGAAGCTGGAACAACGCAACGGCTACATCGCCTTGATCGCCCAGATCGGCCCGATGTTCGGCCTGCTGGGCACGGTCGACGGCATGGTGATGGCCTTCGACGTGATCGCGCACAGCAACGTCACGCCGAAACCTTCCGAATTGGCCCAGGGCATCGGCACGGCGTTGGTCACCACGGTGGTCGGTCTCTGGATCGCCATTCCGATGATCGCGTTCTACCACATGATCCGGAATCGTCTGGCAAGGTATATCTTGGAAGTCGGCACGGTGAGCGGCAATCTGATGAAACGATTCGCCACGATCCAAGTGACGATCAAGAAGACCTGATTTTTCACCAACGCGATTGCCTTGCCCATCGGAGTGCGGCATGAAATACAAAAGCTACCAATCCTACTGCAGCGATCCGGACATGACGCCGATGATCGACTGTACGTTCCAATTGGTCGTTTTCTTTCTGCTGACGCTTAATTTTTCGTCGGACGAGCAGAGCGAATTGATCCGTTTGCCCGGCAGCGAGATCGCGAAGCCCGTGGAAGGCAATTTGGAAACGCCCATCACGGTTCAGATTTTGAGTTCGGGCATGGTGTTGTTCGGCGGCGACCAGATGGAAGCCTCGGCGCTCCGCGGCCCCTTGCAGCGTGAGCGGGAGAACATCAAGGCCGTGTTGCATCGCAATATGAAGAACGCCACGATCGTGCTTCGAGCCGACCGGGACGTGCCCGCTGGCAAAGTCCAGGAAGTGATCCACGTGTGTCAGGAAACGGATTTCGAGAAGTTCGTGCTGCGCGCCAAATGGGATCAGCCATGAAGCTTGCAAAGAGTTCGGAAGCGGAAAAACTCGAATTCAACATGACACCGATGATCGACATCTGTTTCCAGTTGATCATCTTCTTCATGCTTTCGATGAAACTGTTTTCGCTGGAAGGCGATTTCAGCATTCGGATGCCGATTGCCGCGCCTCAAGAGGGATTGCCCGACGAATCGCAAACGCCCCAAGTGAAAATTCGCCTCCATTCCGATTCCAAAGGCAATTTGATCGCCATGGAGATGGGGCAGCGGAAGGTGGCCACGTTCAAGGAACTGCAGCATCAAGTGCGCGAAGTTTCCGACCAGGATCGCGGTCCCTCGGGCACCGGCACCGCCGCCGAAGTCGAGTTGGATTGCGATTACAATCTTCGCTACGAGTACGTGGTCAGCGCACTGTCGGCCGTTTCAGGCTATATGGCCGACGATAAACAAACCATCGTCCGCATGATCGAGAAGATCAAATTCGCCCCGCCCCGCAAACCAAAAAAATAGCGGCGAAAAGTGCCGCCGCATCGCCGTCGGATCTGGCAAACAATCCTGGCAAATAGTCATTCTGAGCGGAGCGAAGAATCTCCGTGATTCCAACGAGCTTCTTCGCTCCGCTCAGAATGACGGAACAGCCAAGAAAAAGTGCCGCCGCATCTGCGTCTGCCGGCCGGATTTCGTTACGATCCGCTATCCACGATGTCCTCATCCTCGGGGATGGAACTTTTGGTGGATCGCTTTGAGCCGGGTATGATCGACATGGGTGTAGATTTGCGTGGTCGCGATGCTGGCATGGCCTAGCATCTCTTGCACCTGGCGAAGGTCGGCGCCGCCAGCCAGCAGATGGGTGGCGAAACTGTGTCGCATCGTGTGGGGACCGACCTTCGAAGGCATGCCCACCCGCTTTGCATATCCGCTCAGAAATTCCCATATCCGCTCGCGCCCCAGGCGATGGCCGCGGCTCGACAGCAGCAACCAAGGGGGAGAGACGCCGCTCTTCGACTCCAACGCGGGCCGCTCGTGTTCGAGATAGGCACGGATGGTTTCGACGGCACGGTCATTCAAGGGAACGAGTCGTTCCTTGTCGCCTTTGCCGCGGCATATGCAGTAGCGTTCGTCGAGATGTGTGTCGCAAAGCCGGAGATTGGAAATTTCGGATGCCCGGCAGCCCGTGGCGTAAAGCAATTCCAACATCGCCCGATCTCGTCGCCAAAGGGGATCCGTGCGGACCGGTGCGGCAAACAGACGATCGATTTGCTCGATGCTGAGGACTTTAGGCACGCGCTCCCAAAGTTTTTGGCTGCCCAACAACTCCGCTTGATTGTCGGTCAGAACGCCTTCCAATTGCAAATAACGAAAAAAAACCTTGAGCGAAGCGATATGCCGAGCGATGCTGGTAGGCGATAACTTTCGGCCGTGCAGCCAACCAACGTAATCGGCAAGATCGCGGATCGACAGCTCGACGAGGTTGCGCCGTTCAAGCCATTCGAAAAAATGCATCGAATCCCGCCGGTAGGCCGCCACCGTGTTTTCCGCCAGATGACATTCACCGGCCACGAAGGCGATAAAGGCTTCAATCTGCGATTGGGCCGATTGCAAGGGCCTTGGCTTCGGCGGTTGTGGACGGAGCAGGCGACGGCCCATGTTTTTTCACAACTCGCGAGCATGTTCCAAAAAACACCGGAGGATTGCGGAGCATCCCATTTCGTTGATTCGGAGGGAAGATTGGGCGACCTTCAGCGGTTTTGCCGACGGTGTATTAGATTGCCCAACCTCCTCGCCAAGCCCCCGCAACTTCGTTACAATCGGTGCGTTTGATCTTCCGTGCATTCCCGTAAGCAGAGCAGCAGGAAGAACTAGAGAATCCTTGTAAGGACGCGGGGGGGGCATACTATAGTCATTGCTCATCGTAAATGCTAAATTCTTGTCACTATCAACTCTCCACTAGCCACTAACCACTAGCCACTAGCCACTAATAAAACCATGCCCATTGCCACGCTGACCGAGATTGCCCCCGGCCAAGAAGCCGACATGTTTCTGCTGATGACCGTCAAGGAGGAACTGAAGACCAAGGCCGGCAAGCCTTATTATCGAGTAGGCTTTCGGGATGCGGGGCGGGAGGTGAGTTTTCCGATCTGGGGCGACTCGCCGTGGGCTGTCGATTGTCGGGATCATTGGACCCCCGGCGTTTTCTACAAGCTGCGCGCGGTGTATCAAGAAACCACTTACGGGCCGCAGTTGGAGATCCGTAAAATTCGCGAGGCCGTCGATGCCGATGTCGCCGACGGATTCGACCCAACGCTTTGCATGGCACGATCGCGATTCGACCCGCAAGAGATGTTCAAGGAATTGCTCGACATTGCCCAGGCACATATCCAGGATGCCGCGCTGCGCCGGTTGGTGGAATCGCTTTTGACCGAGAATCGCGAGGCATTCCTCAAGCATCCGGCCGCGCGGCGAAACCATCACGCCTATATCGGCGGATTGCTCGAGCATTCGCTGAGCGTGGCGCGGACGTGCGTTTTTCTGGCGGAGAAATACGCGGACTATTATCCCGAGATGGATCCGCCGTTGAACAAGGATCTAGTGGTGGCAGGCGGCATCCTGCACGACATCGGCAAGTTGCGCGAGATGGAGCAACGGCCCGAGGGCGCCGCGCATACGCCCGAGGGTTCGTTGATCGGCCATATTTTACAGGGGCGCGACATTATCCGCGAATCGGCTGCCGCGAAAAAACTTGATCCCGACGTGTTGCTGCGGTTGGAGCATTTGATCATTACGCACCAGGGCAAACCGGAATGGGGTTCGCCCAAGCCGCCGATGACGCCCGAGGCGATGCTGGTGCACTATGCCGACGACATCGACGCGAAGTATCAAATGATGTTTGCGATTTTGCGCGACGATGCCACGCCCGGCCCCGTTACTTCCCGAAAAAACATTTTGATGCAAGCGGTATATCGAGGAGAGTAGCAGAGAGGGGGCTAGGGACTAGGGGCTAGAGATTTCTGATTTATGATTTACCACCTCTGCATCCTGAACCCTGACCCTAAACTCTCATTACTGGTCACTGGCCACTTTTTGCTGCCCCCTAATCCCTAATCCCTACCTTTCCCCTGGAGTTTTTTCCATGCATGTGCCCGTTACCACAACGTTTTCGATCGATGGTTACAAGATTGTAGAGTACAAAGGCGTTGTCCGAGGGATTATCGTCCGCGCGCCTACGATTGCCCAGGGCATATTGGGCGGCCTGAAGAGCATCATTGGCGGACAAATCGGCGCATATACCGAGATGTGCGAGCAGGCACGGCAACACGCCTATGACTTGTTGATTCAACATGCCGTCGAGGTCGGCGCGAATGCCGTGGTCGGATTGCGGTACGACGCCTCGGAGGTCGGCGGCAAAACGGCGGCCACGGAAGTGCTTTGCTACGGCACGGCCGTCGTGATCGAGCCGGAAAAATAAGCGGCATCGAAACCTGCAATGTGGCGTTTCGCGCAACCCTGTCAAAAGACAGGGCGCGTTGTATCTATGCGCCTTATCAGCGCTTTTTTTGCGCACACGCTAAAGATATTTCTTGAGAAATGCGTCAATTTCGCATGGCCATCCCCCCAAAGCTAGGCAGCAAGATGCTAGCGTATTATAGGGGAAAATAGGTCCAAGGGGATATCCATGAATACGCCAACAACGTCAGGAGATTCCGCATTGCGGCAGCAATTGTTGCAGGCCATGCTCGACGGTCGACGTGAAGCCGCGTCGGAATTGATCGAACATGTCTTGGCCGAGGGCATCAGCCCAAACCATTTGCTTACCGAAGTGCTTGATCCGGCGCTCATCGCATTGGGCCGCCGCTGGGAAGAAGGTAGCGGTTCACTGTCGGAAACCTTCGTGGGAGCGAAGATCGCCGAGGATGTTTTAACTCGCTGTTTAGCTTACGAGGGCTCTCCGCCGGCGCCGACGAAAGGCGCGGTCATCCTCGGGAACATCGAGGATGATTTTCACAGCCTAGGAAGGCGCATCGTCGGCGTTTTTCTGCGCGCCGCCGGCTGGGACGTTCACGACCTGGGCAATGATGTTTTGCCCGAGGATTTCGTGAACGAAGCGCTAGCCGCCGAGGCGTGCGTCGTGGGCGTTTCCGCCATGACGTTGACCACCGCGATGAATATCCGCAAGCTGCGTCGTTTGATCGACGACCGCCATTTACAGGATCGCATAAAACTGGCCGTGGGCGGCGCGGTGTTTAATTGGCAGCCCGCCTTGGTCGCCGAAGTCGGCGGCGACGGCACGGCAAACAACGCCGCGGCGGCGGATATGGTTTTTACCCAGCTACAAGCCCAGGTTTTAGAAGGAGCCGTCCGATGAACTCCTTGGAACGAGTTATGAATACGTTGGCCGGTCGGCCGACGGATCGAACGCCGGTTTTCGCGGTTCTAAGCGCCTACGGAGGCAAGCTGACCCATACCGATCTCCGCACGCTTTACACGGATGCTAAGGCGTATGCCAATGCACAGCAAGTCGTGCAGCAGACGTTCGGATTTGATTTGGTTTTATCGCCGTTCGATTATTGCGCGATTTCCGAGGCATTCGGCGGAGAGATTGCGTTTTTCGAGGATCAGCCGCCGAACATGAAGCGTCCCGCGACGACCAGCGCCGCCAAAGTGCTGTCGTTATCGTTGCCGGATCCTCGGAAAACGGGCCGTCTTCCGACCATATTGGAGGCGACGCGGCAACTGAGCGCGATTTACGAGGGGCGTGTGCCGTTGTTTGCGGCGGTGCCCGGCTGTTGCATTTTCCCGTCGTTGATCATGGGGCTCGAGGCCTGGATCGATACAGTGCTGTTTGACGAGTCGATGGCGGATAAAATTTTGGAACATACGGCGGATTTCTTCGTGGATTGGGCCAATGCCTTGGTGGAAGTCGGCGTAAATGCCTTGATTGTGCCCGAGGGAATGGCAACCGCCGAAATTATGCCTCGGTCCTTGTTTGCCGAACGATTCCTGCCGCATTTGCAAAGGACGTTGGCGAGGGTTGACTGTCCGGTGGTTTTTCATCACACGGGCGGCCGGATCGGCCATGTTTTAGACCTTCTGCCCGGTTTGCCTCGCCTGGCGGGAGTCGTGATCGGACCCAAAGAGGATTTGAACGAAGCTCGGCGGCTTCTAGGACCGGAATTGACGTTGGTGGGCAACATCGACAATTTGGAATTGCCCGTCCTCTCGGAAGAGGAGGTCCGACGCAAGTGCATGGAGTGTTTGTGTTCCGAAGCGGCAAACGATCATTATATTCTTTCCAACTCAGGTCCTGACATTCCGCTGAGTACCCCGCTGGAAAATCTCCATGCCATGATGGCGGCAAGTTGCGAGTATGCGGAAGGAGCCAAGGTTGCATTATGAACGGCCCCACGGTATGGATTTGTTGCGGCGTTATACGTGCGGAAATCGAGTCCCTGCAACGTGCCGAGGCGATTGCCGGCGAAGTTTTTTTTCTCGATTCCATGCTTCACATGCTGCCCGAAAAGTTGGACCGTTCCGTTCGTCAAACAATGGACCGCTTGGACGAGACCGGTCGGATTGTGTTGGTTTACGGCGACTGCTGTCCCAGCATGAAACAACTGGCCGAGCATTATGGCGCTACTCGGGTAAACGCCGTGAACTGCGTGCAAATGCTGGCGGGGCCGGCCCGCTATCGCCGTCTGATGCGGGAGCAGGCTTTCGTGCTCCTTCCGGAATGGACCGTGCGATGGAAAGAAGTCATTCAAGGCGAATTGGGATTGTCCGAGAAAATTGCGCCCGCTTTCATGCACGAATGCCATCGAAGTCTGGTCTATCTTGATACGGGAATCGTTCCGATCCCTCGATCTTCCATCGAGGAATGCGCGGCCTACACGGGGTTGCCTTGGCGCGTCGAAACGGTTTCGCTCGATGGATTGCTGGCGTTGTTGCGAGAGGCCGAAAAAGCATCCAAGAATGCCGTCCTGCTGGGAGAATTGCGGTGAGTACGATGCCTTCTTCAAGTTCCGTCGGCAACTCCATCCAGATGGTCGCCATGGAGGTGATCTCGGGAATGCTTGCCTCGGGCACGCCCGACGAGCTTGGCCGACGTCTCACCGAGCAATTGCGTGAACTGACCGGCGCGAGCACGGTGCAACTGGTGCGCCATGTGGACCCGCCCGAATTGCATGAGATCACGTCTTCCTGCCCGGTGCGGCGCAAGGCGATGTTCGACTATGAGGATCTTTGGGCATTGTGCCCCATTTGCAGTGCCGAACAACTGCCGCTGCGAACGGCAGACCTGCCCGCCGACCATCCCTTGCGTGAAATCCTCGTCCGCCAAAACGTGGAAAACCTGTTGCGTTTTCCATTGTCGGCCATGGGCGAGATGGTCGGCTATCTGCTGTTTACGAACATAGCGGCATTGGATCGCATTCAAGATGCCGTGAAGATTCTGACGGTCCTGGCTCCGCCCATCAGCCTGGTGTTTCGGAACGCCGTCACCAGGGAGCAGTTGGAGGTGCAATCGCATACGATCGAGGTGTATTCTCGCGAACTGGAAGCCCGCGTGTCGGAACGCACCGCCGAGTTGACCGAGGCCAACAAAACGTTGGCGGCCACTCAGCTTGAAGCCATCAAAGGCATGAAAGAAGCACAAGCATCGCGACGGCAGGCCGAACTGTTGAACGAGGCGCTGCAGCGCAGTGAAGTCGAACTGCGCGATGCCAACGCGGCGCTAATGAACCTGAACAACGAATTGCAGCGCGCCACGTTGGTAAAAAGCCAGTTCTTGGCGGCCATGAGCCACGAAATCCGCACGCCCTTGAACGCCGTGATCGGAATGACCGGCCTGCTGCTGGACACCGCACTCGATCCTCTGCAGCGTGAATACTCGGAAACCATCCGAGTCAGCAGCGAAATGCTTCTTTCGTTGATCAACAACATCCTCGACTTCTCGAAAATCGAAGCCGAGAAAATGGACCTGGAACGCCAGCCGTTCGAGCTGAACATCTGTCTTGAAGAGGCCGTCGATCTGGTGAATCTGCGCGCGATCGAGAAAGGCATCGAACTGGGGTACTCGCTCGACGGCGAATTGCCCGCCGTCTTGATCGGCGACGTCACACGATTAAGACAAATACTCGTGAATTTGCTGAGCAATGCGGTGAAATTCACCGACGTCGGCGAGGTTGCCGTTGCCGTGACCGGAAAGATTCTCGAAGGCGATAACTACGAGATTCAATTTCGGATTCGCGACACGGGGATCGGAATCGCGCCGGACCGTCAGGAGCGGTTGTTCCAAAGTTTCACGCAAATCGACGCCTCGATGAGCCGCCGGTTCGGCGGGACAGGCCTCGGATTGGCCATTTGCCGGCGTTTGGTCGAATTGATGGGCGGCAAGATCGGCGTGCATAGCACCGGCATTCCCGGCGAGGGCGCGACGTTTCAGTTCACCGTCGTCATGATGAAAGCGCCGAATCAAGACATTCTCGACACCCATGAAAGGGCCACGTGCCTGAAAGACAAGCATGTGCTGATCGTCGACGATAACGAAGCGAACTGCAACATTTTGGCCTCGCAACTCGCCCGATGGGATATGCGTTCCTTCGTCGCCCATACGGCGGAAGAGGCGCTCGCATTGCTTCAGACGGGTAAAATCTTCGATCTCGTGCTGCTCGATTATGCCTTGCCGACAATGAACGGGGTGATGCTGGCCGATCATATCAAGAGCATTGCCACCGTGGAAGCCGTTCCGCTGATCCTCCTCTCCTCCTGCATGGTTGCGAACAAGGAATCGGAATCGACCAGCTTTGCCGCCCGATTGCTGAAGCCTGTCACACATAAAAGGCTGCACAGCGTTCTATGCACGGTATTGGGATCACATGTAGTTACACATGCAACACGCCAACACAAGGAAAACGTCGCCACGGAACCGCTGACGCTACGGATTTTGCTGGCCGAGGATAATCCCATCAACCAGCGAGTGGCCATAAAAATGCTCGCACAACTAGGCTACCGCGCGGATTTGGTATCGAACGGATTGGAAGCATTGAAAGCCATTCAGGCCATCCCCTACGACGTGATTTTGATGGATTGCCAAATGCCCGAGATGGACGGTTATGAAGCGACGCAACGGATACGGCAACACGAGGAAGAAAACGGCAAAGAACACATTCGCATCATCGCCATGACCGCCCATGCCATGCAAGGCGATCGCGAGCAGTGCTTGGCGGTCGGCATGGACGACTATTTAAGCAAGCCGGTGCGGCCGCACGAACTCAGCGAGGTGCTGAGGCGATGTCGGCCCATCAAGCAAACGCCATCCAGCGAGGCGGAAACCTTGGCCAACGGTAAAGCCGGCAACGGGCAACAAGACAACGTTGCCACCTCTCTCAGCAGGGCTGATCAGATTTCGGTAGGGCGGGTCGAGCGAAGCGATGGCCCGCCTTGAATTTTACCCCCTAAGTTAAAACGAACGATCCTAGTGTAAGTGATTCACGCTGTTGGGGTTTTATTTAGTGAGTGCCACTTGCTTTGCCAGTGTGGGATTCCTCGTGATTCCATACGGCGGCCAGCACTGGCAAAGCCAGTGGCACTCAATAGGCGGCTTTTATATGATCCCACAATTACGAATCACTACACTAGATAAAAAAGCCTTCCCACGAGAAATGGGAAGGCTTTTTTGTAAACTTCGCAATCGCACGCAAACCGATTAAGCGGGGATATCGACCCACTGCTTCGTCTTCGCGCTTTCCAAAACAGCGTCGCAAACGCGCTGCGTGCGCATTGCTTCGCGCATCGTGGGATGAAACGCCGCGCCGCCTTCGATGCTGGTCAGGAAATCGTGCAGCCCGTTGATGAACGTATGCTCGTAGCCGATCGTCGTGCCGGGCACCCAGTAGTTCTTCATGTAGGGATGCTCGGAATTCGTCACGTTGATCCGCTGCCAGCCGGTCAAGTGGCTTTCGATCTTCTTGCCCGTCAACGGGTCGGCATAGCGGAAGTACTGAAGAATATGCGGATCCTCGAGATCGAAGTAGACCGAGCCGTTCTCGCCGTTGAGCTCGAACGTGTTGAAGTTTTTGCGGCCGCGGGCGTAGCGGGTGCTCTCGAAGGTGCCGCAGGATCCGTTGGCAAACAAGGCCAGGAACATGCAGGCGTCGTCGATCGTCACCGGCTCCATCTTGCCCGTCTCGGCGTGCTTGCGCTCCTTGATGAACGTTTCGGTGTAAGCGACGACCTTTTGGATAGGACCGTTGAGCCACTCGGCGGTGTCGATCGAGTGGGCCAATAGGTCGCCAGTGACGCCGGAGCCTGCCACTTTCGAGTCGAGCCGCCAGAGAGCCATGCCGCCCTGGGGCACATCGGCCGAAATCGTATAGTCTTGGTTATACAACGCACGGTAGTGGAACGGACGGCCGATGCGCCCTTCCTCGATCACCTGCTTGGCCAGCGAGATGGCCGGCACGCGGCGATAGTTGAACGAAACCATGTTGGCCACGCCCGCTTTTTCGACGGCGGCCACCATCTCGGCCGCTTGGGCCGTGTTCATGGCCAGCGGCTTTTCGCAGACGACCATCTTGCCGGCCTCGGCCGCGCCGATCACCAGATCGTGATGCAGCGAGTTGGGCACGCAGACGTCGATCAAATCGATGTCGGGCCGAGCCACCAGCTTCTTCCAATCCAACTCCATCGACTCGTAGCCCCAGGTGGCCGCGAATTTTTCGAGCTTGTCCTTTTCTTCCGGCCGCGCACAACAGGCCTTGAGCACAGGATGGTAGTCGTGCGGGAAGAAGTGGTTCACTTGGCAATAGGCGTTCGAGTGGGTCCGGCCCATGAAGCCGCAACCGATGATGCCGATGCGTAGAGGTTTCGTCATAGATAAATGTCCTTGTGTGAGGTGGAGAAAATGTTCAATGTCCAATATCCAATGTTCAATGATATGGAGTAATGGATTTGGGTCAGTCCTTTTTTAGTTTTGTTTTTCGGAAAATGCAGGAGAAAATCAAATTCAATTCGTGTGCCTCTTTCCAATGCAGACGCGAAATATCCCTGCTGGCTGGTAAAGCGGCGGCAAGCATTCGCAGCCAATGCTTGGTCTCACGCACTTCCCGATTGCATACACTGATTCGATAGCAAAACTCTTTCCGCGAACCCGCCTCGCTCGCTTCGCAATAATTCGCTCCAACACTTGTTCCAGCACGAACTAACTGCGTGATCAATGGCCGCGTTACAGCGTCCAACGGAATGCTTCTAGCGAATGTAATTATCTTTTCACCGAAACATGCCGTTCTTTCCGCAAGATCATAGGCGTGTTTTTCCGGATTCCCATTCTTTTCTGTCGCCAATGGCTCAACCGCCATAAATCACCCGGCAAACAATCTTGTACATTGGTCATTGTACATTGGACATTTTTCATTATTCTTTCCATCCATGCGCGTCGCGCACCCCGACCATCGCGCAAAGAATGTCGTTCCAGGTGTCTCGCTTCATCATCGTGGCATTGGGGAACATGCAGCCGTCCCAGCAAATGTGGCGGAAGTTATGGGTCAGCCGTCCGCTGCCGTCGCGAAGCCAGAAGCCGGCGCAACGAACGATGTCGAGCTTGCCATTGGGGTCGGTGGCCAAACAGTGACGGCCGGTCTTGTCATGCGATCCGGAGCCATGCACCGTGCCGTCGTTTTGGGCCACATGGAAATCGATCGTCCAGGGCCTCAACGCCGTGGTCAGCGTCGTGTAGGCTTTATCGAATGCGGCCTGATCGCTCCAATCGAAGCCTTCGGGCAACAGGGCGTCTTCGGGCGCGTTGTAGCCCATCAGATAAAGCAGCGTATGCGCCATGTCGGCTTGGAAACCGAGCGTTTCCGGACGATCGACCAGTTCCAACAGTTCCATCATGCGCCGCCAACTGTGCATGCCGCCCCAGCAAATTTCGCCTTCGGCCGCCAAACGCTCGCCATGATCCTCGGCAATGTCGCAAGCCTCGCGGAAGGTGTCGGCGATCCGTCTTTGGTTCTCGGCGGGGTCGGCAAGCCACTCGGCAACGCCGCACGACGAGTCGATCCGCACGGCGCCGTTCGGGCGAATGCCCAACTGGCGCAATTCCAAGGCGATGCGGCAGCCCTTGCGCACTTGGGTGAGAAACTGCTTGCGATCTGCTGCGCTGCCCATCGCCGAACCGCCGCCCGTGGGCGCCCAAATCGGAGCGACCACCGTTCCAATTTCCAAGTTGCGCGACCTGGCCTTGTCGGCCAATACCTTGATTTGATCCGAGGTAGAGTCGATGCTGATATGCGGCTCGAAGAGGAACAGATCGAAGCCGTCGAACTTAACGCCCTCGAACTCGGCGCTGGCCGTCAGATCGAGCATGGTGTCCAAGTCGATAGGCGGCTCGCCGCCTTGCCCTTTGCCAACGACGCCGGGCCACGCTGCGTTATGAAGCTTGGGGTAATTATTCGCATGCTCGCTCATATTAAGTCCTCGTTTGTTTAACTCCCCTTTAAGCCCCCGTTTGTTTGGCGCCCCTCGCCCCCCAGGGGGAGAGGG
>CAYWGR010000061.1:0-28394 GCA_964458015.1 uncultured Planctomycetaceae bacterium
GTTCGACCGTGTGATCGGCATCAAGGATTCGTCAGGTGACAGGGCCTGTATGAGGCGCAGGATGTCGGCCGTAAAACCGATTCGGCCCGATTTCAGCTTCCTGACCGGTTGGGAAGCGGTGCTGGTGCCCATGCTGCTGATCGGCGTTGACGGCGGAACGAATGCCACGAGCGGCGTCGTTCCGGAATTGACCCGTAAGCTTTACGACATGACCCGAGGCGGCCAAATCGCCGAAGCGATGCGGATGCAGTTCCGCATGTTGGAACTGTTCGACACCATGCTCTATTCGGCCGACTTCCCCGAGGGATTCCGCGCAGCCGTCGAGTTGCGCGGCTTCCAGGTGGGGCCCAGCCGCCAGGTGCGAAGCGACCGCCAGCAAATCGATTACGTCACGCTGCAAAACGTGTTGAAGTGCATCCTCGCCGACTTCGGCTACGTTCAAGGGCCGGCCTGTGGATGTCCGCCGCGAACCGGCAACATCGATCAAGACCGCATCAGCCACATCGCGGCGTCGGTGATTGAAACGCTGCGTCAGCGAGGTGCCATTTGAGCGAATCCCTGGGGCTGCTGGAGACGACCGGTTTAACGCCCATGGTGGCGGCGATCGATGCCATGGAAAAGGCCGCCGACATCCAAATTCTCCAGTGCGAACTGAATGATTTCTGCGGCGTCGTAACCAAGATCACCGGCCGCATGTCGGCCGTGGCCGCCGCCATCAACGCCGGTCGCAATATCGCCGAACAAATGGGCGGCGAACCGACCTACAGCGTCATTCCACGCAGCGAACCGCTGGCGATGGTCGCAATCCATTCGCCCCGCGAATACAATCCGCTCATCGAGCAGGATGTCGTCTACTTCCCCGAATACCAACCAATTTCTTCCGAAAAGACGAAAGCCATGAATCCTGACAACACTTCCGCCTTGGGACTGATCGAAACCCAGGGCTTCATCGCCGTATTCGAGGCAATCGACACCGCCTGTAAGGCCGCTCGCGTCGAAGTCGTCGGCAAAGAGAAACTCGGCGGCGGCTATATCACGGTCATCATTCGCGGTGACCTTTTGGCCGTGACCACGGCCGTCGAAGCAGGCAAGAATAAAGTCGAGGGGCTAGGCAAACTGATCGCCGCCCACGTGGTCGCTCGGCCGAGCCCTTCGGTCCGTGCTTTGCTGCCGAAGGCGCCGTAAGCACATTTTCACCATGACGCACATCATCGAGACGAACTGGTACGATTACCCGCAATACTACGATCTCGCGTTTCGTGCGGATACCCGCATGGAAGCGGATTTTATCGAGGCCGCCTGCCGAAAATACTGCTCCTTTCGGGCAAAACGGCTGTTCGAGCCCGCCTGCGGCACGGGCCGACTCATAACCGAGCTGGCCGCGCGCGGCTACCGGATGACCGGCCTCGACCTGTGCGTCCCGCCGTTGGACTACTTGCAGCGTCGCCTGAAACGACGTCGCCTTCGCGCGGATCTTTTGCAGGCCGACATGACCGATTTTCATTTGCCAAAGCCGGTCGATGCAGCTTTTTGCATGGTCAACAGCTTTCGGCATTTGCTTAGCGAACAAGCTGCTCGGCAACATCTGCAATGCGTGGCCGACCACTTGCGGCCAGGCGGCATCTACATCCTCGCCATGCACCTTCTCCCCCCGGACGCCTCGGAGGAAAGCACGGAACGGTGGCACGAACAGCAGGGCCAAACCCGCGTCAGCGTCACTCTGCGCGTCCTCTCGGCCAGCCGACGACGACGCATCGAAAACCTCCGGGTAAGCCTTCTCGTGCGAGATCGAGAAAAAGTGCTGCGACTGCGGCACGATTTTCCGTTCCGCATGTACACTCCCGGCCAGTTCCGTCGATTGCTACGCAGCGTGCCGTCGTTCGAGTTCTGCGATGTGTACGACTTCTGGTATGAAATCGACCACCCCTTTCGTTTCAACAACGATTTGGCCGACAGTGTGTTCGTGCTGCGACGGAAATAAGCTCATTCCGTGCTAAGGCTGCCGGCCCGATTGTTTCAGCCACGCAATCAATCGGTCGGGATAGTCGGTCTGAATCGCGTCAACACCGATCGACATTGCCAACACATAACCGACAGGTCCATCCAACGGACCAAGTGCATCAACCCACACCTCAACGCCCTTGCGATGAGCGTCAGCGACTTGGCTGCCGGACCAGGCAAGGTGATGCCCATCGAGAATATCCGGTTTCAGATCGGCAACCAGCTTGTCCAGCTCTCCGCGATTCTCGGGCCGTCCGCACATAATTTTGATCTCAGGCCTAAGCTTCCTAAATTCGCGAAGCCGATCAGGCCGGCCATAAACCACCGTATCCTGGAGCATTTTGTGCGTTCCGAGCGTCTCGATAATCGCCTTCGGATCGCCGCCCTTGTGGTCCAGATAGATTTTGATCCGCCCGCGACACACGGCCACCGCTTCGTCAAACGTCGGCACCGTCTCTGGTGCGGAACTCTTGCCATTTTTCGGTCCGACGCGCAGTTGACGCACCTCGGCCAACGTCATCGAGTCGATTTTGCCCGAACCATTCGTCGTCCGATTTACCGTGCTGTCGTGCATCAACACCAGAGCGCCATCCTTGGTTTGGCGAACATCCATTTCTGCATAATCGCAACCCAAAGCAGCTGCCTTGCGCAAGGCCGCCAACGTGTTTTCCGGCACATCGGCATGTGCCCCGCGATGTGCAACCACGATCACCCGCCGTGGCGTTTGCACAGCCTTCTTATGCGATGAATCCTTCTCCGCGGTCTCAGCGGCCAAGCCGATGGAAAAAGCAAGACTTAATAACCCAACTAATGATGATACGCTCGTTCGTATTCGGCAAAGAGTTAGCGACCTCATAAATGTAGACCACAAACAGAGAAACATTGCTCGTCTGAAAATAGCATCTATGGAGGTTATTGTCACATTCGCCATCGTTACTGTCAACAATCGCATGATTACTTGTGATTACCTGACATGATATTGGTTGCTTGTCTCCATGCAATTTGGGATAATCAGGCGTAATATCCCTAGACCAACCAACGGGCACAACAAGTTATTACAGGAAATAACCGATGCGCAGCACCATCCTATCTACAGCGCTGTTGAGCATTGCACTGGCCGACTTTACATCAAGCTATGCAGCCGACTCCGCTGCCGGTGCTTCTTACTCTCAGCAAGAAAAACGCCCGCATGTGACCATGATTATCAGCGAAGACGAATACGGTGCCGACAAAACACTGCCGGCCTTCGCAAAAATATTGAGCGAACACTACGGTTGTTACTGCACGGTGGCCGAAGGTTCCGGCCCAGCCGGCATCCGCGGTCTAGACGAATTGGAAAAGGCCGATGTGGCCGTGTTGTTCGTGCGTCGCAAGGCATTGCCCAAAGAACAACTTCAAAAGATCCGCCGCTATCTTGACGCCGGCCGTCCGCTCGTGGCCCTCCGCACCGCAAGCCATGCCTTTGACATCAAAGGCCCTTCGCCCAAAGGCTACGACCAGTGGCCCGAGTTCGACCATGAGGTTCTAGGCGGCAACTACCACGATCACGACCGTGGCACTTCCGAAATCGCTTTAACGGCCGATGCTATCGAACATCCTATTCTCGCCGGCATTGAGCCGACCAAGTGGACCAGCAGCGGCACGCTCTATTTCACCTCGCCCATCGACAAACAGGCCACCGTTTTGCTCACCGCCTCGGCCCACGGCAAAACCGAGCCCGCCGCATGGACCCGACAATACAAGAACAGCCGCATTTTCTACACATCGCTGGGCCACAAAGACGATTTCGCCATGCCCAAATTTCAGCGGCTTTTAGTGAATGCGATCTTTTGGGCAATGAACAAAACGCCGCAGCCCATCCCCTTATACGGCCGTCCCGCCCGCATCGTCAGCCTGCCGATGTACAACAAGGGGCTGGAAAAAACCCTCAAAGCCATCGATCAGCAAGGTGCCGCGGGCGCGGATCTGATTCTCCTCACCGAAATTTGGCAAGGCGAGGGCACCATCGACACGCTCGACGACCCCGCCATGACCGCTCTGGCAGCCTTGGCCAAAAAACATCACACCTACATCGTGTCGCCAATCGATCGAAAAGACGACAATACGGTGTACAATTCCTCGGTGCTTTTCAATCGCGAAGGCAAGGTCTCGGGCATCTACAACAAAGTGTATCCCGTAATGCCCGACCCGCCCGGCGTCGGCGGCGAGTTCAAACCGGGTATTCATGGCAAGCCGGGCAACGACGCGATGGTCTTCGAAACTGATTTCGGACGCATCGGCATGGCCATCTGCTTCGACGCCCAATTCCCCGAAGTGTGGCAACGCCTCGAAGACCGCGGCGCGCAATTGGTGTTGTTCTCCAGCGCCTATTCCGCGGGCCGTTCGTTGGAAGCCTACGCCACGCTGCATCATTATTACATCGTCTCATCGGTTTGGAACGGCGAATGCCAAGCCTTCGACATCACCGGCGAAAAACTGCTCGACGAACGCAAGGGCATCAGCCGAATCACACTCGACTTCGATCGCCGAATTTTCCACAACAACGATTCCTACAATTACCGCGGCCAGCGCAACAAGCTTCTCCAAGAAAACCCCGGCGTCGTAATCGACAACTGGCTAACCCGCGAAGATTGGCACGTCCTTCGCGCAGCTCGGCCGGGCATCGATCTGCCGTCGCTCGTCAAGAAATACGACCTGCAAGAGTTGCACGATTACTTGGTCAAACAACGCCGCACATCCGACCATTTACGCGGCCGAACATTCAAAACCGCCAACTGATCCAATCAAAATTCTTCCAGTGCAACCGGCCTCAAAGCCTATTGAGAAGCAGGGCGAAGAACCCCATGAAAACCGCCGCGATCATGGGAATTGCCAGCGCATGTTGGATAGGTCGGCGACGTGCCATGAGTCCGACGCCGGCTGGAATGGAAGTTGCCCCGACGAGCCCTACCGCAAAGAATACGGCAAACGCGCTGCCAAACAAGCCGGGATCGAGCTTCGAGAACATCAACCCTGTGACCGTGGGAGTAATCGGACCAATCATCGTGCCAATAACGAGTACCAAAACGGCGCCCCACGATTTCGAGACGGTAACCGACATCGCCCACAATGCCGCAAGTACGACAACGGCCATCACGGCGGCGGTAAACGCTCCGTTTTGCACGGTGATCATCGAACAAGTTGCCAGCCGCGACAGCATGATGCTGACCCAAAACATGGAAAGCAGCATGTTGGCATTGCGGTCGGAATAACCAAGCCCGGTTCCATAGGTCGTAATCCAATTGCCCATGGTGTTCTCGATACCCGTACACATGAAGAATGCGGCGGTGGCCACGACGACAACCGCACTGCCTAATAGGCCGATGGCCCTGGTAAACTCGAAACCGCTGGGAACCGTAGGATACTCGGCTGCCAGAGCCGGGACGACAACCGCCATTACCACAACGGCGAGCACATGCCCCGCCGTTCGATAATGACCGCCTTTCTGCGCGAAGCCGATGATGCCGGCGGTAAAAAAAGCTCCCAAACCGAAGAAGGCATTTCCGAGATTCGAGGCCGCTGGGGCATTTTTCCCGCCAAAAAGAACCAACGGCAGCAGTGTGCTACTGACCGTGCATGCACAAATGCCCCCGATGCCAAGAATCATGCACGCAAGGATGGCAGTCGCATAGCTTCGCGCGGAGACCAGCATCGAAAGGCCCAATGCACCCGTGACAAGCCCCACGACGGCCAAGGGGCGATGGCCAAAGGCATCGACTAACGGTCCGACAAACAGCACGACAACCGCGCTGGTAAGCATCAAGGCCGAGATCATTCCAGCAATCTGCCGATTGTCCAATTTCAACTCTCGCGCAACCGACAACTTCAATGCTCCAATCGCGGAAATGACGATCCCGAACTGGAACATGCACATAACCGCGACAACTTGAATCAGAATACCCATGAGATCCCCTGTTAGTAACGTCGATTATAATTTTTAACCGCCTGCATCATCGCCGCTCGATTGGCCTCGGGAATGGAAATGGTGTGGCTCGGTGCGGCAATGTATCCGCCTCCCTGGGCCATAATGGAAATGACTTCCCCGACGGCAGCTTCCACTTCTTCCGGCGTGCCAAAGGTCAGATAACCTTGCGTATCCAGACCGCCCATGAACGTCAGCTTATCGCCGAATCGTCGTTTCCAACCAAAAATATCATTCGCGGCGGGCTGGCAAGGATCGAGTACATCGAGACCGATTTCGATCAGGTCAGGCACGATTGCCTCGATTCGTCCGCAAGAGTGTTGGAACACCAACCCTCCGCATCGCTTGACCTCATCGTAAAGTATTTTCAGCCGCGGCTTGATGAGTCTTCGCCAGGCAACGGGCGAAATAAACAGCGAGGATTGCGTTCCCCAATCGTCGGTAAAACGCACGCCGTCAACGCCGGTCTGCATCAGCGTTCGCGTAAGTAATCGCTGATAATCGGTGATCTTGTCGAGCAGTGTTTCAACCTTCTCCGGCTCCAGGGCCACCGCCATAAGGAAGTTTGTCGTGCCGAGCAACAGTTGCATGCGCTCGTACAAGACCATTTCGTGGTAGGCGATCAACAACGTATCGCGATGCGCGTTGGCGGCAACCTGACGTCGCATATCATCGGCAACCCACGCCCAATCCGTGTGGGGAGGTTCAAACGATGCGACATCCTCGATGCCGATCACGGGTTTGCCGTCGGGATAGCTTCCTTCGGCCGTATCCGTGCCGATCCATTCAACGCCCCAATCGTCTCGTCCGCTCTCGACCGTCCGTGGAGTTATCTGCGGACGAAGCAAGGTCAACGACCCATCATAACGATGCGGCGTCCAATCAGGCTGATCCCTTTTTATCGTTCGTAAGATATTTTCACGTTCCGTCATCATTTTTCCTTCGGTCCCTGCGAGACTACTCAAGGTTTGCATGTCGCTGCCACAGTTCGGCGGAGCTTAGATGTTTCAATTCCTGAATCCGCAGCGCCACGGCATCTCCAAAAATATGCAGGCTTTGATCAAACAGCGTTGACATCAGTTGGATCGACTTTACTCCTCGGTTCGGCTCCTTTTTAGTAGGACAGGGAAGACGCACGACGATGTCGCTAAGCAATTGGATCGTCGATGCATCGGCCGAAGTAAGAAGGGCCAATTTTGCGCCGGCTTTTTTCGCAAGTCGCGCAATTTCCGCAGGCAATTTGCTTTCGCCCGATCCACTGGCAATCAGCAGGAGATCGGGCGGACCGATCGGCTTTTCATCCATCGAGCCTACGACTTGGCAGTCGATGCCCAAATGGTTCAACCGCTTGCCCAGACATTCCAGCGCAAGCAAAACGCGTCCCACCGCGAAAATGAACACGCGACGAGCGCCCATCAACGCCGCAACGAGTTGCTCCACCTCGGCAGGATCGACCAGATCCAGCGTTTCACCTATCTCAGCGACGATTCGCCGGGCGGTGTCGGGATAAAGATGTTCGTCGAGCATCGTCATGCAACGTTCACGATCCATCAATCATATTCCTTGTTCACAAAGATCTGCGGAGGCATTCGCCAATCGTCGGCGGAATGCCGATGTCGCTTCCACGATGCCGCCTCGTTTTCGATCAAAGATGCTGGAGCTGCCGCACACAAAATAATCAGCGCCCGCGGCAGCCATGACCGGTGCGTTCTCGAAACTGACGTTGCCGTCCACGCTAATATGCACATTCAGCCCTTTGCGCCGAATGAGTCGCTCAAGGTCCGCAATTTTGTCGATCATGCCGGGGATCAGCGATTGCCGCGTGAATCCCGGGTTGGTCGTCATCAGCAACACAAGATCGACCGCGGGTAGGAGATACTCCAATGTTGTCAGCGGCGTCGCGGGATTAACGCCAATGCCAGCCCAAACGCTTTTTTGCCGAATCATCTGCGCCAGCAGATAAGCGTGGGCCGTGGCTTCCGCTTGAAACGTAACGATGGCAGGATGCAGTTCATCGAGCACGCGCGGTACCCAGACATTCGGATTTGCAACCAACAGATGAACGTCGAAAGGGATAGTGGTCGCCTGGCGCACATGCCTGGCTTCTTCGATACCGATGCCTAACAAGGGAACGAAATGACCGTCGGCCATATCCACATGGAGATAGTCAATCGAAGCCTCCTGTAGGTTAGCCAACTCGTCACCCAGCGTCAAAACATCTGCGCACAAGAGCGAAGCAGTTAATTTAGGATCATGATGATTTATGGATGGCATCTTGCCTGCTTTCACCTAGTTATCCAGGGTCATCGGATAAACTCGCACATTCTCAAAGAAACCCTGTCCATTTTCCACGAGAAAACCTAGCCGCTGAACGGCAAGTCCAACGGCATTGGTTTCATGGGTTGTATTGAATGTTTGAACGAACATGTCATCCACGTAGAGTTCGAACATATTTTTGCGAATCATGAGGCGAAACGTGTGGTTCACATGCGGCGTAATTCCGGCCGGCGCGGCACAACCGGGACCAATCACGTCCTCCACTCGAAAATCAATGCGATCGGATAATGTCATCTTGCCGATCTCGGTTTGCCCGTAGGTATGCAATTTGATGGCCGTGCCCTGGCCTGTTTTTTCCTCCAAATAAAAACCAATCGACGACGCGGACGTTCGCCGATCCATGCACGTCGCCCGAAGAGTTCCTTCTACGACGATGCCTTTGCCGCTGTCGAGCGTACCATCGAGAACGGCCAGCGTCGTCGGTATATCCACTCGTGTTAATGAATTTCGTTCGGGATGGGCCAGAATCTCAAGCCGGTCGTTGGCGGCATTAACACGGCAATCCTGATTTGCTTCGGCTGGATAGATTTTTTTGCACGTCCGCAAATCCGGCGTCGACGGCGTACCTTTTAGAATCTCATTGCCTTTCCAGTAACCCAAACGCAAATGCCCTCCGGAATCCACCACGGCTCGCTTCACGGGCGGCAGCCATGTCTCGCCGGTTTCATAGCTGTAACCGCTATACATGTAGCCGTTTATAAGCAGATCCTTGTTGGTTTGGCAGAAGCGAGCCCACATGGCAACCCATCGGGTTGAATTGCCGCACAACCGATAGGCGGCCGCATCGGCGAGAAATGGCCCCGACGGCGCATCGGCGACAAGCGTGTAAACGCCGTATCCGGTGCCGCCCATGTAGTTGAACCAACCGCCGACCAGATAATACTTGCCGTTGATTTCGTGGCAGCCACCGATTTCCAATTCGCCCTCATCGGCCAGCGTGGGCGGAGGCGGAAAGACGCCCCAATCGATCTTTGGATGCGGTTTGCCCGACCAGTGAAGGCCATCCTTGGATTCCAGAAAACCGCCCGGCCCCGTGGCGAAGCCGTAATACTTGGTCTGTCCGTTTTCCATAACAGGCACGACGCTCATGCAATCGAGCCGACTATCGGGCGAATACCATCGGCGGTCGGGATACAGGTCTGCCTCATGTCCCATGAATTTCCAGTGTACCAAATCGGTCGACTCCCAAAAGCGGATGACATTCTGCGCGCCCGAACTGCCGAAGCTGCCGTGGTTCATAATGAACTTGTCGCCAACCCGATGAACGGCCATTGCCCAGATATTGAACGGAGCATCTTTAACGACCGGGCCTACATCCTTCCAATGAACGCCGTCACCCGAGGTTGCCAACCATACGTTCCGGAAATTGTCGTCCTTGCCCGTAGCCGTATACATGCTGAAAAGATAGTATTGGTCGTTGTGCCAAAGCATGAAGCCGTCTTTGAACCTACCCACCGACGGCCGATAGGTCATGGCTGCTCCATTCGCGCTGAATAGACAAATCAGCAGAAGAACGGCTGCGGATGTGCGGAAACCCAAGCGGTTGTCAAACTTAGACATGCAGATGCATTCTTTAATGCGGTATAGATAATGATTTAGCATAACGCTCCTTAGAATCATTACTCCTGGCGTATCATCCGCCGGCAGCTACCATGTCCCATGCCTCAATCTTGGTGACTTTTGCCTTCCCACCACGGCTGAACACACGAACGCCAAGGCTATCGCCTCGGGATGGGTAAATCCGCTGTGTGACGGCTTGCCGTCCGTCGTTGATGAAAACCTCGACGATGGAGCGGTCGATAAACACGCGCAGCTTGAGCGGCTCGCCGGGCGACAACGCGAACGGGGCTGATTGCATTCTTATCTTTCGTTCGTCAGCCGGAAGAACCGGAACATAGGGCGGTTCATTTGCCACGAGACTCGAGCGGCCTCCGTCGAACTTGAACGCCTTCGCCGCTGCATCGTAATAGAGACTCGTTTGCTCCACCCCGTCAGGCGAGCATCGCACCATAAGGCCGCATTGTTGGGCGTCGATCAGCGACATCTCCAGTTGAATCTCAAGGCTATCGCCTCGGATCTCATCGATTTTCAACTCGGAATTGGCATCTAGGATGAACTCCCCTCGCTGGCGATGATTGAGTCGGAGCATTTCGACTTCCGGGGCCGGCACAATACGCAGGGTGTTGTCGTCGGCTAACGAGACTACCCTGGGGAGCGCCATCATTCCGGCCCAGCCAGCCGCCCGATGCTGAGCCTCGACGCGAGCTTCGTTGACCCAGGCAAAAAGAATTCGCCGCCCCTGACCGTCCAGCATCGTGATGGGAGCGATCACTTGACCGCCCGACCAGTTCATCCGCCCATGTTGCTCAGGATAGAAATGATCATTTTCGTAATGCCCGATGTAGTACTGGGCGCCACGTTTGTGGCTGGCAAAAAGCAACACCCACTTCTTACCTAGTGGAAAGAAATCAGGCACAGCGCAGTCCTCGTCGGCATCGGTCCAACGCCGGTCGGACTGATAGAACGGATGCATGTATTCCCAATGCACCAGATCGGGCGATTTGAAGAGGAATGCCGTATCTCCCGGGGGTGCATCGAGCCGGGCGAAACATCGTCCCCAACCAGTTAAGGCATACCACATTCCATTGTGCCGCCACGCACAAGGATCATAGACCTTGTACTCGACGTTTTGGCCAGGTTTCGGAATTGGGATCACGGGGTTCGCTGGATACTGAGTCCAGTTGATTAGGTCATCGTCTTGACTGGTGGCGATACTCGTGCCCACGGAGGCTCCATGGTAAATGAATGTGGCCACCCCGTTATTATTCACCGCGCCGCCGCTAAAGCAGCTATTTCCCGGCGTCGGCGTCATTGCGATGGCATGATGGGTCCAGTGAATCAGATCGATGCTAGAAGCATGTCCCCATTCCATAAGCTGTGCGTAGGCAACGTTGCGGCTATACTGGTAGAAGAGATGATACTTGCCTTTCCAGAAGATTGGCCCATTGGGATCGTTCATCCAGCCCCAAGGCGGCATAAAATGATATTTCGGCCGCTGTGGGTCCTTTTGGAGTTTCTCGCGAAGTTCGCTAGAGGCGTGAATGAGTTGTTCAACCTTCTTAATCTCACCCGGAGCCGGCTGCGGTGCGGCCGAAGGCGTTTTGTTATCTTGCCCCCGGCATGCTTGATTCTCAAACACTAAGCCGAAGACTCCTAGAACCATTAACAAGGACCAGTGAACCAAATGATTCTTTGTGTTCATAAAACAAACCTCCAGGGTGTGGTAATCTCGCAAGGAGTGGGTAAGCGGCAGGTTGTTTTTTTAGGTTAGTTATGCTCAAGCATAACCTGTTGTGTTATTGGATCACCGAGCTAACGATCTCGCCGCCTTGCGCGGCATTCAAGGCGAGCCATAAGGCAAGGTCGATGCCATCGGTGAAATACTTGTACGAATCAAGTATTTCCGCGTATCATTTTTTTGCTACGTCCAAATTCAGCGTAACGACCTTTTGCCCCGGTTCTACCGTAACCGTCAATCCGCTGGTTTTGGGAGAAGCATAACGCGCGGGCACATAACTTTTCGCCGCCGTCGGCGACATGATGTCCGGTCGAACCTCCCAGCATTCCACTCCCATCTTGTATTTGCCGGGAATAAGCCCATCGCCCTTTGCGAACGTTGTAACCGTCAGTTTTCCGTCAGTATCGAACAATCCCATCGCGGGGCGATCGGGCATTCCCGGCGACGACGATTCCACGGCGAAGTTCAGCACCCCGGCCTTTGGCCACGAGCCGCCGCCAAACGTGATCGTTCCCTCGACGGGCACTACCTTCGGCCCGCGTTGGCCGCAGCCAACAACAAGTAACAGGAACAAACAACTTAGCGAGGGAAACAAGAACAACGGCCGTCCCCGCAGCGGTGTCGAGCTTAATTCACGGCAAGTTGCAACAATACTTCTCATGGGCATCGTTTTCAAACCTTGTTCGGTTATTGAGGCACCTGCGCCACTTCTCCCCCGGATCGCGTCCCCAATGCGTTGAGCAAACCGTAACTGATTGCTTGGTTGATAAATGTCACGCTGCCATCGGCAATCGCAAAGTTGACGCCGCCGGGATGGCGGCTTCTAAAGGCATAACCGGGATACCGTGCCAAGGCCGCGGATTGTTCGTCCGGCAAGTTCAAGGGGATATTCGTGGGCAGAACGTTGTGATTCATGGCATACACGGATAGGAATTGACATTCTCGCGGCAAAGCTTCACCAAGTAAGATCGTGTTGGAGAGCCCGTCTCGCACATGGGCGAAGGTAACGCAGTTCCTGGGGGTGCGGCCGAACATGCCGGCGAAACTTCCTCGCGCATATCCGCCGCCGGCCCACGTGCCATAGCTCCAACCCTGGCAACAAGGATTGCTCTGACTGGGGGTCGAGTCTGGACAAAACGACGGGCATTCATCAATGTGCGTCGGACCAATCGACGCGGCGTACCATAAACCCATCGCCACCGGCGCGTCTTGGTCCGCATTGGCCAAGCGATCCGATAATATCGGACTTCCACTGGAATCGGAGGGACAATAGTACACGGGAATCACCGTTGTCACCACCCCCGTGGACAACAACGACACCTTCGTGTCTTCCTCGCGTATTTTCTCATACAATCCCGTCAATTCCATGTAGGGCATGATCATCGTGGTCCAAACGGCCTTCATGCCGGGACCGCCGTCAAAGTCGCCGCAGCCATAGGGCAGCGAGTTGTGCGCCTCGTGATAGCCGTGCATGGCCAATGCGATTTGCTTGAGATTATTGCTGCATTGCATCCTTCGGGCCGCTTCTCGCGCCGCCTGCACGGCCGGCAACAACAGCGAAATTAATATGCCGATGATCGTAATCACCACCAAAAGTTCCACAAGCGTGAACCCCTCGGATTTTTCCTGGGTAATTTTTGGCCGGCGGTCTGCATGACGCATGATTGCACCCCGAAGAATAAAAAATATCCTCTACGTCGTCGTTGCGTCTTTGCGTAAGGAAGCCTTTGAACAATGTCCTCACGCAAAGGCGCAAAGGCGTGAAGCGTTTCTGCACTGCTTTCACGCCTTTTTGCCTTCGTGATCTTCAAACAGAGACATTACGCTACTTATCTATCTATTCTTTCTCCATGCGTAAGCCAACAGACTCAACGCGCCTACGGCCAGGAGCACTATCGTACTTGGTTCTGGAACTGCAAAGGCCTGAACTTCGCTGATGCGGCTGCTATTAAAATCGGGATTAGGGCCGCTTGTACGCGCGTCGCCGAAGTCGAGATAAAGACTCTTCGCGCTCGTGGGCGTAGCCAGCACGATGTCTTTGTAATACAACTCCATGTCGTCCAAGTCCGTGGCGCCGCTATCGGTCCAGGTCGATATGCTATCGCTATAAGACCAACTTCCAAGAGTCGCCTCAAAAGTCCCGTCTAGTCCCAAATTAGCCGTGGCGGAACTCTTGACAGCCACCTGCCCGGGGAATAGATCGCTACCGCTCCAGATGCGGATTAGGCTTATTGTGCCGTCAAAGCCGGTAATGACCATACGCTGAGTATTATCGCCTTGTGCAAATAGGAAGTCGCCGTTCGGTCCGCCGCCTGCCCCGTTCGTGGCGTTCACGGCATATCCGAAAGTCCCGGAACTTGCATTATCTGCCCAGTTGCTCGACACGGTAACCGACTTATTAAGCAGCAAGTTATCGTCGGAAACAAGAGGCGAGGCGCCCGCACTGCAAACCATGACCGACAACCCCAAAACAACCAGCAAACCAACCATCACACTTTGTCGCGATTTCATTACATATTCCTCCAAAAATCACACCTACTCCTCGGAAGGTGGTCCGCGAACGCGAACATCTCACCCTCGAAAGGCATCTCGCGCGCACAACTGCTTGCTATTGCCGTCTTACCTCCTTTCACGTGTTCTGATGTTGAAATGTTTTCGCGTCCAACCGACACCGAGCAACAGGCCGGCCATAACCAACAATACCAGCGTATTTGGTTCGGGTGCGTGAACTCCCATCGTACTTAGCAGGGTATCCGCAATGGCCGCCATGCCGGCGTCGTTCGGGTGTCCGCCCCAGCCGCCTCGATTGGCCGCGTCGCCGTAAAGGCCTCCGATATCGACGAATGTGCCGCCCGCATCACGGCATGTTTGATCCAAAATGCCGTCCGTGGTCGAATTCGTCCACCATGTACTGAGAACGAAGATCTCCGGCTGTTCACTGCTGTTCTTGAACGCCGTTAGAATGTCATGAAAACTGGCTGCAAACGCGGTTTGATTGGCCGCGTTGTCCGCAAGCGAGGCCGACGCATTATCTCCAAGCTCGACGACGACGATATTCGCTCCCCAATCAAGCAGACTGCCAAGCTCGGCATTGGCATAGTAAGTGGCATAATTCTGCTCGAACATTCCATAGAGATAAATGTTCGTGGCAATCATTGCCGGGCTATTCTTATGATTGCAATCCGCGATCTCTTGCGTTACAAGGTGTGCATAATCGTTTGCCTCGGTGCTGGCATCCATCCCCCAATCGCCCAACCACCCAATGCCCGCATTATAAGGATGGTAGGTAAGGCTGTTCCCCAGGAACAATATCTTATTGGCCTTCACGCCGCCCGCATAAATATCTTCGGCCCGGCCGAGCGCGCCGCAAACAAGCGAACATGCCAGCACGGCGGCGGCAATACCAATATCTCGTTTCGATCTGTTCCATCCATGAAGGGGCATGCTTTTCATTTTCCAGCGTTTTCTTCCAAGGCGTTTTTGAGCGTCAACGGGTTGAGGCCCTTGCCGCTGTTGTATAACTTTGCGACCTCTTTTTCTGAGAGTTCGCGATTCCAAATGCCGATCTCATCGAGAAGTCCGCCGAACCACTCTAGCTGTACATTGGGTTCCAGGTGCGGATGCCGGCGGCCGATGGCAAAATTGTTCGAGTCCACATTCGGCCGATTTTCCACACCGCGCAATTCAATGCGATCACGGTCCAAATACAGATATTGCATGCGGCCGCGTCGATCATAGGTTGTAACAACATGATGCCACTTGCCCTGCATGGATGAAGTACCGACGAATCCCGCAATGTCGTTATTCCACCAGAAATTTCGCACCATGCACTGCTCGGACGAGTTGCCGAAGAGGATCAATGCGTTCGCTCGGTCTACGGTTGCTTCACCCCAGCCGACAATATCGAACGTTTTGTTCGCGGGAACCGCATCGACACGACACCACGCCGAAATCGAATAGGACGCTTCGCCCGTAGGCACTCCTTTAGGCACCCCGCGACCGTCGGCAAACAGCAGAGTATCGTTTTTCGCATCTTGACTTAGGCACAGAGCTCCGCCGATCAGGCCGACAGCTTCATGCGACACCGTGCCAGTCGGAGTCAAATCGCCCCCGCCGGTCAGGTTTTTTCCAAGATGAGCCGCATCGTCAAACGACCAGTAGGCTACTAATCCTTGTTGCAGTCCCGATGGGGCTCGCGGAGCGAGAGGCATCTTCCGCACAAAGGACGTTTTCAGATCGTGTGCTGAAAATGACTTGGCGTTGCCTGCCGGCTCAACACGCATCGCTTCGCCCGCAATGAGTGGATGTGCCGAGGCTTTCGAGGCATTTTCACCGTTAGTCTGGGCGACTTCGACTTTGCCGTCAAAAACACAAATCTCCGCCGCATGGTTGGCCAAAACATTCACGCCAAACTCCGTACCCAGGTCCGTCACGACGGCCGTCGGTGTTCGTACTGCAAACACAGGGACAGGGGAAGACGAGGGATTTAGGATTTGGGATTTCGGGATTTCGGGATTTCGGGATTGGAGATTAGTGTCCGGTCCCCTCTCCCTTTGGGAGAGGGCTAGGGTAAGGGCGGGGACAGGAGATTTATGATTTATGATTTCTGATTTATGATTTGCCACCGCTGCCCCCTGACCTCTGACCTCTGCCCCCTCTTTACTAGCCACTAGCCACTGGCCACTGGCCACTCCTCTCCCCCTCTCCCCTCTCCCCTCTCCTCTCTTCTCTAATCTCGCCGTCAGCTTGCCGATCGACAAAAACCCCCCGCGCCGGGAGTCGACCTCGTAGGTGACCGGACCTTGAAGGATCACTTTCGCTCCGGTGTCATACGTAATTTCCATCAGTCCGGAAGCAAGTGCATATCTGCGCCCCAGGGGAACGCCGTTGCCAAGCTCGGTCGACGTATTGATATCCAACCATTTCGCATCGATCATGCCGGTCACGCGGCCGACGAACTCGATGTCCGAGGTAATGGTTCCCCGATCCCTGGAAACAGGCGTCGCCGGTCGCTGCCCGTCCGATGCTATTGGCGTGTGGTGGGTTACATATATCAACGATCCGGCCAACAGTCCCAAGCTGGTGATCACCGTGGCAATCAGCAAGGCAAACGGAATCTCCTGCGAGAAAAAGCCGATCGTGCCGTGATAGGCCATCGTGAGCAACGGAGGATGTCTTCCTGATTGCGGATCCGAAGAAATCAACGACGGATCGACCAAGGGCGATGAAATCGGGCCAATAGATCCACGCACTTCGCCGCGTGCATCTGCGTTATCATCTGGGCCAAAAAGTTCCGGCTGATTCCAAATCGCTTCCACATCCTCGTCGGAAACCTGCGCGGCGACATACCGACGCTTCAATTCCACATGAAGATCGACATACTTCAAATACAACCGACATGCCGCGGGATCGCTGCATATCATTTGCTCAAGACGAGCGGCGCGATCGGAATCGATGTCGCCCTCCAATAGGGCGTTCAGCAATTCGGCAAGATCGGGAGAAAGCACATCTGCACGGTTCATGGCTGCCTCTTTCTTGCCGCGGCCTTTTGAACGCACTCGACCAGTTCTTTGCGAATGCGAGCAAGGGCTTTGTAGACCGAGTTTGCCGGGAATCCTAATTTCTTGGCAAGCTCCTTGATCGTGCAGTCGGTGGAATAGCGATGAATAATGATTCCGCGATCTCTTGACGAAAGTTTATTCATGCATTCCGACAACGTCGGCAACCAATCGTCGCTGCTGCTTTCTTCCGATTCCCGGGCGGCCGTCACGACTTCCAAGAATTCCTCGCCGACAAACGGCAGGCGACGACTGCTCTTTTCGCGATATTTGAGAGCTTTATAGTGTCCGATTTTGCAGGCCCAACTTGCAAAATCAGTCCCCATCTGAAAATCCGCGAATTTCGTCCACATGACAACGCATGTGTCCTGGAACACGTCTTCCGTGGCATCCCAATCTCCCAACAGCGAGAAGATATAGCTGTGGATGCGCCGCTCATGCTGGGCAAAAAGCCTTGCAAACGCCTCACTTGGACTAATTTCTTCCATGGCGGCAACCCAGCAAATGCTGTTTTCAGATCAACTAACCAGTTTTTTTGGGTGTGGCAATTTTTCTTGGCTGTTCCGTCATTCTGAGCAACGCGAAGAATCTCCGTGATTCCAATGAGATTCTTCGCTCCACTCAGAATGACTATTTGCCATGATTTTTTGTCAGACCCGGTTTTTTACTCAGACCTGTATCCTAATATGAAATCCCACCTCATTCCAAAATTGGTATCTAAATATTGAAATTCCTAAGCAACACCCCGCCGGGGATATACAACTAGATGCATCCACAAGGGGACTCATTTGTTCCCGAGACCAACCGTATCTCGACGTGCCTTGGCAACAGAACGCTCATTCTCCTTTTTCCACCATTTGCTCAATGAAGAAGGGCCGGGCACGGTAATTTTCTACGGTCAAATAGGCAACCTGTGAAGCGGGCGGGCTTGCCCGCCGTGTTTTGGAGCAAGTTATACGCCGTAGCCAAAACTACCCCTTTACGCATTCGTTCCCGCAACCGCCCCCACTCCATTCCAGCACCCGAAGGACCAAACACTATTGCATCCCCCTGGATGCATGGATAGAATGTCCGCAACAAAAGGGGGGTGCCTTAATTCGGCGGGAAAACACGGGGGCAACTTCGCCACCGACACGTCGGCCGCCGGATATTTTGCTGAAAGACACCGCCGGTAGTGTGTGTGTCTACTTCAACCGCAACAGACAATATAAGCCAAGCGCCAATTCAAATTATTACGATGGTTGCATTCCATGGAAAGGAACTATGCGATGGTCCCGACAATGCTGGAACGAGTTTTAGCATGTGCCGTACTTTCGGTCTGGATGCTTGGAGTCTCCGGCTGCGTAAGCCGGTCCGAATATAACCTCAAGGTAGGCGAGGTGAAGGATCAGACGGATAAATTGTTGAAGGCCAAGGAAAAGGCACAACAACTCCAGAAGGATCTCGATGCCGCTCGCAGCGAGATTCGGCAAGCAGAACAGGCGAAGGAGACCGCCGATGCCGGCATTAAGACGCTGGAACAAGAAAAAACCGACTTGGCCAATCAAGTCAAGAAGCTCGAACAAGAAAACGCCGGCCTAACCAAGCAAGCTAAGAAGCTCGAACAAGAACATGCCGGGCTGAAGACCAAAACCACCGAAAATGCCGCACAGCTCAAGACGGCAGCCGAGACCGCCAAGGTCGAGCTTGAAAAAGCCAAACAAGCGAAAAAGAATGATGAAGCCCGGCTTAAGACGCTCGATCAGGAAAAGACTGCGTTGGCCGAGAAGGTCAAGAAGCTGGAACAAGAAAATACCGACCTAAAAACAAAAGTCGAGGAAAAAATGGCACAGCTTCGGAAGGATCTGGATGCCGCAAAAGCCGAGGTCGAGCGGGCGAAACAGGCGAAGAAGAATGCGGAATCAGATGTCGCGAAAAAACCTTCCAATCCTTAAGCAGGAAGGACAGAAGCATGATCGCTTATGTGTGTCCTTGGTGGGCGGTCCCCTTTACGATTGATCCCCCGTTCCGTCGTTTTTTACACGATCCGCGGAAAATCGTCGGGCCTTATGTCAAGCCAGGCATGACGGTCATGGACGTCGGCTGCGGCGTGGGGTGGTTTTCGATTCCCATGGCCCGCATGGTCGGCGACCAGGGGAAAGTCGTGGCCGTCGATCTTCAACAGCAAATGCTCGACATGCTTCGGCGGCGCGCGGAAAAAGCCGGGGTGGTTTCACGCATTGAATTTCATAAGTGCGAACAGAATCGGATTGCGTTTCAAGCAGAAGTCGACTTTGCCCTGATTTTTGCCGTTCTTCATGAAGTGCCCGACCAACGCCGCTTGTTGGGCGAAATTTTCCACTGCCTGAAGCAAGGCGGCAAGCTCCTATTGGCCGAGCCGCCGATCCATGTTTCCCGAAAAAAATTCGCCGACGAAGTGGCCACGGCCAAGGAAGTCGGTTTCCAAATGGTCGATCAGCCGCAAATGCGATGGACCCATGCCGCTGTGTTTGCAAAGGACCATGCAGGAAGCGCGTCCGAGTGATGACCGGACCGCAACCGGAGAATAGCCGGAAATATCATTACGGCGTGCGAAGGTCTTGCAACCAGGTAAGATCATCCACCGTCAAGGCGAACGAAAATCGGTAGCCATCGCCAACTTTTTCAGGCCGCAGGCTAAAGAGTTCCAGATAAGGATGGTCGAAGTATTGAAGCGATGCTTCGCCTTTCCAAATCGTCGAAATCTGCACATCGCGCGATTTTAGCTGCACCAGTTCATGAACTGCCGGACGGTCGTGCCGTCCTGCAACCAATTCCGGGAAATGACGCATGTTCACCGCCCGGGCAAAGTTGGGCGTCGGCAATTGCGTCGTTGTCTCGCGCAGCGTTACGGTTGCCTCGGCCAAGCGGCGGTCTTTGGCGGCCAAACTGGCGCCAAACTTGCCGCCGGGGCCGACCATCGGGCCGGCTTTCGAGGGCATGTCGAAAGATCGCGTGATCCAAGTGGAACCGATTTGCTTGGGCCAACCCTGCGTAAGCCCCCGCATCAAGGCAACGTCTTGATCGACCCAAATGAGCGGACAATAGGCGCACGGATTGCCCTGGAAAGTGGCGGAGATCAACAAAAGTGTTTCGCGATATTGGCTTCGGATAGGATCCAGATATTCTTCGCCCGACTCGCTGGAATACTGCCAATCGCAAAAATAGACGGCGCATCGTGAAGAATGAAAATCAAGCCCCGGCGGCAGAAACGACGCGACGGCCTCCGCATTCGCTTCATATTCGACGGCCAAGCATGTGCCGACATAATGCCAAGGCGGCATGGGAGCCAAGCTGGATGTTCCTCGTGGAGTCAAAGGAAGCGTATAACCTTTAAGCATATCGATAACCTCCGCGCGTTGATTGCCCCGTCTTGAATGGAATTTGATGCGGTTGGAGCACTGCTTTTCAGCCGCTCATTCAAACGCCGACCAATGGTTTCCAATTTTTTTGGCTTACCCGTAGTGACCGCGAACGTACATTTCCGTGTCGGGATGCTTGGGCTTGAGGAACATGTCGAGCGTGTTGCAATGTTCGACGATGCGGCCCATGAGCATGAAGATGCATTCGTGGCTCGAACGCCGCGCCTGGGCCATGTTGTGCGTAACGATCACGATCGTATACTTCTCACGCAGTCCGTCGATCAAGTCCTCGATCCGCTCGATTCCCTCGGCGTCGAGCGCGGAACAAGGCTCGTCCATCAGGATCACCTGCGGCTTGAGCGGCAACAACCGGGCAATGCAAAGTTTCTGCTGCTGTTCGAGCGTCAAATGCGTGGCGCGGCGACGCAGTTGATCTTTCACTTCGTCCCACAGTTCCACCTCGCGGAGCGATTCTTCGACCATTGCGTCGAGTTGCTTGCGGGCAAACTCGCGGCGAAACGTATGCGTGCGAACGCCGAACAACACGTTTTCGTAGATTGAAATCGGCAAAGGATTGGGCCGCTGAAAAACCATGCCGACCGATTTGCGCAACGTGCTCAACGAAACGTCGTCGTCATAGATGTTCTTGCCCAAAACGGTGACTTCGCCTTTGGTGGTAACATTGCCGTAGCGCTCATTGATGCGGTTGAAGCAGCGCAGCAGCGTCGTTTTTCCGCAGCCTGAAGGACCGATGAGCGCGGTGATGATGCCCGGCTTGATGTTGACCTCAACATCCTTCAATGCTTGAAAATCACCATACCAGAGATTAAGCCCTCGGGCTTGGATGGTGTAGGCCGGCGATGGTGTGGGAGTTTCTTGCATGGATTATCCGAAATCGCCCGTCACATAACGTTGTGTCAGTCGGTTCGTGGCTTTGGTGAAAATGGTTTCCGTTTCGCCGACTTCGATCAAATGCGAATCGCTGAAAAATGCGGTCCGATCGGCTAATCGGCGAGCCTGTTGCACCAGATTGGTCACCAAAACGATGGTCATTTCGTTTTTGAGTTCTCGTAAAATATCTTCGATCCGCATCGTGGTTACAGGGTCGATGGCGATCGAGAATTCGTCAAGGCAGAGAATCTCCGGCTGCAACGACAGCGCTCGAGCCAGAGTAAGCCGCTGCTGCTGTCCGCCGGAAAGCTTGGTGCCGAGCAGGTCGAGGCGGTCTTTCACTTCGTCCCAAAGCATGGCCTGGCGCAGACACTTCTCGACCAGGGCGTCGAGTTCTCGGCGGTCGTGCATTCCGGCGCGGCGAGGAGCATAGGCCACGTTTTCATAGACCGACAGAGGAAGCCCGACCGGCAGCGGAAACACCATGCCCACCTTGCGACGCAGGGCATAGACGTTGCGAATCTGAAAAACATCCTCACCGTCGATGGAAACCAATCCGCGGACCTTGGCATGAGGAACGAAATCAATGGTGCGGTTGATGCACTTCAAAAAAGTCGTCTTGCCCGAGTTGGCCGGCCCGATAATGGCGAAAATTTCCTTTTCGGGAATTTCGAGCGAAATATCGCGCAGCGCGATTTTCTCGCCGTAGCTCACCGTCACATTTTCAAACTGGATGTGGACGTCCATCTTCCTACCATTTCTTCCACGATCGCAAATACACCCGAAGGCCGATGGCCAGGGCATTGACCGCCAGCACAAGCCCGATCAAAACGACGGCCGTGGCATATTGCACTTCGTCGGAAACGCCCCGCACCTGCGTTGCCAAGGTAAACAGGTGCATCGAAAGCGCCATGCAGCGGTCGTGTAACCCATAGGGGAAAAACGACGCCAAACCGCTGTCTTCCACCGGCGTGAAAAACACGGCGCCCGTGAACAGGATCGGCGCCGTTTCGCCGGCGGCGCGTGACACCTGCAAAATCACGCCGGTCAAGATGCCGCTGATGGAATTGGGCAACACAATGGTGCGAATCGTCTGCCATCGCGTCGCGCCCATGTTCCAACAAGCCTCGCGGAACGACATCGGCACCGAACTCAACGCTTCGCGCGTGCTGGTAATGATCACGGGCAGCGTCATGACGGCCAACGTACAGGACGCCGCCAAAAGCGAGCGGCCCATGCCCGCAAAAAGCACGAATGCACCGACCCCGAACAAAGCATGCACGATGCTGGGCACACCGGCCAGATTCATCACGGCCAGATTGACGATGCGCGTGAACCAATTGTCGCGGGCATATTCGTTCAGATAGACGCCCGCCAAAATGCCGACCGGCGCAGCGGCTAAAAGTGAAATGACGACGAGGAAAAAAGTGCCGACCAAAGGCGCCCAAATGCCGCCGGCAGTCATGTAGTTTTTCGGATTTTCGAGAAGGAACGAAATGCTCAGCACGGGCCAAGCTTTAAGCAGCAAATACCCGATGATGGCCAATACCGGCACGACCAGCGAGGCCGTGATAACGGCCAAAACAATCTTGGCCGCGGTTTCCTTGGCCTTTTTGTGCCGCTCCAGAGACGACGGCGCAAAGGGATTCAAACTGCCCATGTCCTTTTGCGGAAGAGCGGGAGACGACGACGGTATCGAACTAGTTGGACTCACTGCGAATTCCTTTCACAATGAGATCGGCGATGAGATTAACAGCGAACGTAATCGCGAAGAGCAGCAATCCGATAACGAACAACACGCGATAGTGGGCGTCGCCGGCCACGGCCTCGCCTAATTCGGAAGCGATCGTGGCCGTCAACGTGCGGATGGGATCCAGCAGACTATGCGGTATCTGCACGGCATGACCCGTACACATCAGCACGGCCATCGTTTCGCCGATCGCTCGGCCGACTCCCAACAGCACAGCGGCCAACAACCCATTTTTGGCCGCAGGAAACAACACCCGATAGACGACTTCCCAACGGCTGGCTCCCAGGGCCAAGGCAGCCTCGCGGTAGGAGTCCGGCACGGCCTTCAACGCATCCTCGCCCACCGACACGATGATCGGCACGCTCATCAGCGCCAGAATGACACCGGCGTTCAGCAAATTGACGCCCACCGGCGCGCCCGTCAGTTCGATCAGGATGGGCCCCAACACGATATAACCCACGAATCCCCATACGATCGAGGGAATGGCGGCCAGCAGTTCAATCAGAATCTTGAGCGTTTCCTTGAGCTTGCCTTTGCAAAATTCCGAGATGAACACCGCCGCGCCAAGCCCTAGTGGCACAGCAATCGCCATGGCCAGGGCCGTAACTGAAAGAGTGCCCACCAAAAGCGCCAAAATGCCGTAACGCGGACGAACCTCGGACGAGGGCTGCCACTCGATGCTCGTGAAAAACTCGACCAAATCCAGTTTGCCGAACAGCACCGGCGAAGCTTCGCGAAACACAAAGAAGAATATGGAGAATACGAAAAGAATGGCGCTCCACCCGCAAATCCGGATAAGCCATTCGATCAAGGGCTCGGAACGATCAAAGGCGACGCGCAGCAGATTTCGCAGCGGGGGAATTTTTCCCGCGACACGGCGGTTATCGGTGGATATTGGGTCTGCGCTCATCATCAGCCTTGGGAAGCTGTGTCCGTGATATTCCTATCCTATTTGATCTCTAGGTAGCTAATGAACCGAGGCCGACCATCGGGAAGGCCGGAAAATGGACAAAATACATGGCGTAACAGACCATTCTCAACCTAGACATCAATAAACCTTAATTTCTAACTTCCGTCCCTTCTTTTACCGGCACATAGCCGAGATCCAAAACAACTTTCTGCCCCTCGGGCGAAAGGATCCAATCGAGATATTGTTTGACCGGTCCGGCAGGTTCACCGAGAACATAGATTTGGAGCGGCCGGGTGATGGGGTACGAATTTTTCTTTGCATTTTCAACCGTCGGTGCGACACCCGGCTCGCCAGGTCTTTTGGATACGCACAACATTTTTACGCCCGGCATGTCATAGCCCATGCCGCTGTAGCCGATCGCCGAGGGGGTGCGCGAAACCAATGCGACAACGTCCTTGGAACCGCTTTGGTCGATGGAACCGAGCCCAAAATCCTTTTTCTTGCCCAAAACGGCATCGCGGAAGAACGTATAGGTGCCGGAACTGCTCTGCCGGCTGACGCGAATCACGTTTTTTCCAGAAAGATCCGGCTGCTTAACGCCCAATTGGGCCCATTTCGTGATCGAAGGGTTCTCGCCGTAGATCTTGGCAAGTTCCGGGATCGAAATCGAGTCCAAGGGATTGTCTTTATGGACGAAAATCGCAAGGGCATCATAACCGACGATGATTTCCTTGGGATCGGCGCCGCGGTGCTCCTTGGCCTTTTGGATTTCGGGCTCTTTCATTTTGCGGCTGGTGTTGGCCAGGTCGCAATTGCCGTCGATCAGGCTGGCGATGCCCACGCCGGAGCCGCCGCCAAGGACTTGAACGCTGATATCGGGGTGGATCTTATGGTATTGCTCCGCCCAGGCTTGCGCGATGTTGACCATCGTGTCGGAACCTTCGACACGGATCACCGTTCCCTGATCGGTGCGTTTCGAGCATCCCAGCAGAAACGCTGCCAAAGCGCCATAGACGAGAACAAGGCGCCATCGAACCGAAAACATACAGAACCCTCTTCCTGGTAGGCAAAACAATCCTCGAACCATGTGATAACAGACCTAATCGAGAACGTCAAGGAACCCCGCCAATGGCGGTTGCCGGGGGACTATTTCCCAATCTCCCGAAGTCCGCTACACTAAAGGAGTTGGCCTCTGGATTTTTGTTACCTTTAGGATGCATTGGCATGAAAAACGTCGTAACTCTGGTGCTCGGAGGCGGGCAGGGTACGCGCCTCTATCCTCTGACCAAAGTGCGCTCCAAACCGGCGGTTCCCGTCGCTGGAAAATATCGCTTGATCGATATTCCGCTGTCGAATTGCATTAACAGCGGTTTGAATCGCTGTTACGTGCTGACGCAGTTCAATTCGGTCAGCTTGCACCGCCATATCCGATCGACCTACACCTTCGATCCGTTCGACTGTGGATTCGTCGAGGTCTTGGCTGCCCAACAGACGCTCGACAATTCCAACTGGTATCAAGGCACCGCCGATGCCGTGCGCCAAAATCTGCGTTACATCGAGCAGCCGGGCATCGAATACGTGCTGATCCTCTCCGGCGACCAACTGTATCGGATGAATTTCCAGGATATGATCGTCTCGCACATCCAAACCGGGGCAGACGTTTCCATCGCCGCCGTGCCGGTGCATAGCCGCGATGCCGCCGGCCTGGGAATCATGCGTCTGGACGACACCGGCCGCGTGGTCGGCTTCCTGGAAAAGCCCAAAACCGAACAAGAATTGGAGCATGTGCGCACCGATCCCACCTGGATCGACGCGCACGGCATTCAAAGCCGCGGCCGCGACTGCCTGGCCAACATGGGCATCTACCTGTTCAACCGCAACACGCTGGTCGATGTCTTGGAAAAGACCGACTATCGCGATTTCGGCAAGGAGGTGTTTCCCGCCACTATCCGCACGCGCCACGTGCAGACGCATCTGTTCGACGGATATTGGGAAGACATCGGCACGATCAAGTCGTTCTTCCAAGCCAACCTGGACCTGACCAAACCCGCCGCGCCGTTCGATATCGCTTCGGCCGAGGCGCCGATTTATTCACATGCCAGATTTTTGCCTCCAACGCGCATCGACGGAGCAGTCGTGAATGGCAGTCTAGTGGCCGACGGCTCGATCATCGAGCCGGGCGCAGTTATTGAGAACAGCGTGATAGGGCTGCGGTGCCGCATCGGCCGCAACGTGGTGATTCGCAATTCCGTGTTGATGGGGGCCGACTTCTACGAAGCGCCGGGCGAAATCGCCTCGCACCAATGCAACGGCAATCCGCCGCTGGGTGTTGGCGAAGGCTCGCACATCGAGGGTGCAATCATCGACAAGAACTGCCGCATCGGCCGCAATGTGCGGATCGTCAACGAGCTGGGCGTCGATCATACCGAGGAAACGCCCTTCGGCATGATCCGCGACGGCATCGTCGTGATGGCCAAGGAAACCTCGCTGCCGGATGGGTGGAGGTTGTAGTGCGGATGTCAGGTACGGGGTACCTGACCTACGTTGCTTTTTTCTTTGCGGACGATGTGATGCAACCATCCAAACGCCGAAGATGCTTTCTATGCATTGTCTGTTTGCCCATACATACGTAGGTCCAGGTCCAACGGTGATCATCCTGATCGGTTGGCTTTTTTACTTGGTGCCGTTGCTTATCGTTGCCGGACCAGTCTGGTTCTTTGGACGCAAACGGGCAAATTGGACTATTGGGGATTTTTCGGTCGTCGTATTTCCCTATGTAGCTAGGTGTGTTGCGAGTTTTTGGTATCTCCAGTCTGTTGCTGGTTTCGTGGTTGGGGGCGTGTTAATGGGCTGTCTTGCGTCTCTTATCCCGGTGCTCCGGCTAATCGTCGGAACAAGGGTCAATGAGAAAGCACTAGCCATTAGCTTGCTTGCTCTCCTGTGTTTCCTGCCGGTTGGATTGACCGTATTGGAAGTACTTGCTCATCCGCCGACTGCGGTTTGGAAGGCTTGTCTGATGGGACCGGACTAGTGCGAGTATCAGGGACGGGATACCAGCCCTACTTGACTAGCCGGATACCGCACCGTCGCCGTTCAGCATGACCGTTTCGCGATACTGCGGTACGGTGACGTTCCAATTCAACAGGCTGCGGATATGTTCGGCCAGGGCCAACGACGCCTGCGCTTCGCCGTGGGTGATGAAAAGCTGCCGGGGCGGTATCTCGAAATGGGCCAGCCATTGCAGCAAGCCGGTGCGGTCGGCGTGGCCGGAAATGCCTTGAATTTGCGCTACCCGCGCTCGGACCAAGCGGGAAATGCCGTGGATGCGAACCTCGCGGTTGCCGTCGAGAATCTGCCGGCCCAAGGTGCCTTCGGATTGATAGCCGACGAAAAGAATCGTGCAAGCCGGATCGCCGATATGTTGGGCCAGATGGTGCTTGATACGGCCTGCCGTACACATGCCGGACGTGGCCATAATGATGGCCGGCCCTTTGAAATCATTGATCTCCTTCGATTCCTCCATGCCGCGCACCACGTGGAGTGAGCGGAACCGCAGCGGTGATTCGCCCGCCGCGACCATTTCCTCCGTATCGGCATCGAAACATTCGCGATGGTTGTGGAACACTTCGGTCACGTCGGCCGCCATCGGACTGTCGAGAAACACCGGCAACTCGTCGATGTGCTTCGAGTAGAGCAGCCGGTTGAGATAATAAATCAACTCCTGGGCGCGCTCGATGGCGAAAATCGGAATAATCACCTTGCCGCCGCGGGCAACGGTTTCCTTGATGACTGTTTCGAGTTGCGACTCGACCGAATCGTGTTTTTCATGAACGCGGTCACCGTAGGTCGATTCCATCACGATGTAGTCCGCCTCGGTGAATACGGCCGGATTGCGAACAATCGGCTTGCCGAATTGCCCCAGGTCGCCGGTGAAAATGATCGTGCGCGGCTCGCCGTGATCGCTTACGCGCAACTCGATCATGGCCGACCCAAGAATGTGGCCGGCATCGTGAAAAACGGCCTGCACTCGATCGTTGATTTTCACCGGTTGGTCGTAGGCCACGGCCTCCAACATTGGCAACGTGCGTTCCACGTCTTTGAGCGTATAGAGCGGCTTAATCGGGTTTTTGCTTTTGCGGCCTTCCTTGCGATGCCGTTTTTCCTTGAAGGCGGCGTCTTCCGCTTGTATCTCGGCGGCGTCGCGTAGCACAAGTTCCACCAGATCGGCCGAGGCCGACGTGGTGATGATAGGCCCTCGAAATCCCTCCTGCACCAGCTTCGGCGCCAAGCCGCAATGGTCCTCATGGG
>CAYWGR010000062.1:0-28085 GCA_964458015.1 uncultured Planctomycetaceae bacterium
GGCCCGGGATGCAGAACCAAGGCCTTCAACGCCGCAATGACGGCCGCTTTATCGTCGTCGGTCGATTGCTCGCCGGAAATGACTTTTCCGAGCGTCGATCGAGCCAAGGGGGTGTCGTTTTCACCGAGGGCGGCAATAATCGCTTCGACCAGTTTCGTCAGTTCCGCTTGATTGCGAGGACGCACCACGGGCGGTTTCGCTGGCGTCGCGGCGGGAGCCGGCGGCACAGCGCCCGGCACCGGCCGGGAACCAGGGGCTGCTTGCGGCGCACCAGGCGCAGGCCGGGCGCCGGGAATCGTTTGCGGCGCGCCCGGCATGGGCGGGTTTGCATTCGGCGCGGCAGGCTTCGCACCAGGCGGCGGCTCCGTCGGCAACGGCTTCAACAGATCGGTCAACCCTTGGGCCGCCGGTTCGCTGCCGCGCGCCTTCTCGCCCAACCACTCCACGGCCTTCAACAACCGTGGATCGTTTTCCAGCCGAGCGCGGTAGTAATCGTTCTTCTTCCATTTCGAAACGTCATCCGGAATCGGACGATCTTCGTCTTTTTCCTTCTTGGAATCGTCCTTCTTTGCCTCGTCTGCCTTCTGTGCCGAGGGTGTCACGGGCCTGCCCGAGGGCGGAAGCGGTTCGGACGATGATGGCGGCGCAGACTGCGACGGGGCCGGCTCCGAGGCCATCTCCCGACTTTTCTTCCCGCTACCGCCGAACCATCCCAATTGCCAGCCGAAAAACAACAGCATCAGCAACAGCAGCACGCCGGCCGCGATGCCCTTGGCCAGATTCGGATTCTTTTTGATCCAGGGATTTTTGGTGATTGTATCCAGGAAGCTCTTCTTGCCGGATGCGTCTGATGCTTGGTCGCCCTCGTCCTCGAATTGTTGGCCGAGATTCTCATCGTCGAACGAATGAGACAACTTTGGCTCGTTGGCGCGAATGCCGAGTTCATCCTTACGAGAGCTTTTCTTTTCTGCCACGGTGACGCCTCCGGAAGAGAAACCGTATTTTTGTTGCTTGCGGGGACAATGATCCGGCAAATCAGAGGATTTAGCCCATTTCCATCCTCCCGCTGACCAACCTCTCGGGGGCAGCGTCCGGGCCAGGGTTCATTGACCGAGCAAAAGTTCCGAGCAAACCCGCGAACGGGGGAAAGTTGCAGTATGCCATAATTTCGGTAAAAATACCACTGTGCCCCGCCTGCGACTGCAATAAATTACCCGCGCGAGAGGGGGTGGCCCTCTCCCGCTGTTTCAAAGACCACGACAAAGGATCCGGCGATGGCCGAACGATTACGCATCGCGCTTTTGATCGAATCTTCTCGATCCTATGGCCGTCAATTGCTCAAGGGCATCGCTGCCTACGGCCGATCGCACGGTTCGTGGATATTTTTCCATCAGGAACGTGTTTTCGGCGATTCGATTTCTCCCCAATTGCGTCAGTGGAAGCCTCACGGCATCATCGCGCGTTTGGCTGGAGCCCGTCTTACGCAGCAAATACGTCGGACGAAAGTCCCCTCGGTCGATTTGTATCCCGAAGGCAAAAGCGGCGTCATTCCCGGCGCCGGCTCCGATCCGGAATCGTTGATACGCCTCGCCGTCGATCATTTCCTCGAACGCGGCTTCCATAATTTCGCGTATTGCGGATTCAGCAACGTCCCGTTCTCTGAAATTCGCGAGGAATGCTTCAAACGCCATTTGGCAACGCTTGGAACAACCGTACAGACGTTTTCCTATCCGGCCCTGCCGCGCGGGACCAGCTTGGCCGCCGTCGAGAATCATGCCCTGCATTACGCCGATTCCCTTGCCGAGTGGCTTCGCCAGTTGCCCAAGCCGTTGGCGATTTTAGCGTGCAACGACGTGCGGGGCCGCCAGGTATTGAATGTCTGCAAAGAAGCCGGCGTTGCCGTACCCAACCAAGCGGCCGTTCTCGGCATCGACAACGACGACGTCCATTGCGAACTTTGCGATCCGCCGCTTTCGAGCATCGACCCGAACGTTGAGCAGATCGGTTACGAGGCTGCCGCACTTCTGGATCGCTTGATCCAAGGGGGCAAGCCGCCGACCGCGAATATTCTCGTGCCGGGGCGCGGTGTCGTTGTGCGCCATTCGACCGATGTGTTGGCCATTGCCAACGAAGATGCGGCCGAGGCAATCCGTTTCGTCCGCGAACACGCCTGCGACGGCCTCTCCGTCGAACAAATAACAGCCCGGATGAGCATTTCCCGCAGCACTCTGGAACGTTGGTTCGAAAAATACCTGGGCCGTTCGCCTACGGCCGAAATCCTTCGCGTTCAGGTGCAGCATGTTCAAGAACTGCTGCGCACCACGACGTTCACCCTGGAGGAAATTGCCCAACGGACAGGCTTCACGCATGTCGAATCGATGCAGCGCGTTTTCAAACGCACCGCGGGCTATTCGCCCGGCAACTACCGCAAGCAGTCGCGTACCGGTGACGCATAAGGTTATAAATAACGACTCACATTGTCATTGCATCTCCGTGTGGCACGTAGGATACTGGCGTTCGTCATCCTTCCCGTGTTTCGGCATTCCAAGGAGCCCCCGCCATGACGCGCCTAGGTCCAATCGCCGCCTGTCTGTTTTTCGGTTTTCTGCTGAATGTTGCGAACGCCGAGCCCGCCAAATCCCTGGTCGTGGTCTGCGTTCAAGACGCCCAGCCGATGGAAAAACTCGCGGCCAAGGAAGTGCGCCGCTATGTTTATCTGCGAACCGGCACATTGTTGCCGATCGTGGAGGATGCTCCAAAAGATGCCGACAAGGGTCTCATTCTCATCGGCGCCAAGGATCGACCGGCCCTGCAAACGTTTATGACGGATCCCAAAGTAAAATCGGCGGTCGATTCCCTGACGGCCGAACAATATCTGCTGAAAACAATCGAGCGCAACGGCCGGCCCATGCTCTTGATCGTCGGCGGCGATCCCCAGGGAGTACTCTACGGCGCTTATCGTTTCGCGGAACACTTAGGCGTCCGGTTCTATCTGCATGGCGACGTAGTGCCCGACCGGCAAATCGCCCTCGCACTGCCGAACCTCGATGAAATCCGCAAGCCGCTGTTCGACCGCCGCGGCATCCAGCCGTTCCACGATTTTCCTGAAGGGCCCGATTGGTGGAACCGCGACGGCTACAAAGCCATCTTGGGCCAATTGCCAAAATTGGGGATGAATTTCTTCGGTCTGCATACCTATCCCGAAGGTGGTGTAGGCCCCGAGCCGCTCACCTGGATCGGACCGGCCGAGGAAATTGACTCCAATGGCCACGTAAAAGCCGGCTATCCGTCACGGCACTTCACGACCGACAGCCAGCCTCCCGCCTGGGGTTACCGGCCGGGTAAAACCAGCGATTTCGTCCTGGGGGCCGCCGATTTGTTCGACCGTGACGACTACGGTGCGGATTACATGCGCGATACGCATCCCTGGAACAAGATGACGCCCGAACAATGCAATGCCTTGTTCAATCGCATGGGCGATTTCTTGAACGACGTCTTTACGTATGCCCATCGCCTGGGCGTCAAAACATGCCTTGGCACGGAAACACCGCTGACGATTCCCACGCCGGTCAAACAACGCCTGCAAGCCGCGGGCAAAAAAACCACCGATCCGGCTGTCGTGCAACAAGTTTACGAAGGCATGTTCCGCCGTATCGCCAAGATCCACCCGCTCGATTATTACTGGCTCTGGACCTCCGAGGGCTGGACCTGGGAAGCCGTCAAACAAGAGCAGATCGATGCCGTGATGGCCGATTTCCGGGCCGCACTTGCCGCGGCGAAAGCGGTCCAACCGCCGTTCACCTTGGCCACCTGCGGCTGGGTGCTTGGCCCGCCGCAAAATCCTTCGCTGTTCGACGATACCCTGCCCAAGGAAATGCCGATGAGTTGCATCAACCGCACGGTGGGCAACACACCGGTCGAGCCGGGGTTCGCCAAAGTTGCCGGAAGACCGAAATGGGCCATCCCGTGGATGGAAGATGATCCCGGCATGACCATCCCGCAACTTTGGGCCGGTCGCATGCGCCGCGACGCCTACGACGCCTTGCGCTACGGTTGCACGGGCCTGTTCGGCATTCACTGGCGCACGCGCATCCTGGCCCCCAATGTTTCGGCCCTGGCACAGGCCACCTGGGACCAAACCGGTTGGAGCAAGGACGCCGCGCCGTTGGCCTCGGGCCCCGAAGGTAAAACCCGCTATTTGCCCGTTGCCGATTTCTATGCCGATTGGGCTCGCGCCGAATTCGGCCCTGAAGCAGCCGAGCCGATCGCAGTGATTTTCACCCGGCTCGACGGCCATTTGCCGCGTCCGGCCGATTGGGTCACCGGCCCGGGCAGTATTCGCCCCGATCCCCGCCCCTGGGAACAAGTGCAAAAGGATTACGCCTTTGTCGAGGAATTGGCTGCCCTGCGGCCGCGCATTGTCGGCGCCGGCAACCTCGAACGCTTCGATTATTGGGCCAACCAGTTCCGTTATCTTCGCGGCATCGCCCGAGTGGATTGCCTTTGGGGGCGTTTCAACGAGGCACTGGCCAAAGCCAAGGCCGAAAAAGATCCGGCTGTCCAAAAGAAACTGGCTCGCGACACGATTTTACCATTACGCAAGGAACTAGTGGCCGCTTTCTCCGAAATGAACCGATACCTGCTGTCCGCCGTCAGTACGCCCGGCGACATGGGCAATGTCAGTAATTGGCAACAACAAACGGTGCCTGTGCTGCTGACCGCGCCCGGCCAAGAGTTGGCCAAGCTGTTGGGCGAAGAGCTGCCGGCCGACGCGGTGCCATCGAAGCAATATGCCGGCCCGCCGCGATTATTTGCTCCCGAAGTTCGTACCAGCATTGTACGAGGAGAACCCTTCCACCTGACCGTCATCCTGCTGGGCGAGAAGCCTCAAACGGCCGAACTGCAATGGCGGCCGCTGGGCGGCAATACGTTCGCTAAAATCCCTTTGGTTCATGCTGCTCGCGGCGTCTATCATGTTGCCATTCCGGCCGAGAAGATTTCAGACGACTTCGAGTACGGCGTGCATGTCACGGTTGGCGGCCAGGCGTTGGCCTTTCCGCCGACGGCCCCCATGCTCAATCAAACGGTCGTCGTCATCCAATGATGCGGGAAAGTAGTGTCTGTTGCGGAAAGCCAAATTGTCATTCTGAGCGCAGCGAAGAATCTCGTACAATGCGAAAGATTCTTCGCTGCGCTATGAATGACTCCTGGCCTACGGCGTTTCCGCAACAGAAACTAAGTACTCCCTTTAACAGCAAGGAATCCCGATATGAACAGTCAAGCTTGGTTTACAATGCGTTATACTTGGCTGTTTTGCATGGTCGCCGTCATGGCCTGCGAGATTGCTCCGCTTGATGCAGGCGAAACAATCTCCTTGGCGGGAGCATGGCGGTTTCGTCGAGACGAAAAAAACATCGGCGTCGATCAGCGGTGGTACGCAGCTCCGTTAGCTACCGCGACGGACTGCCCTGCTGTAATTCATCTGCCCGGCACAACCGACGAAGCGAAGGCCGGCATGCCGAACCGCCAAAAGCCAACGCTCGACGGGCTCTATCGGCGTAATGTCTATACCGGTGCGGCCTGGTATCAACGCGATGTGGAAATTCCGGCAGCATGGCAGGGAAAACGCCTTTCGCTCATGTTGGAGCGAGTCCGATGGGTGTCTCGGGTCTGGCTCGACGACCGGCCGATCGGCACATCCCAGGACAGCTTGGTCGCGCCCCACGTTTACGATCTGGGCGCCGACGTTACGCCTGGGCGGCATCTCTTGACCATCCAGATCGACAATTCCCTGAAGCATAACCTGGGGATCTTTGTTTCCGCATTGTTCGGCGGCACCGAGACCGATATGAACGGCATCGTCGGCCGATTGGAATTGCAGGCAGCCGATCCTGTGGCGATTGATAATCTACAGGTTTATCCCGACGTGGCACGCAAGTCCGTTCGAGTTCGCATTCATTTGAGCAACGCTGCGGGAAAGCCGGGACAAGGAACATTACGCAGCAAAGTGTTGTCGATCGACAATCGGGAAGTTGCCGCAAAAACAACGACAATCGCCTGGGACAAAACTGGCGGCGCTGCCGAATTCGAACTGCCCTTGGGCGACGATGTCAAACTCTGGGACGAATTCGCTCCCAATCTTTATCATTTCTCGACAACCTTTGAAGGCAACGGCTATCAAGACGCGCGAACGGTCGCTTTCGGAATGCGGCAAATAGGAACCCGGGGCACCCAGCTTACCCTGAACGGCCGGACGATCTTCCTCCGCGGCACGTTGGAGTGCGCTGTGTTTCCCGTGACCGGTTATCCGCCGACTGACGTCGCGGCGTGGCGGCGTGTTTGTCGAATCATCAAGTCGTATGGACTGAACCACCTACGGTTTCACTCCTGGTGTCCGCCCGATGCGGCCTTCGAAGCCGCCGACATCGAAGGGATCATGATCCAAGCCGAGGGACCGCAAGCCAATGTGCAAGTGGGAGAAAACCCGGCTCGCGATGCGTTTATGGAGCAGGAATTGTTGCGGATGGTGCGAACCTACGGCAACCACCCTTCGTTTTGCCTCATGACCCTGGGCAATGAGTACGGCGGTAAAGATGAAATACTGTCGCACTGGGTCGATATGCTCATTAAGGAGGATCCACGCCGGCTTTATTCTTCCGCGAGCGCCGCACAACTGACGGCCAACCGACAATACACGGTCGCGCCGGTCCGCGGTATTCGCGGCCCCGGCACCGATCAAGATTTCAACGAAGTCATCTCGAAACAAGATCGCCCGCTGGTGTCGCACGAAATCGGCCAGTGGATGTTCTTTCCGAACTTTGATGAGATAAAGAAGTACACCGGCGTTTTCGAGCCTCGCAATTTCGAGATCATTCGCAACAGCCTGAAGTCCAAAGGCATGATCGATCTGGCGCCGCAATTCCATGAGACCTGGGGCAAGCAGGCCGTGATGCTTTATAAAGAGGAGATCGAGGTTTTATTGCGGACCCCGGGACATACCGGGTTCCAATTGCTCGATCTGCACGATTATCCCAGCCAGGGCACCGCCATCGTCGGGCTATTGGATCCATTTTGGGATTCCAAGGGCTTTGTCACTCCTGAACAGCATCGGCACTATTGCAGTGCGACAGTGCCGCTTTTGCGAATGAAGAAACGGACGTTTACCGCCGGCGAGTCCTTCACGGCCGCTGCCGAAGTTGCCCATTTCGGCCCTCGGGATCTCGCCAATGCTCTGCCGCGATGGTCCATACGTGATTCACAAGGGCGTGAATTTGCCGCCGGTTCGATGCCCTCGCAAAACGTGCCGACAGGGAAACTGACATCGCTGGGCGTTATCCAAACATCGCTTGCCAAGACTGCTACACCCTGTAAGCTGACGGTAACCGTATCGCTTCAAGATACTCCGTTTGAAAATCAATGGGATATTTGGGTCTATCCTGACGCGCCGGCCCCCGCCATGCCCGCCGGGGTAAAAATGTGCCGCCGCTGGGAGGAAGCCCGGCAAGCGTTAAACGAAGGAAAGACCGTCGCCTTCTTTCCGCAAAAACTTGATTTCATGCAATCGCTTCCCGGCCAATTCCTGCCCGTTTTCTGGAGCCCCGTTTGGTTCCCCGATCAAAAGCCCAACACGATGGGCATTCTGTGCGATCCAGGGCACCCCTCGCTTCAGCAATTTCCCACCGAAAACTACTCGAACTGGCAGTGGTGGGATCTTTTGCAAAACTCTTGCAGCATGATTTTGGACGACATGCCTGCCGACTATCGGCCGATCATCCAGGTAACAGACAATTTCGCGCGTAACCACAAATTGGGCATCCTTTTCGAGGCGCGTGTCGGCCAAGGGCGCCTGCTGGCATGTACCGTCAATATGAGCGACAATCTCGACCGGCGGCCTGCCGCAAAACAACTGCTGTCGAGCCTGACCGCCTACCTGGCATCCGACAAGTTTCATCCCGCGCACGAACTAAAGCTGACCGACTTGGACAAGCTATTTACCTCCGCAAAAGGAAACCAAGGGAATAACGGCAAAACCGCATCCAGTCCTTGAACAGCGGTCGCCGCCATAAAATCTCATGATCGAAAACCAATCGCACTACCACGTCGTTTACACCTGGATGATCTGCCTGGTGGCTGCCATGGGCGGGTTGTTGTTCGGCTACGATTGGGTGGTGATTGGCGGGGCAAAACCGTTTTTCGAGCCCGCCTTCGGGCTCGTGACCGCTTCCGAACGTGGCTGGGCTAATAGCTGCGCCTTGGTTGGCTGCCTGCTCGGCGCGCTGTTGTCGGGAGGATTGAGCGACAAATTCGGACGCAAGCGGCTGTTGGTTCTCGCCGCGTTGCTGTTCACGATCACTTCCATCGGAACGGCGCTGGCCGGCAACTTTCAAAGTTTCGTGGCATGGCGGATCGCGGGGGGGATCGCTATCGGGCTGGCGTCGAATCTGTCGCCCATGTATATCGCCGAAGTCTCGCCGGCTCATGTGCGCGGCATGTTCGTATCGGTCAACCAATTGACCATCGTCATCGGTATCGCGGCCGCCCAATTGGTGAATTACGGGATTGCCGAGACAGTGCCGGCCGATGCCACGGTCGAATACATCAAGAATTCGTGGAACGGCACAACAGGTTGGCGATGGATGTTCGGCGTAACGGCGGTCCCTTCCTTTCTATTCTTGGTATTTATGTTCGTAGTGCCCGAAAGTCCTCGCTGGCTCGCCAAAAAAGGCAAACCCGAAAAGGCGCGAACCGTCTTGGCCAAGATCGGCGGCGATCTCTACGCCGACAGGGCCTTGGCCGATATCAAAACCACGCTGGTGAACGAAGTGGATAAAGTCGATTTTCGAGAGCTGTTCGAGCCGAAAATGGCGAAGATCCTGCTGATCGGCGTCGTGCTGGCCGTTTTCCAACAATGGTGCGGCATCAATGTGATCTTCAACTACGCGGAAGAAATCTTTCGAGCCGCCGCCTACGGTGTTAGCGATACGCTGTTGAACATCGCGGCTACGGGGGCCGTGTGCCTGGCGTTCACCTTTGTGGCGATCTTCACGGTCGATCGCTGGGGACGCAGGGTGCTTATGCTCGCCGGCGCCGCGGGACTGGCCGTTATCTATGCCTTGCTCGGGACCGGTTATCGGGCTGAAATGACCGGCACGCCCGTGTTGGTTCTCGTCTTGGCCGCCATGGCCTGCTACTCCTGCACGCTGGCCCCAATTACGTGGGTACTCCTCTCCGAACTCTTCCCCAACCGGATCCGCGGGGCCGCCATGTCGGTTTCGGTGTTCGCCCTCTGGCTCGGCTGTTTTCTTCTGACCTACACGTTTCCGCTTCTCAAAGAGGCCATCGGCATCGGCAATACGTTCTGGGCCTATGCGGCGATTTGTGCGGCAGGGTTTGTCTTCATTCTGTTACGTCTGCCGGAAACAAAGGGCAAGACCCTCGAACAAATCGAGCGAGAATTGGTGGATTAGTCGATTACGGATGCTCCCGGACGATCCTTACCCCTGGGCAACCAGCCGATTGTTGACCTTCCATGCCAATTATTGACCTAACGGCCATTGCGACCGTCGGAAAGGTTTGCGTGTTTTCTCTCGTTCAACGTCCAGGCAATGCCGTTGATTGACATGCAAAGAGGGGCCATCTATAATCGGCTTCTTACTCTTAAACTCGCTCTATTGGGACATTTATGGAGCGGTGATGGTTGCCTCCCGTGTTGGAGGATGTATGAAACGTCCTGGCGGCAATCCGCCTAATTCCATCCCAGGCAAATAAGCTTTCAACCGCCGCGATTTACCGCCATTCTCGCGCAAAAAAGAAATCACAATGAACGACGCCCAACAGCCCTCGCAAAAGAAGACACTCTTCGTTTTGGAAGACGGTAAAAACGTCGCCTTCACCTTCACGCTGGTCAGCTCGTTGTTTCTCCTTTGGGGACTCTGCAACGGTATGATCGACGTCATGGATAAGCATTTCCAAGACGAACTGAATCTAACCTTGGCTCAATCGGCCAATGTGCAATGGGCACACTACCTGGGCTACTTTTTAATGTCGATCCCCGCCGGTTGGTTGGCGAGCAAGCTAGGCTACAAAGGCGGCATCATCGTCGGGCTTCTCATGGTCGCCGTAGGTGGATTGTGGTTCATTCCCGCCAGCTCGATCGCCGAATTTTGGGCCTTCTTAGTCGGCGTTTGTTTTATTGCATCGGGCCTCACCTTCCTCGAAACTATCGCCAATCCTTACACAACGGTGTTAGGCCCCCAGCAGTACGCGGCAACGCGCATCAACCTTGCCCAGTCGGCCAACGGGGTCGGCTGGATCTTCGGTCCTATCATCGGCAGTGTTTTCTTCTATGGGAAAGACGCCGCCGGCCAAAGCACCGGCAGCCAAACTCTATGGATTCCTTACGCCGTTATCGCCGGCGTAGTGACGCTGCTGGCCGTCGTTTTCTATTTCGCCGAAGTGCCCGACATCAAAGCCGAGGACGATTACCATCTCGATGACAATGGCGGCACGGACGTCAAACGCTCGATCTGGACGCATCCGCACTTTATTTTTGCGGTCGTCGCCCAGTTTTTGTACGTTGCCGCCCAGGCCGGCATTTTCAGCTTCTTCATCAACTACATGATTTCGCCCGCCGTGCCGCCGATCCCCGCCGCTTGGCAGGAAAGCGTGCCGGAAGGATGGATCGACGTCAGCACGAAATTTGACAAAACCAACATTGCCAATCTGCCGGCTTTCGTGGAAAAGCTGAATCAAAAGGATCCAGATCCCGTTACCGCCTTCCTGGTCGGCAACTTTTCGGATGAAACCAAAGCCGCCTTGAAAACGTTCAAAGGCAGCGAGGCCGAAACTCGCGCGCTGCTGCCCTGTCTGACGCAAGACCTCAACAATATCGTCAAGCAAGACCCGAACAAGCTCGTCGCCGTCAAGGATGAGAAGACCGGCAAGAATACGAAACAGAAGAAAAAGCCGGAAGTGCTCGGCAATCCCGTCTTGTTTGAAAAAGTCACACTCGGCAAGCGAACCCAAGCGATGCTCGCCCAGCGCGTCGAGGAAAAGAAACTGGACGACGTCAAAGAGAAGTCGAAAGAACAAAATACTCTCGCGGCCGATAAGGACCAACCGCAGCGAGTCAACATCGCTTTTTTGAATCGCCTGCTTCTACAAGACACCTATCCTGAAATCCTGCCGTTCAACGACACCATCCTTTCGATCAGCGACGGCCTTGCCTCGAAGCTGGCTGCGCTGGGGTTCATCTGCTTCCTGATCGGCCGATTCACCGGTGCGGGCTTGCTGAAGAAATTCGCCGCGCACAAGGTTTTAGGCGTTTATGGAGCCATGAACGTACTGGTTTGCGTTCTGGTCTTTGCAAAGCTCGGTTGGCTTTCGGCCGTTTGCGTCTTCCTAAGCTACTTCTTTATGTCGATCATGTTCCCGACGATTTTTGCGTTGGGAATCTTCGGCCTGGGCGCTCGGGCGAAAAAAGCCTCGGCCTTCATCGTCATGGCCATCATGGGCGGTGCCGTGCTGCCAAAATTGATGGGACATATCGCCGACCAATACGATATGTCAACCAGCTTCATTGTCCCCTTGGTATGCTTCATTTTCGTGACCCTCTACGGCTTCTGCTGGCCCATGCTCAGCAAGGCCGATTCGCTCAATGGCGTCAAAACCACCGGCGGCCATTAGTCCCTCCAACGAAATTGATAACCATGAAAAGACAACGCCAAGCTAGTTATTGCTGGGCGCGGCTGATGCTTCCCCTTGCGCTCGGCCTTTTCGCCGTCGCAGCCATTGCCGACGAGCCTCGCCTTCTTAAAGGGCTGCTTCATAACGAAGACAGCACCCAGTTCTTCTTCGGCCAACAGATTCCGCCTGGCAAAGCCGGAGAAACCATCGACCGCTACGTCGATGTGATGGCCGATGCCGGCGTCACGGTCTTTCTCTGCAACACCAATTCGCGGCGAACCAACTACCAAAGCCGCGTGTGGGATTCCTACTGGGGCAACTACGATCCGGCCGGTCCGGACGACCAACCATTTCTCGCGCCGGTTCCACGCAACGATGTGCGAAACTACCGGAATCTGATCGGTAATATGCTGGCCGTTCATCAACAGGGGATCGACTATCCCGCCCGCGTTATCCAGCGCTGCCGGCATAAAGGCATTTCTCCGTGGATCACTCTGCGGATGAACGACTGCCACTACAACGACATGCCAACCCATCCGTTCCACGGCAGTTTTTGGAAAAATAACCCTCAGTTCTACCGCAAGAATTGCACAGGCTATTTTGCAACTTGCCTCGACTACGCCCATCCGGAAGTGCGTGATTTCTATCGGGCTCTCATCGTCGAAACGCTCGACCGCTACGATATCGACGGACTAGAGCTCGATTTTCTGCGGGAACCTTTTTTGTTTAGTGCGGGCAAAGAGGCGGAAGGCGCACCTGTCTTAAACGAGTGGATCCGTGAAATTCGCAAACTGGTCGATAACGCCGCAACCAAGCGAGGACATGCCATTCGCCTGGGCGTGCGCGTGCCGTCACGTCCTGAAACGTCGGTGGCGATGGGATTGGACGCCGTCACCTGGGCTAAACAGGGATGGATCGATCTCTTGGTTGCCACTCCGCGTTGGAGCACCTTGGAATTCGACATGCCTCTCCAACGTTGGCGGCAGTTGCTGGGCGACTCGAAAACGACCTTGGCCGGCGGTCTTGAGGTGAATTATCGACCGTCGCCCGGCGCGCCTGCTTCACTCGTGTCGCCTGAGCTGGCCGCGGGAGCCGCCGTCTCGGTTCTCTCGAACGGCGCGGATGTGGTCTATCTTTTCAACTACTTCCAGGCAGGCCATCCCAATTGGTCCCCGCCTGTTTATCAAAAAACACTTAGCGCGATGCGTTCCCTCGATACGTTGTTGAAGCTGCCGCGATGCGTGGGAATCACCTACCGAGACATTATAGCACCGGGCGAACCTTACCAAGCTCCGTTGCCCGCTACAGGCAATACGCTTACTTTCCCCATGAAGCTCGGCCCCCTGGGCGACACGCATTGGTTGTGTGATTTACGGATTGGTTTTTCATCCGCGCAAACCACTGTGATGCCCTTGCCGACCGTTACACTGGACAACCAGCCATGCGAATTGCTAACGGATGAAACAAAAGAGGGACTTCGGCGGATAGCATGGAGAGTTTCCGCGATCAAGTCGAACGGCGACGGAGTTCATCAGATCAAAGTTGTCGGCCAAGAGGGCGGCAGCATGACCATTCAATGCGTCGAGATTTCCCTGCGAGAACCATAAAGTTTACAGCCACGGATAAATAATAGAAAAATATTTTCATGCGGCAAACACCCAAAGTATAATGTTATCAGTAAGCTCACCACTCAATCCGCTTAAGGAATTCATCGTGCCACGCCTCCTTCGTTGGAATGCACACAGGCTTCTATTCTCACTGGCCTTGATCGGTTGCGGCCTGTCATGCTGCGCTGCCGCCGAACCGGCTGATCAGGAAACCGATCCCTTGGTGCTGAAAAAGCTCGAACAATTCCAAGACTGGAAATTCGGCCTGTTCATGCACTGGGGCATCTACAGCCAATGGGGCTGCATCGAATCTTGGCCCTTGATCGAGGAAGACAAATGGGCGCGGCCCGATGATTTGCCGCCTTGGCTAGAACGCGGTAAAGACATGAAGCGATTCGCCGCCGACTACGTGAAGCTCAACGAAACGTTCCGACCGCGCCATTTCGATCCGCAAAAAATGGTCGAGGCCGCCAAGCAAGCCGGCATGAAATACATGGTGTTCACCACAAAGCACCACGACGGTTTCTGCATGTTCGACACCAATCAGACCGACTACCGCACGACGGCCGCCGCGTGTCCCTTCCATACGGATCCCCAGGCCGACGCGGTGAAAGCCGTTTTCGATGCCTTTCGTAAAGCCGGTTTCGGCATCGGGGCGTACTACTCGAAGAGCGATTGGCATCATCCCGGCTATTGGGATCCCGCCCGGCCGCATCCCACGCGCAACCCAAACTACGATACGGCCAAGGAGCCCGATCGCTGGGCAACCTTCGTGAAGTTCAGCTACAACATTATCGAAGAACTGATGAGCGGCTACGGCCCTGTCGATATCCTTTGGCTCGACGGCGGCCAAGTCCGCCCGCCGCAGCAAGACATCAACATGCCGGCCATCGCAACGATGGCCCGCCGACATCAGCCGGGCATCATCATCGTCGATCGCACCGTCGGCGGCCGCTATGAAAACTATCGCACACCCGAGCAGGAAGTGCCGGAAAAGGCTCTGCCTTTCGTTTGGGAAACCTGCATGACGATGGGCGATCAGTGGTCCTATAAGCCGAATGATAAATATAAATCCACGCGCCAGTTGATCCATCTGCTGGTCGACATTGTGGCCAAGGGCGGAAACTTTCTGTTGAACATCGGTCCCGATCCCGACGGACAATTGCCCGAGCCGGCGGTCAAAGGCCTGCAAGAGATCGGTCGCTGGATGCAAATCAACGGCGAAGCCATCTACGGCACCCGGGCCGTCGCTCCCTACAAAGTCGGCCGCGTCTGCATGACCAAAAAAGGCTCGACCGTCTACTTGATCTATCTTGCCGACAAGAACGAAACGGCCCCACCGGCGGTTCTGAGCATACCGGCTGTCACCGGCGGCAAGAATGTACGGATGCTCGGCGCCAAAACGCCGGTCTCCTTCTCCTTCGACGCTGGAAAAGGCTTGACCATTCAAATTCCCGCAGACATCCGCAAGAATCCGCCTTGCGACCATGCCTGGACCTTTGCCATCAGCGATGCCGTTGTGGCTCCAAGTAAATAATCCATGTTTAATTGCAAGAGCATTGTATGATCACGAGCTAGTAACCAAGAGTTTATAGCCAAGAGTTAATAGCCAAGAGTTAATAGCCGGGAGCTAACAGCTCCCGGATTGTGCGTTAAGATGACACGTTTTCCGGGAGCTGTTAGCTCCCGGCTTTTGTATTTGTGTCTATTGCATTTCCATCTGCTGCATTCCCACCACTTGATCGGAGTTCGCCATGTCGCGTAAAACGCTTGCCGCATTGATATTCGCCCTATTTCTCACCGCCGACATCGCCTTGGCTGCGCAAAACGGTTTGTTGTTATGGTATGCCCAACCAGCCAAACACTGCATGAACGAAGCATTGCCCATCGGCAACGGCCGCATGGGCGGGCTGATCTTCGGCGAAACCGCCTCGGAACATATCGTGTTGAACGAAGGAAGTCTATGGACCGGCGACGAGAATCCCTCGGGCAAATACGAGACGATGGGCGCCTACCAAAAACTGGCCGATCTGTACATCGACTTGCCTTCGCATAAGAACCCGGCGCAGTATCGCCGCGACTTGGACATTGCCACGGCCGTGGCCTCGGTCAGCTATCAGATCGACGGCACAACGTATCGCCGCGAGTATTTTTGCAGCCATGCGGACGGCGTTCTGGTTGTACGTTGCACAGCCGACAAGCCTGGCATGTACACCGGCGTCGTCCGGTTGGCCGACGGGCACAATGCCGCGACGACCGCGCAACAGTCAGGCTCTACAGTCGTGTTTCGTGCGTTGGGGAAATTCGAGAACGGCATCCAATACGAAACCCAAGTGCGCGTGCTTGGTGAAGGTGGTGCGGTCGCGGTTGCCGGCAACAATGCCGAACTGAAGAATTGCAACAGCCTGACGCTTTTGATCGCGGCAGGCACGAATTACGTGATGGATTACAGCCGGCACTATCTTGGCGAAGATCCCACGGCGCGCATCCAAAAATCTCTGGACGCGGCCGCGGCCAAGTCGCTCGACGTGTTGAAAGCCGACCACGTGAAGGACTATCAATCGTTGTTCAGCCGCGTGGCGGTCGATTTTGGCACAACGCCGCCCGAACGGCTTGCAATGCCCACCGATCGCCGAAAGGTTATGCACGCGGATAAAGGCGGCGACCCGGATCTGGAAGAGTTGATGTTTCAATACGGCCGCTACTTGTTGATTTCCAGCTCGCGGCCCGGCGGGCTTCCGGCCAATTTGCAAGGGCTTTGGAACGACAGTAACGATCCGCCCTGGCATAGCGACTATCACACGAATATCAACATCCAGATGAACTATTGGCCCGCCGAGCCGACCAATCTGGCAGAATGCCACGAGCCGCTGCTGCAACTGATTCAAAGTCAGCTCGAACCATGGCGCAAGGCGACGCAGACCGCGCCCGAATTCAAGCCGGCCTCGGGGCCGTCGCGTGGTTGGACCGTCCGCACGTCGCACAACATCACCGGCGGCATGGGCTGGGAATGGGACAACACGTCGAACGCCTGGTACTGCCAGCATTTCTGGTGGCACTATCAGTTCGGCGGCGACAAGCAATACCTAAAGGACGTTGCCTACCCGATCATTAAGGAAATCACCGAATTTTGGGCCGATCGCTTGAAGACGTTGCCCGACGGACGTTTGGCCGTGCCCAACTGTTGGTCGCCCGAGCACGGTCCCCGCGAGGACGGCGTCAGCTATAGCCAGCAGATCGTCTACGACTTGTTCACCAACTACATGGCCGCAGCCGACGCCTTGGGCATCGATCGGCCGTATCGCGAGAAGATTGCCGGAATGCGTGAAAAGCTGGTCGGGCCAAAAATCGGCAAGTGGGGACAACTTCAAGAGTGGATGACCGACCGCGACGATCCGAACGACCATCACCGCCACACTTCGCATCTGTTCGGCGTGTATCCCGGCTGTCAAATCAGCGTTGCCGCAGCGCCAGGGTTCGCGGCCGCGGCAAAAAAATCGCTCGATGCCCGCGGCGAGACAGGCGACGTGCGCGAGTGGTCGTTTGCTTGGCGCACGGCGCTCTATGCGCGGCTGCAAGACGGTGATTCGGCCCATCGCATGTTCCAGCACTTGTTTTCCGAACGCAACACTTGCCCGAACCTGTTCGGATTGCATCCGCCCATGCAAATCGACGGCAATTTCGGCATCACGGCCGGCGTTTGCGAAATGCTGCTGCAAAGCCATGCTGGCGAAATCGCTTTGCTGCCGGCGTTGCCCAAGGCATGGCCCAGCGGATCGGTCCAAGGCCTTCGCGCCCGCGGCGGCGTAACGGTCGATATGAATTGGAGCAATGGCCGATTGCAGTTTGTTCGGTTGAAAGCCGACCGCGCCGGCGAATATCGCATTGCAGGAGCATTGCCTGCAATCTCCGTCAAGTTGAAAGCCGGCGAAGCATTCGAGATTCGCCCCTAACGTGTTCTGGCAGAGCGTGTGAATCGCATAGCTGCATGCAACATGCATTAGGCACGACGAAGAGTTTCCTGATTCAGGAACTCTTCGTCGTGTTTTTGTTTTTCTAGGGAGAGAGTATCGGACCATGCTTTGGCAAATTGCAGGGCCAATCAATTGTTGGATTTAGGGAAAGCGTAGGGCGGGTCAAGCGAAGCGATGGCCCGCCATGTTGCTGATCTGCCCTTTGGCAAATTGCCAAATGCTTGGCATATCTGTAGATCCAGGCTAAGATGCGTATTGTTGGAGATCCACAGGGACTTATCGTGCCGACTCAAGGCGTCACCCCCGAGGATGTTCCGCAGGACAACACTGGCGTTATCGCTGTTCATTAGGATGCTCGAATGCCCTAGGAGTTGGGATATCAAGCTTTCTCCCCCTAACTAGCCGAATGCTCAACTCCCATCCGGCCGTTCCTTTTTAAAAGGAATCCGGCGTTAATTCAACGGCGCGCGCGAATCGTGTTGGATTGTGCCCGAACCGACAGGGGGCGTGGCACCCTTCACACGCCGATTCTTTTGACATGAATCAGAAATAGCATAGGTTTGCAGTAACTGGTTCTTGCACACGGCCGTCACCTTTTCGTTCAAGGATTGCAAAGCTTCTCGTTATCATTCGCGTGGGTCTCGACAGTACTTCTCTTCGACCGCAGACACCCCAAGGAGCGAGGCCCATGATCGGGCGTACCCTAGTTTCACTGCATCCTCGTCGTGCTTCCTCCGCAAAGCTTCACAAGAAAAAACATCGCGTTCTGCGTGGCGAACTGCTGGAACCGCGTATGATGCTCGATGGAATGGGGTTTTCCGCCTCGTCCACGGAGTTTTATCCCTTGGCGGCAATGGCCAACGCCCGAGCCTCGGTCAACTCCGCGCCCGCTCTCGCACGCTCGATCGCCATCAACAATAACACGACCATCTACGGAAAAACGGCTTCTCTCTCGGTTTTGGGAAGAGACAACGGCGGAGAATCGGCGCTTACCTACACCTGGGCCGTCACAAGCTCGCCTGCCGGCGGACGAGCAACCTTTGTCGTCAATGGCAGCAATGCGGCGAAGTACACCGCGGCCACGTTCACGAAAGCCGGAACCTACAAATGCACCGTTAAGATCGTCGATGCGGCAGGCCTCTCGGTGAGCGCTTCAAAAAGCGTTGTGGTGTCGCCTACGCTTACAAGCGTCAAGGTTAAAACGGCAGCCGGCCAGCTTGTGAATCCAAATTCTGCATGGACGGTGTCGGGCACAAGCCAGACGTTTGTCGCCCAAGGGTTCGATCAATTCGGTTGCGCCTTGACCGCTCGGCCGACATTCAAGTGGTCGTCAACTTCCATTCCCAGCAATGCAATCAAGCCGAAGCTAACGACCTCGGGCGGCGCCGTATCGGAAACCTTCCGTAAAGCCGGAAATTACGGATTGCAACTCCAAGTCAAAGGGGCAAGAAACGCCGCGGTTACCGTCAACCTTGCGATTTCCGTGGTGCAAACCACCAGCGGCGTCAGAAACCAGCCGACAACTCCCAGCCATGTTTCCGGCACGAGCCTGAAGCTGCCTGCTCCAACCTTGGTCGATCAATTCGGCAGCGTCATCGCCGGCGTCGCGAATTTTTCATGGTCAACGCTTGCCCTGCCCGTGAATGCAACATCCCCGACGTTTGCATCGAGCTGCGGTATAACCACGGCGACGTTCGGAATGGCAGGCTCCTACACGTTGAAAGCCCGAGCGGTCAATGTGCCGTCGATCTCGTTTACCTCGACGGTGATCGTGCATCAAACCTTGTCGAGCATCACCGTTTCACCCAATACGCCCTCGGTGCTTCAGGGCGCTGCACAACAATTCCAAGCTCAAGCTTTCGATCAGTTCCACCGCGGTATGGTGAATCGGCCGGCATTCACTTGGAGCGCCGGCGGCGGAACGATCAACGCATCGGGACTCTTTACGGCTCCCAGCGATCTTGCGGCGTGCATCGTCACGGCCAGAAGCGGTTCGATTTCCGGATTCACATCGGTCACGATTGCTCCGATTGTCAACACGACCGATTTGGCGGCCCTCGCGGATAACCTTGACGATGACGGTTCCATTAGCCGCTTGGATATGATCCAAATACTCCGCAGTGCGGGAAATGACGGAATCGTGGACGCTGCGGAATTCGCCGATATGCAGACCCTTGTGGGTACAGGCTCGACATGGAACATGCCCAGCTATGTGCAAGTGCTGGCCGCCGACATTGTCAACGGCAACGCTGCTAATGCGAAATTCCAAGGGCAAACGCTGGGCAATCTTGCGGTCGGCAGCTCGGCCACGCAGCTCAACAGGCTTATTGATAAATGGTTTTTCGGCGCCGATCATCCAACCTTTTGCCACTCGACGCTTACTTACCAAGCGGTCGCCGGCTCGCTTTTCACGAATACGCCGTCACATAACGATGGACGCCAAGGCGCCTTGGGCGACTGTTACTTCATCTCCGCCCTCGGCCGGCTTGCCGATATCAATCCGTCGGCTGTGCAAAACATGTTCCTCGATAACGGCGACGGAACCTACACGGTTCGGTTCTACACCGGCACCTACGGAACCATCTACAACTTCAGCGACGGCAGCATCAGCGCGGGCTTTCGGCGGGGTGTGGGCACAGCGGACTACGTAACGGTGGATCGCATGTTGCCCGTCGGGCCGACGGGCATCCTGGTCTATGCCAACTACGGGGCCATGTACACGAATACCGCCAATACGCTTTGGCTTGCATTGGCCGAAAAAGCCTATGCTCAATGGAATGAAACCGGCAAGGAAGGACGAGATGGATTGAACGCCTATGCTTCGATTCAAGGCGGATGGATGGCCACGGTGGATGCCCAGGTGTTGGGTTATAATGCCACGGACTATGTTTTGCCGCGAACCCAAAAGCAAGTGCTGGTCGACGCCCTCGCTTCGAATAAGGCCGTCACCATCGGAACGCTCCAGTGGTCGGGCACCAATTACGGGCTCTATTCGTCTCATGCCTATGCAATCACAGGCTACGACGCCGCCACGGACACGTTCACTCTCTACAATCCCTGGGGATACAGCCACCCCGGCCCGCTCACGTGGAGCCAACTTCAGGCTGCTTGCAGTCAATTTGTCGTTGCCGACACATCACAAACTGTTTCGATCAGCGGCTTGACCCTCAGTGGGGCATCGTTGCAAACGTCACTCGTCAGCCAGACATTAAACGAAACGTCGGATATTTTGCCTGCTGCCTCCGCTACACAGGATCCGGATGCAATCCACAGCCGTCAGTTTTCCGATGCGGTTGCATCCCCGTCCTTCGCGCTGGAATCTCTGCAAAACCACAGGATGTATTCTCGTCAGATCCGTTTCGACATTCCCGAGGATAGCCGCCATACGTCATCCTTGGTCGATGCGCTGTTCTCGGACCCTGATTTCATTGCCGAGGATGCCGTGGGATTGGCGGCCCAAAGCTTGATCCACGATTTTCACTACAATCGAGTAGCGATTGACTGGATTTAAATAAAACCGCGGATAATCGAAAGTGCCGCAAACCTGCAACCACGCAATTGCCGGCGGTCGTTGCCTCGCCGGCACTTTCACTATTATGTGGACCTATCTAGGCCGGAAATCGCTCTCGGACAAGCGTGCGCACGTCCTCAAGCCACGCCGTGCGCTGCTCGGGCGTGCTCATGATGACCGATTCGAAGTTGCGGCGCGCATAATCGTGGATGCCGACGAAGTTGAAAATGCACGCCTTCCAAAGATTCTCCAGCGGGTCGCCGAACAGCCGCAGCTCATCCTCGCGCGGCGTGTTCGAGGTGGTGAACACCAATGCCTTGCGGCCGGCCACCAGCGACTCGACGCCATTGGGCCCGAAACGATAGATGACCCCCTGCCGCCAAACGCGGTCGATCCAACCTTTCAAAATCGCCGGCGGCATTGCCCACCAGTTCGGATGCACGACGAGATACCCGTCGGCCGCCGTCACTTCGCGGCAATGTTGCGCGACGACGGGATCGAGCGAACTCCCCCGCGGAATTTCGTCGTGCGGCAGAATTGGATCAAAATGCTCGGCATAGAGATCGTGAAAGACGACCTCATGCCCCGCCTTTTTCAATTCCTCGATCGCCGTGTCGACGATAGCGTGACAAAAACTTCCGGGATGTTGATGGCCGAGTATGGCAAGAATATTCATAAGCAACCGGTAGCGAGTGGGTAGTGATGAACGGACAATGGAAAATTATACCATGAACCGCTGCCACGGACCACTCTCCGCTACCGTACTTCCATATCGCAGCTCAAGCCGCCGGAAGCGTGCAAGTAGGCATGATGTACGTAGTCGGCCACCATGCGGTCGGCGCTGAATCGCCATGCCAGCGAGCTGATCGAATTCATCATCCGCTTGATCCAGTGACGTGGCAGGCCATCCATGTCGTGATCGTAATACAATGGAATGACTTCATCCGTCAACACGCGATACAAATCGGCGGCGTCGCGGGCGTCGGTCACGCGGTCGTCCACGTGCGCCGTGCCGTGGCCGATGGCGAAGCCGTTGCGGCCGTCGTAGGCTTCCGCCCACCACCCGTCGAGAATCGAAAGATTCAATGCACCGTTCAAGACGGCTTTCTGGCCGCTTGTGCCGGAAGCTTCCAAGGGGCGCCGTGGATTGTTCAACCACACGTCGACGCCTTGGATCAAGTGCCGGCAGACGTTGATGTCGTAATCTTCGACGAAAGCGATGCGGCCTGCAAAACGCGGGTCATGCCGCAAATTGGCGATGCGCTGGATCAACTGCTTGCCGGGCTCGTCGGCCGGATGCGCCTTGCCGGCAAATATGATCTGAATCGGACGCTCGGGATCATTCACCATCGTCGAAAGTCGGTCGAGATCGTTCATGATCATCACCGACCGCTTGTACGTGGCGAAACGCCGGGCAAAACCGATCGTCAAAATGTTCGGATCGAGTATATTTCGCGCTGCCTCGACCGAATCGTCGCTTTCGCCTCGGCGGCGGCATTGACGGCTGATCCGACGACGTACGAATGCCAACAAAAGATTCTTCAAGGCATAGTGCGTTTCCCAAAGCTCGCCGGGGTCGATCTCGTGGATCATCTGCCACACGTCGGGCTCGCCCATTCGACGCATCCAGTTGGCCGGAAAATAGCGGTCGTAAAGCTGCTGCATCTGCCATGCCAGCCAGCTTTGAATATGCACGCCGTTGGTGATGTGCCCGATCGGAATTTCTTCTTCCACTCGCCACGGCCACAGATGGGCCCACATGCGCCGCGTCACATGGCCGTGCAAATTGCTCACGGCATTCGCCCGGCGCGAAAGCTTCAAGCCTAAAACCGTCATGCAGAAGGTTTCGTGATCATTCTGCGGCTCGACGCGGCCCAAGCCCATTAATTGTTCGGTCGAAATGCCCAATTCATCGCGCAGCGGACCAAGGTGCTCTTCGATCAAGTTGCGGTCGAAACGGTCGTGACCGGCCGGCACGGGCGTATGCGTCGTGAAGACCGTGTGCTGCGCCACCTCGCGCAGAGCATTGTCGAAGCTCATGCCGTCGTCTTTCATATACGTCCGAATCGCTTCCAGCGTGGCGAAGGCGCAGTGTCCTTCATTTAGATGGAACACGCCCGGATGAATGCCCACGGCCTTGAGCGCGCGGATGCCGCCGACGCCGACGACCAACTCTTGGCGGACGCGCGTGCGGTTGTCGCCGCCGTAAAGGCGCGCGGTTAACTCACGATCTTCTGGACTGTTGCTCGGCACGTCGCAGTCGAGCAGATATAAATGAACCCGGCCCACGCGCATCAGCCAAACCTTGGCCAGCAGCCTACCGGTGCGGGTGTCGATTCGCACGGTGATCGGCTTGCCGTCGATGCCCATGGCCGGCTCCATCGGCAGATTCTCAACCTTGGTGTCGAGATACTCCTCGTGCTGCCAGCCGTTCGTATCGAGATGTTGCTTGAAATAGCCCTGGTCGTAGAACAGCCCGATGGCCACCAAAGGCACGCCCAAGCCGCTGGCGCTTTTGATATGGTCGCCCGAAAGCACGCCCAGGCCGCCGGAATAAATCGGCACCGACTCGTGGACGCCGAACTCCAGCGAGAAATAGGCAACCGGCTTCGAGCCGAGTACGCCGGCATGAGTGCGTCCCCAGGGCGGAATTTCGCCCACATATTCCTTCAGCCGGCGATACGCTTGGTTGATGCGGCTATAAAGCACCAATTCGGAGGCGCGCATCTCCAGCCGTTCGGGGGTGAATTCCGAAAGTAATGCGATGGGGTTATGGTCCAACTGGCGCCACCGGATAGGGTCCAAATCGCGGAAGAGATTGATCACCTCCGCGTGCCAACTCCACCACAAGTTCCGTGCCAAGGAGACGCACTTGTCGTAGAGCGTTTCTGCCGTAAGTCCAAACGCCGCAGGTGGTTGCGGCGTACGCGGTGGAAGCATTTCGACCTGACTCATACAATCCTGCTATGGCAAGGGGGTTCTTGTTTTTCCCTGGAAACATCGGATTATATCCATCCACGGAAATTGAGGCGACCCCAGAAACCAAGGCTTAATATCGGTCAAGTTTATACAGCGGCATGAAGCGGTAATAGACCTCAAGGCTTAAAGCGGCCAAACTGGTCATCATTAAACGTCCGCCCTGGGGGCCCCACGCATCCCCCTGCGGATTCCAACTCCCCGCAGCACACCCCTCTGTCGTCTGGGTGTCCACCAAATCGTGCCGCATCTTCCGGTTCCAAATATCCCACTCGGGCCCAGGCAGATTATGCATTACTTGGGTGGCATAGTAGATATAATAGACATTCTTCGAGCTGCTGCCCGGCAGTGTTTGCATCAGCACCTGGGTGCCGGCGGTCATGGCCGGATCCGTTCGCGGCATCCCCAGGTATTGGCTGCACAGCAAACCAACCGAGGTGATGGTTGGGCTAGAGGCCCCGCCCGGCGTGTAGCTGAACGTGCCCCCGGAGTTGACCGACCGCAAAAACACTTTTGCCCGGTCCAATACAAGCGGATCGACCTGCAACCGGGCCATCTGCCCGCTCTTCAAGGCCATGACTTGCCAACCGACCACGGACGTATCGCCAGGGTCCACCGTGCCGGGCTCGTAGCGCCAACCGCCCGTCTTGGGATTCTGTGCCCTCTCAATGAATTTGATTGCCCGCTGGGCCGCCTCGCCCACGGCCGGATCCTTCGTCATTCCGTAGACTTCACACAAAGCGATGGTGGCCAATCCTTGGGCATACATCGTCGAACCGGCCCGCAGGTCGCCGTCTGGCTTTTGATGGCGCAAGAGCCAATAAAGCCCGTTGTTGACGGCCCGCTGGTAGTTCCGTCCCATTTTCTTGGCCTCTTTCCCATCGGCCAACGCACCCAGCGTTTGATGCGTATGGCCGGCGGCCAAAAATGGCAACAAGGCCAAGGCCGTGGCGGCCGAATCTGCCTCGGTTTTGCCCGGCGTCGTGCAAGTTGCGTCGCGGCAGCATCGGCCATAGTTCGTTAGGCTCCACCGGCCGTCCGGAAGTTGATGCCGCAAGATCCAGTTCAAAGCAGCCACCACCGCCCGATCGCCTAATTTGGTTTTGCCCGATTCTAGGCCGCTGTTTTTGGAGCCGCGTTTTTTGATATTCCAGGGTGTTTTATTATTGGACTCGGGATCACCTCCCACATCGGGTTTTCCAATGTGACGGATGCCAGATGCTGGACCTGGGCCTTTTTTTGTCGGAGCATACGGATTGAGAGCATAAATCCCATCTTGGTGATTCGGATCTCCAAACCTAAGTCGTGTATTATCACTCTCGTTGCCGTCGCCTGTGGGTACAGAGCTTGCGACATCAATTTCCATGCCAATCTTGTTCGGCTGTATGTCGGCAAGCGTAGTATCCGGCGGCATTTCCGGAATTTCGATCTTAGTAGGATCGGAACGGTCAAGTATGAGCGTCGAAACCAAAGGCGGCGGCTCGGTGCCGATAATGATCTCTTCCGGTTTTTCCAATTTCTTGATCACTCGCGTGCTCACCGTCGCCAGTGAACATACCAGGATCATGTGGAACGTAAAGCTGCATAGCCACCACGGCGATTCCGTGCGCAGCCATTCCTTTGCACGTTCCATAACCGTTACATCCATCGCGGGAACAGCGCATAGCATCTCCTGGCGCAACATGATGGGAACCTCCTCCTAGCCGTTGGAAAAGACAGCGATAACTTTTCGCGGAATGCCGATTGACCTTTGCACAGTTAATGAACCGAGGCCCGGGCACCGACCCGAAGGGTTGGTCGTCGGAAGGCCAAAAATTAGGCCAAACAAGTTGATTGGCCGGTTCATTACCCAAGCAAACATCAATAATAGCCGGGAGCTTACAGCTCCCGGAATGCGGCTGCAAATTTTCGTACTTATGTACATTCCGAGAGCGGTTAGCTCCCGGCTATTTGTCTTACGGCATCAATCACCTGGCAGGCAATACCCGGCAGGTTTGCGTTACTTGTCTGACTCGTGAGAGCTTCGGGAAAATGTTGAAGCAAAATCTCGTTCCATGTCGTTGAGGTCACGGTCAGCATCCACTAAATGAATCGTTTTCCGTCCGAAAATTATTCCCGCCGTTTGATGAAAGAAACAGAGATAAGCGTTGGTTTCCAAATGTCCACCAGCGTTGAAAATCGCAAAAATAAAGGCTTTTGCCGAAAAATTGACCGCTTTCCAAGCATTCACAGTTTGGCATTTTCATTCTGTGGATTGTTGGATTACAATAATAGGGTGAGTTAAGCGACCGGAGCCGAACGCCCATGAATGCCCGACATCAAATTCGCCGCGAGAAAATCCAGCGAGAAGCCGAGGGATATCTCGAATTGGGCATGGCGCAGCATGCGCTGAATACTTTGGACCGGCTGGGCGACCCTGCCGCGTTCGATAGCGAGTCGCTCTATCTCTGGGGCGAAGGTCTTCGTGCCATGCAGCGTTATGGGGAAGCCGTGATGCCCTTGGAACGGGCGGCCAAAGCCGCTCCAGACGACGTCCGCGTCCGCATTGCGCTCGGATGGTGCTATAAACGAACCGGCCGGCTCGATCTGGCCATCAACGCCCTGGAGCAAGCCCTGCGGGTCGATCCCGCCGAACCGCTGCTTCGGTATAATTTGGCCTGCTATCTAAGCCTGGCGGGGCAAAAAAACCGTGCCCTGCGTTATCTCTCCCAGTCGCTGGCCATCGATCCCTCGTACCGCCGTTTGGCCGAAACCGAAACCGATTTCGATCCCTTGCGGGCGGATCCCGAGTTTCAGGCCATCTGTGAGGCCAGCGACGACGATGCGCCGTAAGCGATATTCGAGCTAATCTGGCTGTTAGAAGTTATACGTCACGCCTAAGAACGCTCCGTGCAACACCAAGCTGTTGGCGTTTTGGACGGAATGCAGTTGCGGCACATCGGTTAAATACTGGGGGAATTGATCTTCCGCCAATCCGATGCCCGTGATGGCCACGATGCGATAGCCCATCCGTGCGCTCCAGTTTCGTGTGAACTGGTAATCCGCGCCAACGTCGATCTGGGTCAGGAACGCAACGGCGTTTTTCTGTCCATTGATCGGATAGTAGACATTGTAAGGCGAGGCATAACCGTTCGTCACGCCATTGCCGAGTTGCGCCTGGAACGAATTGTCCATGAAGTTGTCATAGATGCCCACCTTCGGCGTAATGAATAGTCGCAGATTGTTGTATACGTTGTACGCGGCATCGAATCCGACCTGGAAACCGATGAGATTGTTGGTCACTTCATCGGCGAAGTAGGCGTCTTGAGTGCCGCCGCGCGTACCGCCGACTCGGAGCGAGTCGTATTCCAACGACTCTTGGAAGCGGAAATAACGCACGCCCATCGACCAGCCGATATCCCAACCCGAATCGCAGGCCCAAGCCAATTGCTCGCGAACCAAGTTGATTTCGACGTTGTGGAATTCATCGCGGCGTTCCAGCGTTTGCTGACCGGCGCCCATGAACCAATAGTCTGCCGATCGAGCGCTGCTTTCTCCGGGAATTAAAAACGTAATATAGTTGGTGTTCAACACCGTGTTGACGGTGTCGCCGTCGTAGGCCGTCCGGCGATAGCCGCTGAAAGCGTCGGTCGTCCAATAAACGGCTTCCAACGCACAGGGATTGCAGCAACAGCAGAACCGGCGGCCGATTCGTACTTCGCCGCCCCATTTCCACGACATGGGATATCTTGTATTGCCGCCCTGCTCGCGTTCATCGCCCGTCCGATAGCTGGTCCAATAATCGCGACCGTCGCTGCGTCCCAGGGCCAAGGCCGAAACGGAAGCGTACCAGGCGCAATAAGAATCTTGTTCACAGAAGGGATTATCTCCGCAGCCGTTCGGATAAGTTCCATTGACCGACTGCTCGAAGCATCCTCCATTTCCGCCATACACTTGTCCGCACCCGTTCCCGCCGTAAACCTGTCCGCATCCATTGTCCACATAATTCTGATTTTGCATCGGCTGGGGCGTCAGAGGCTGGCCTTGCAACATCGGCGATTCCGATGGCATCGGTCCTGCGGCGGCAGACGGCATGGGCTGACCCGGCGGAGCCGGAATCGGTTGCGGCGTCGGAGCAATAGGCTCGACGGCCGCGGTTCGCATGGGAGTGCGCGCCGTATAAGGCCTTGGATAGCGATACTGTGCCCCGGCCTGATACGGCTGGTAAGCCGTTGTTGGCTGCGGCTGAACCGGATAGCGGTTCGGCACTTGGGCCGAATAACGGGGGCGCGCCGTTGTCTGTGTTTGTGCGGGATAGCGATATTGCGGCTGAGCCGGATACGCGTATGTTGG
>CAYWGR010000063.1:0-9605 GCA_964458015.1 uncultured Planctomycetaceae bacterium
GTGCCGATATGGCCCGGACCAATAATGGCAACGGAAAGTCGTTCGCTCATGCGGATGTTCCAATATGAATCGAGGAAGTCAGTAACTCTTGGTTCCAAAGTGAAAACACAGTGCCATGCCCGCGATCATGATGGGCATGGCACTCGATTATCGTCATCTTGACGCTGCTGTAAACCGATCTACATTTTCTTTTTGTAGGTAATCACCACAGCTCCAGGCTGATCTGTTACAGTAACCAATAGCCCACGTTCCATCAAGTCTCGGCCGCTAAATTGTTGCGGCTGGCCGCGATCCGGATCAATAACTTCATAACGTGCATCGGGCTCAAGGCTGAATAGCTTGAGGCGTCCGCTCTCAAAAACGCATTTATCGCGGCGGAATGCTTGGATGGCGCCTTCCCCCTTTTCGGGACAATTAAACTGCCAAGCCATCCACGTATCCCTGCCCGTGCTGTAGTAGGTCAACGGATAAAAATCGCCAGTATAGCACTCGGCCAATTTCTTCCATTCGCCCACCAGATGGCGGAGCAGATCGTAATTCAACTTTTTGTTGCGAATATCCAGTAACAAATTCGTGAACGGCACCATATTGCTCCGGAAGGTATAGGCATCCACATCGGCTGCTCCCGTTCCTGAAAGCGGCAACCACAACGATATGCCATAGCTGCAACACTGCGTTCCGATCGGTTCGCAACGATAATCGGAACGCCAAAGCGGAATGGCGCGCCGCATTGTTTCCAGATCGTTACGCCGACCTCCGGAAGCACAGGAGTCGATGAACATATCGGGATGTCGCTTCAGCAGTTCATCCCAGTAGGCTAGATAGCCGGTCACATGTTTGATCTCGGTGATGCCCTGACGATCGGGTGCATCGGCATTGCGCCAAAAATCAAGCGGATCCATGTTGAAATCCTGACGGTAAAGATCAATGCCCTGATCTTTCATCAGTTTATCGACATGATTGACGAGCCAATTCCACGCTTCGGGATTGCCTAAATTCAGTAGTCCGCCGTTCTTTCCGCCCAAAATCCACTCGGGATGATTCTTTGTGAGCCATGTGTCGGCAGCAACTCGCTCAGGTTCAAACCACAAGATGGTTTTCACTCCTTGAGCGTGTGCATAGTCGCTGATCGCCCGCAAACCTTTTGGAAAACGCTTTGCATCAACCTCCCAAGTCCCCGTCTTGGGCCATCCCTCCGGCGCACAGGGATACCAACCCGCATCCATCCACCAGTGGCCAATGGGGATATTTTCTTCTATGTATCGCCCGATGCACATCTTTTGGTTCTCTTCGTTCGCATCGCACATTTCGTTATAGAGATGCGCACTGCAACCGAACAATTCGGGCTGGGAAATCTTGCCTTCGGGCTTGGGAACATTATGCGCCAGCATCCAGCGACGCCAAATGTTTTGGGCTCGAAGCCAATCGCCCGAATAGAATTGCAGCACAATCAAGGGGCTGCGAACCTCTTCGCCGGGAAACAGTTTGAAGTGGGTCAGCTCTTGACCGGCCTGAACATGGAGCCCAACGCCGTCGTCGCGAGTCCAAAGCGATGACCACTGACCGGGCCACCCCACAACGATGATAACGCCGTTCCCGGTTGCAGTCTCAAGATTGAAGTAGGACCAGTCTGAATTGGTTGGTCGCCCGCCAGCCGCGCCGATCCGTTTCGCCGTTTTTGGCGGCATCGGCGTTTCCAACGGCTGATAGTCATTGATTGCACAAGGGCTTCCTACCGCGTTATGCAGCAAATACTCTCCGTAGTTTCCCCGCGTCAATCGCATGTCCAGGACTTGAATCTTTTCCAAGATCGGCGTTGCAACAGTTCCGGTATTTTTGAAATACAACGTCCATTCAATAGTTGGAAAGTCGCGATATTCCACGCCCACGCAACGAATCACAAGCCCTGTTGCCGGATCTTGGTACGTGATCGTTCGTTGCGTGCGATTTTGGTCCAGCGGTTTTGAATCACGTTCGACTTTCCATGCTTGCAGCAACTCCGTGGACGGTTTCCCACCATAAATAAACGAGAACGGCGGAGCGTTGGGATCGGCCACCGCCGGACCGCCCGCCATCGGCAAATCGGCCAGCCAAATCGTCTTTCCATCGGCCAGCGTGACTTTTGCATCGGCCCAATCGGCTTGATCGCAGCCGTAGCCGTTGCCGGCGTCACCGATTGCAAGCGTGAATTCAGACGCGCCCTCCAGGGCGACTTTCACCGGCGCCCCCGGCATCCCTTCTTTCATCACCGGCGACTCGAATGCTTTTTTGCCGCCCAACAGCACGCCAAAGACGACGCTTCCTTGGCCGCCGGCCGTTTGTTCGTTGCTATCGACGCCAACGACCGACTCAAAAGTCATGCCAGGCGAAGGTAACCGCACGATGATCTTGCTCGTGGCATGGCAAAACAGGCCGTGGGAATAGGTTTTGCCTGCCAAATTTAGAGGCCTTCCGAAACGCGCGTTTTTTTGAACAGGATCGAGGTTTGCCACAACTTCCAAACCCGGCTTCAGAGCATTCGAGGCCGCTTTGGCGTCGAACATGCTCGTCGTCCACCGATTTGCCTCGGCCATTTCATCGGGCGATACGGTCACGGCCATTGCCGCTTGGCATGCAATGAGTCCAATTGCGATAAATGCTACGCCGAAAACGCTACCATTACGCCAGAACATAAAGCGAGACACAGTCGTATGGATAAATCTTGCCATCGTAGGGGATATCATTATCGTTCTCCTATTGGTTGCAGTGTGTGAGGGGAGTCTTTCAATAATTACTTCGTTGTTGGCCCCTGACCGTAAAGCGGAAGCCATTCGCCCGGTGGATCAACGGCCGTAACGGTGCTGCCGATCCATGTATAGGTGTAGGTGCGTTCAACAGTCCCGTCATAGATCTTATGGGAGACACGCTGGGAAAACGTGACCAACGGCCAGATGATTTCAAGTGTCTCGTCGGTTTTGACTTTGGGAAATGCCACGTAGGCCAGCGCCGGCCCCGTCCATTGGACATCCACAGGCTTTCCGCTGCGAATGGCTCGAACCGCCGACCTTGGCGCCCACGCGGGAGGCCGCAGAAGGAAATCAGCGTCGGCCTTGGCGGTAACGGTGATTTGACCTTTGCGCGGCATTTGCGAAACGACTTTCGCTTTCGGCGCATCGCGATCGAAGGCCAAATTGACAAGGATTCCATCGCTCGTTTCCGTTACGACGTCCCGCCAAGCAAGATAAAGCGATCGCATGCCTTCCGGCGGACAACAGCCCATCATGTCGAAGACAATCGTGCGGCCGCGATAACCGACTGCGCCTGCATGGCTTCCCTTCGGATTGACCGCGAAAATGCGGTCGTTCGGCGTCAGGCCGCTTAAAAATCCCCCCTCGACGTCCTTTAGCAATTGGATGCACCGTTCGGTCTCGGCAGGAGACTTGCCTTTGTTGACTTCGCGCCACATGGACTCCAGGGCCGGCGTCAAAACAAATTGGCCCGGCATGATGAGGTTGCGAATGGTCCGGTCCACGCGATCCCAATAACTCGGCCATCCTGCCTGGGCAAGCCATACCTCGATCTCGGTCATATCACCGACCAGACACATCTCGGTGTGGTTGTTGTGGTCAGGCTGCCCAGCCGTTTCCGGAAGCCAACCCGTATCGAATGCATTTTGGTTGTAATACTGATAGGCCGCCTTTGCCCATTCCAAGTAGCGAACGTCATGCGTCACGGCACCGAGTTCGGCAACGCCACGAACCGCATGCATGATAACGTGATTATGACCGCGAACGCTTCCATCGGGAAAATGTCCGTGACGCGGTTGAAGATCGGCCAGAAACCCATCGGCCATGGCTCGGGCGAACGCGATTGCTTCGGCGTCCTTGCAATGCAGTCCGTAATAGGTGAGGGGGCCGATGATGGTCGGATAGTGCCCCTCATAGCCGCAGGCGTTTTTCCCCGGCTTGAAACCGGAAACACCGTTGGGATAAAAAGCCCGGCCCGTTTCCCATTGGGCCGCCTTGCGCAAGCCGTTGAATATCCGTTGCGCTATTTTCTTGTGATTCTCGTCGCCGGTAAGACGATAAAGATCCACTTCGCTGCGCAGAAGTTTCGCCGTGGCCCAAGGACAAGCATACGGGGAATCCGTATCCGAAGATCCAGCATAAAGATAACACCAACACATATCATCGCCAAGCTGCCCCGGCGTTGATTGCAGATAACCGACCAGACGCTTGTGAACCTCTTCTTCGGCCTTCCGACCGAAATTCGAACCGCACATTTCGCGCATTTGATTAAAGGCGATGTCGTTCCGGCATTCCGTATCGCCCACTGCCGTGGCGTCAATCAGTTCTTTGCTCGGATCGGGCGTGGGAGTAGGAGGACAGGCCAAGAGAAAATTCCAAAATCGGCATTGGTACTTATTCTCCGGAACAGGATTCTTGCCAAGGTAGTGCAATGCTTGTTCGGCCATCTTCGTGAAGTCGGGGCCAGGAGGAAGTGCGGCGGCCCCGTCGGGCAGAACCACGACCTTCGATAACTCACCCCGATAGCCCGACACGGGGGATGTCAACTGCCGCATCGTGTCGGGCGGCAAATCCTCGGTAAATGCATTGCTCGAGCATAGGAACAAAAACATGGTTGCCGTCTTTAGTGATTGTAGTATCACGATTGGTGTCCTGGGATATTGCATGGTGAGAAATTCTGGCATCAGTTGTATCCGATTGCTTTTAGTTGCGCCTCGAAATCAGAAGGAAGATCGGCCAATGGCTTCGTCACATCGCGCGAGGCATGGCGAAGCATATTCAGTAACAAACGATCGGTCGCCGGATTCTTCCCAAGATTATCGCGAATTAAAAGCGTATTCAGTATGAACTGACCGGCCCCCAGCGTATTCACCGAGACGGTCAATCCGGCAGAGTAGTCCTGCGAAGTGTTGGTCGCACCAGCGGCAATCTCCGCGGGTACGTCTTGTCCGACAAACGCGATGTCAGAAATAATCTCGCGATAAAACATGTAATCCATCAAACCGCCGGCGGGCAGCCCGTCAAAGATCGGATGCTTTTTTGTCCACTCATCCTTGTGATAGAGCCACGAGGGCATTGCGGTGATGGATCCTTTTTTGGTCAATGGCACCAAAGCCGCCGGCTGGTCGCCTTTGGCGAACACCGAAGGCGACAGGAACACTACTGACGAACCCCGTGCGATGCGCGTGGCAAGCTCACGGAATACCGGCACTCCGCCAGGCGCCGGTGGACTGCCTGCCGTGAGAATCAGTTCACGACTCGCTGGAGCAGCCGACGAAAACGGGCGGAAAGGAATGCCGTGGTTCTTAAGCCACTGTTCTAGCTCTGGATCTTTGCCCCAGAGCACAACTTCGTTTTGAACCTTGGGCAATTCTGCCGGATCGGTCACGTAGAACTCTGTTTCTCCGCCCATGGCTGCGCCGCCGCGTTCAAAGGCAACTAGAAGTCGGTATTTGCCCGAGGGACCGTCAATCACGACATTTTCGTCGAAGACCGACATGGCCATCGGCGGTTCCGGAGTCGCATGAGAATCGGGAATCGTGACGTCAATCGTCTTTTGGAACACGTTTCTCGCATCCGGACCCACGACTTGAATCCGCACGGGATACTTGCCCGGCTTCAACACATCCTCGTTGGCCAACACGGCTTCGAGCCGCACGGGCGTCTTGCGATAGACGTTGACCGGATCGACAAACAAACACCACCGCAACGGATACCAACCGTCGAACACGCAATCGACCGTGCCTGGCTTGAGATCGCGGAAGGTTGTAAACAGTCCCTCGCCGCAATTGGCTTGATCGACCGTGCCGGTCATGCTATGTGCGACGACGTTCGGGTTGGCCCGAATGGCGTTGAGCCCCACGAGTCTTTGTTGGCCCATTTTGGCCAGGCATAACGTGAAGAAGTCCTCTGGACTGGCAAACGTGTCGTTCAGGTTCCAGCGTTTCCAATCCACCATGAATTGATCGAGCCGTTGACGATACCATTGCGCGTCTTCCACATGCTCGACGCCGAGCTGCTCGAAATGTCGCGTCGTTTTAGCCAAATCCACTCCGCTGCCGACGCCGTATTCCGAGATAAACACCGGATTTCCGCCGCCAGATACCGTCCGTAGCTCGCGGAGGATGGGAGAGGTGTGTGGAGTGCGTTTGTAGGGATGCTGGTCACTGAGCGTATTCTCCCATTCACGCAATCCCGGATTACACAGCGCCCCAAAGCCCCTTGAGGCCGCCTTCTTGGCCGAGCCATCCATGGATTTAGTAAACGGCTTGAACGCCGCGGAATTCAACACGTCGCCGGCAGGGTAATAACCATAACTCCATGCGCCGTTGGCATTGTTTTTGATCGAGAAATCGCGGCCGGCCTCAAAAACAGCCTCTCCCGCGCGAATCGTAACAGCCGCGGCGGTCGCATCACCTCCGAAATTTTCGTTGCCGCGGCCAACGACGAAGTCGAGCGTGTCGCCGGCTTTTACGGGCATGGTTTTTTTCCATTCCGCTTTATTCCCCGCTCCTTGCACATTCAGAAAACCATCAAACAACGATTTGCCTTGGTGAAGCACATGCACATCGGTCGTTGCATGGCTGGCTATGCCTGTAAATTCGGCCGAGACCGCGATCTCTCCTGCCGCCGGAGCTGTCCATCGCAGAACGCAGCTTTCGCCTTTAAAGCCGGGATGCAAGGCAATTTGTCCCGGATTCCAGATGATGCCCACGGCTTGGACGGCGCTCTTGGTTCCATTATACGTGACATTCGGCTCGTTGCCCGCTTCACCATTCCAAATGGAGACGCCATTCAAACCGCCCGAATTATCCGGTACGAAATGATCGAGGCCGCTGTTAAGGATGACAACTCGAGTTTCATCGAGTGAACGGACCAACGGCAACATCTTGACTGCGTAGCGGAAGACTTCGCCATCCGAGGTTTCGTTCAACAAACCCCACATCACAACACTGGGGTGGTTTCGATCTCGAACGATCATCTCGGATACTTCGCGGTCGAATCGTTCGGCCATCTTGGGCGATGGCTGAAGGAACCAGCCCGCAAAACTCTCCTCGTAGATCATCAGGCCGATCTCGTCGCATAGTTCGAGTTGATAACGTGTCGGCACCGAACAGAAGAATCGAATCGAATTGAATCCCATCGATTTGGCCAAGAGCAAATCTTTCCGGGCGAGATCAGGATCGTGCGGCCAGTGGAGTCCGACGGGATAGTGCGTCGACGTATGCGAGCATTTCAAGAAGACACGTTGGCCATTCAGGCGGAAATAGCCCTTGTTGAAGCGGAATTCGCGGAAGCCGCAGCGGGCTGATCGTTCGTCGGTCGAAGTCGAGCCTTCCGTATGCACTCGGGCCGTGACACGATAGAGATAGGGATCGTTTAAATTCCACAAATGCGGTTGTGCGACTTTTAAGCTTGTTTCCACCGTCGTGTCGCCGCTGGGCAACTCGCGTTTCACGGTTGCCATTTGCAGTGTTTCGCCAGAAGCCGCCGGCGCGACGGAGAATTCCAGTCGCCCCGGCACTGCCTGCGGCAATGCGTTGCGGACGGCAACACGCACTCGAACATCACCCGTTTTAGGATCGGGCACAACCTGCAAATTGGTCGTATACACGCTCGGAACCTGCAACAGTTCGACCGAATCGACGATACCGCCGTCGTTGTAGAGCGCGCCGGCGTTAAACGGGATGACCTTGCAGCGTCGTGGAATTGTCGGCAGCGCGATGCCGTCGATTGATTCGTTTGTCGGATTCAAAACGCGCACGGCCAGACGGTTTTTTTGGCCCGGTTTGACGGCGTTCGTTACATCGAGAACGAAAACGCCTTCGCCGCCTTCATGGCCGCCCACTTTCACGCCGTTCAGCCACACTTCGGCCAGATAGTCAATGGCCCAGAATCGCAACAGCGTTCGGCCTTGCGGATGCGGGTTGGCCGGCGCATCGAAATCGCGCCAATACCATGCCACGCCGTGATAGCCCGGAAAAGTTTCTTGAATAATCCACGGCACGCGGGTCGGCTTGGCCTCGGAACGCGGCGATTCGAACCATTTCTGTTCGCGTCCGACGTTTTGCGGATCCGTGGCCAAGAGCCAGGGACCGTCTAACGAGATCGTTGTGCTCGATGCCGCGTTTCCCTCGGCAACGGCAATCATAGGGAGTGCAAAAAAAACAAGCATCACAAAAGTACAACGATAGTATGACCTCATGACAGTCTCCTGCGAACAGTTAGGGCGGGAAAATTAAGGAAGGCGTGTTTTCGATACGTCTCCAGCGGAGACGAATGACGTTTCTCATTAAGAGGACGTTACATCAAAGTTGCATGTATTATCACCGGCTTGGATTTGTACTTTCAGGGTCGAGTTGGAGTTGAATCGCGGCGATACCGCTTCGGCCGTTTCCTCCATCATCTCACCTCGCGGTGCCATCGGTTTCTGCACCATGCGGCCTGTTTTCTTGATGGCGCGAATCTCGACGCGATTCGTGCCCGTTACAGGCCCCGTGGCCGAGTTGAGTTGATACTTTCCCGCATCGATCAACCCTCCCGCGACAACTCCCTTCGTTCCATCACTGGGTACAAAGAGAATCGAACCGCGTTCGAGCGGTTTGCCGTCCAGTTTCACCTCACCCGTGACGTTGTTGCGAGGAACCTCGTCCTTTCCGCATCCAACGACGACCGGCAGCAAAATCAACGCAAGGACGGTAGATTGCTTCTTCATCATGAACATCATTTGCCTTAAAAATCCATGGTCACCGCGACACGGTCGGCAATCCATCCGAGATAACGCCACGTGGAAATGTCGATGCCGTTCTGCACGAAATGCACGCTGCCGTCGCAGAACACGACATTCACGCCGCCCGAGTGTCGGCTCCGCGGACTGGCGAAATTCTCATCGGTTGCACCGCTCACGCATGGCAGGTTATCCGAAGGACGATTCAAACTGCCGTCGGAAGGACAGAAACCGGGGTAATTCAGCAGATTGTCGCTGGCCGTGGAGTTAGGCCCCAAAGTAACGTAAAGCAACTGAGCCCCGGCGCGATTCGTGTAAAACGCGCCATGAATATCGGTGTCGCCGAGGCCTTTCAAGTATTCGGCCACGGCCATCGTGTTGCTGGTGCCGTCTTTGATCGAAGCCACCGGCGTTCCGTCATGATAGCGAAACACGGCCCTCGTCGCGGCATCGCTTGCCGAAAAGGCGTCGATATCCTTGAGCCCCGAAAAGATGCCGAGGTAATTGCTTTTCGGAAGCTTCAGGCTGGATGTCATGCTATAAGAGTTCTCGCCGACATCGCTGGGACACAATAACATCGGCAGTGTGATGCCGCTGATGCCTGCGGGCCAGTCGCCCGGAGCATACCAGGGGTTTTGAATGTCGAATTTCGGTCCTTGCAGAATACTGTAATAAGCGGGCTGTTCGAGATACGGCAACAGAAAATCGAGCAGATACGGCCATTCATAACCGGTGTCGGAACTCCAACTGTACGACATCCGCGTTTTCGCTTGGACGCCGGGCGGAAACGTACCATTCTGCGACTCGAAATTGTGCAACGCCAACCCGATCTGCTTCAGATTGGACGAGCAGGTTGTCTGCAGGGCTCTTGC
>CAYWGR010000063.1:9615-27943 GCA_964458015.1 uncultured Planctomycetaceae bacterium
GACGCGCTGCCTCTCGCGCCGATTGCACCGCGGGAAGCAGCAACGAAATCAGAATGCCGATGATCGTGATCACGACCAGGAGCTCCACGAGGGTAAATGCCTTCGTGACTTTTGGATTTGTCGATTTGGGATTTGGGATTTTATTTCTTGGTGACATGATACAGGTCTCTTAATCATAAAATTGCACTTCGATCTAAAACCCCAAATCTCCAAATTCCAAATCTCCAAATTACTTCCGCTTCCGCCACGCATAGGCCAGAAGACTGAATAGTCCTGTCACTAGTGTAGCCATGACGCTAGGTTCGGGTACTTGGACAAACTGAACACCATTGATATATGCATATTCGCTGCCCGTGCCTTGTGCCCGGATGATGAAGTTTTCGGGAATGCTAGCGCTAGTCAGACCCGAGAACTTGACGTAGTTGGCGTTATTTCCGCCGACGCCGTCGGAGAGCACATAGGAAGAATCTGGTACTTCACCCGGAAGGCCTCGATTGGCGTCGATTATGTCATATCCCACTTGAGACAATCCCAAACTATTTCCATTGCTATCGAGAATCGAGAATGTTTGGGTATTCGTGACAGCTCCGCTATTGTAGTAGACGTAAACGTCAAACTGTTCATAGGGAATTTTACCGGTAAAGGAAAGATCGAGAGCATTGCCGCCGCCGGCATAGATATGCCCGCGCATCATGGCTGTATCACCTTCCTTGTCTGTTCCGAAATTTGCATGTGAATCGGTTGAGGCCGTGTCCGGAACGGAAAGTTTAAGGGTCGAGGCATTTCCCGCGGAGTCTTTCAGCACAATATTCGACTGGGCGCCTGCGGCGATATCATTCCAATTGCCCGCCGAGACCACGCCCGCGGTGTTCGTTCCGACCGAGGCTATGTTCGCGCCGAAGTTCAGGCTGATTTGCGGCGCGGCGCTATAGATTTGGAAACTCGGGCCAAAATAGGAGGTTCCTCGGTCGGATCCAATGGTAGGACATGCCAATCCAGCTCCAACAGAATAGAGCCCGCCGGTGTAGGAAATCTGAGACACCGTGTTGACGCTGCTGGCCCAGGCATAGATACCCGTTCCAGTCGTGGTTCCACCGATGATGTAGTTTCCGGCAGCCAAGGTGACAGGTGCGGTTAAGGATTGGTAGCTGAATCCATTGGCACTTAACGTCGCGGAACCAATACCTGTTCCCGAGGCAAGCAGCGATCCAGCCGAGGTATAAAGCCCAGCATCATGCAATTGCGTGCCGTCGGTGTTGTACCAACCTAAACTGGACACGGCGATCGGCGCGTTGACCGTAAAACTCCATCCTACGTTGAAATTACCGCTGATATCATTTTGCAACTGCGCCCCGGAAACGCTCAATGCTTCGATCAGGGCGGCCTGTGAATTCGAAAATAAAACAGTGCTATTCAGCAACAATGCAATTCCTATCAACACTCCCGCACGATGCTTCAACATCTTTTCTCTCCTTATATATGGTAGATAAGATACGCTGGACAACCACCGCCTCGGAATTGGAGTTGTCTTGCGTGGGTCGGCCGAGTGCGATGTGCATCCGTTCCGACATCACGACTTTTTTGTTTTTCTCCGTTGCATTTCATTTACCGCCAGGATGTTATTGACAAACAGCGGTAAAAAATTGGATCAATCCATACACGTACAATGAAATGTTTGAATCTGCCTCCTTTCATGCCTACGGCATCTACTTTTCGACCACGGTTATCGAATTACTTTTTGGCATCGGAAACGACCCTAATCGAAATCATCTCCAAACGCGGATCGCCGAATATCATCCAATCACCGCCGATGCCGTCGCCGCCGTCGGTAACGGCCAGCGTCAGGAAATGCTCGTTTTCGCGAATGGGAATGGTAATAGGCATGGCCGAGTAAGATTGACTGATCTTACAGCGGCTGAAGCGTTCCTTGCCATCGACCAGGAACCAGGCATCCACCGACCCTTCCATACTGCTCGATATCGTGAGAAAACGAGTGATTTTGAAGCCGGGATTCGCCTGGCGAATGGCGTCCAAGTTGAATGTCACCGCTTTATTGGCGTGCATGAACAACAAGCCGTGATTTTTTGAGGAGTAGTCCACGCCGTTGAGAACGGTGGGAATGTTCAGTGTTGGATCCGCGGCAAGAATCTTGCCTCCGGCCCAAACGCTGGAAGCCGTTTGGTTCGTTAAATTTGCAAATCCTTCGAAAGTATGTCCAACCGAATCCGTTTGAACGGCTCCTTTGCGTCCGTCGGGCACGAAGACGCCGTCGATCAAAGGCGACCAAGGCACGCGATGGTATAATCCGTCGCCCGGCGGAACCTCGTCATCCCGCAATGCCCGCGTAATCACTTCGCCTGTCGAGGAACTAATGCCGCGGTTCCGTCGTTGGGAGAATCCATCGCCGCCGGCAACAACATCCACCAGATCGAATACTTTCGTTATGTTCCGAGGTATTTTACGAATGAATGCGGCGGCCGAGGACGTCGAGGGGGCGACGGTAATTCGTTCGCCTTTGCGCACCTTAATGTTCGAATTATCGACATAGGCCGATTCGTTTTCGTGCAAGACGCGAGCTACGCCTTCCAATTTGCCACTGCCCGAAATCGCCTGCACTTGAATCGAGCCTTGGAACACGTGGGAAGCCGTGTGTCCCTCTTTGTTCACTTCAACGCCGAATTCCGTGCCCAAGTCGGTCACGGTGGCGGTCGGTGTTCGCACGGCAAATAAGGGATTAGGGATTAGGGATTGGGGATTAGAAATTTGGGATTTTGGGATTTTGGGATTTTGGGATTTCGGGTCTGATTCACTAGCCGCTAGCCACTGGCCACTAGCCACTTTTTCTGATGGCTGACCGCTGACGGCTGACTGCTTCCCCTGACTCTCCTCTCTCCCCTCTCCTCTCTTCTCTACTCTCGCGGTAAGCTTGCCGATGGTGAGATATCCCCCGTTGCAAGAATCCGTTTCATAAGTGACTGGGCCTTCAAGAATAACCCGGGCTCCTGTGTTGTAGGTAATCTCCAGCAGACCCGAGTCGAGGGAAAACCGATGACCAACAAGCACGTTGCCATAGCTGCTCGGTGCATTGCAATCTTTCGACCATTTCACATTGGCCATGCCGGTAATCCGGCCGACCATCTCGTTCTTCCGGATGGAATTGATTTGTTGTCGATTGACCGTTGGAACGGAGGGCACGTTCTTTGCCACCTGCGCCAGCCTTGAAACAGGCACCAGCCAAGCAACCAGCACCAAGAGACTGGTAATGGCCGCCCCCACTAAAAGCGAGAAGGGAATTTCCTGCGAAAAATAGCTGATAGGGCCATGAAGGGCAGAAGAAAAGAAACCTTGAGCAGGGAACAGCGGCGGGGCGGCATGATCGGAGCCCCGGCACGAGGGTTCCACAATGGCATCGTGCAGTGTCTCATGCGGCGCCAAGCATTCTCCCTCGGAAATCGGAGACAAGTTCGCTACCAGGGGCGGTGCATATTGCCAAGTCAGCAAACAATGCAATGTAACGAATTGGTCGTAGAATTCTTCGGACCCTGGCGTGTTCCGCAGAATTTCGCCAAGACGCCGCATTTCGACGTCGCCTAGTTGGTCGTCAACCAGCCGTTGGAGAAGGTCCGAGAGCTCGGGGAGCTTATCAGGCATCTGGTTTGCGGACATGGTCGCCCTCCTCCGACGCAACGAATTGTTTGATGCATTGCATCAAAGTAATTCGGATGCGATAGAGCGCTTGCGAAATTGCCCTCGGCGTGCGTCCGACCGCGGTAGCTAGCTGGCTTACCGAAAGGCCGTCCCCATAGCGGTGTTCCAGCAAGTCCTGGTCGAGGCTATTCAGCTTATCCTTGCAATGCCCGAGAGCTTCGAGCATCGGATTAAGATTGCCGATCCGTTTCAGGCCGCTGACGGCTAATTGATCCAACAGTTGTTCATCGAAGAACAGCCGATCCCGCTGCATCTTCAGCCGAAACGAGAGCACCTGATTGCGAGCAATGGCGGCTGCCCAGGCCGCGAAATTCGTGCCGAGCTGATACTCCGATTGCTTCCGCATAATGACCAGATTGGTCTCTTGCAGTACATCATTGGCGTCGGTTACATTGGGCAAGAGCCGGAAAATATATGTGTACAGCCCCCGCTGCACCTCGATGAGCTCTTGCACAAAGGCCTGATTGTCGCATGGATCGCTCATCTTTCCCTCATCGGTTCTTGGGCAAAGGGATCCATTTTTTCTTGACCTGCAAATTCCTCTCTATTCTCTATATCATAACCAGCCCAAATATCAGGGTGGAAATATTTAGTCCATCAAGAATCCCGACCACCGCTATCATGGGGGGTGCTTTAATGATGAGCGTCGAGCAAGCGTCTTACTTCAACTTGGCAGAGCGGGAATCATCTGGGGCAGCACATACGCTTGCAGAATGGTGAGCAATCCGACCAGAATGGCCAGTATGAGGCTGTGTACGAAGACGAAGCGGAGGATACGCCCCTCGCCGCCCGATTGTCCGGTGGCCACGGCCGCGACGACGATGCTCTGGGCGTCGATCATTTTGCCCATCACGCCGCCCGTGCTGTTGCTGGCCACGATCAGTACGGGATTTAGCCCCAACTGTTCGGCCGTGATGCGTTGCAGGCTGCCGAACAACGCATTGCAGGAAGTGTCGGAACCGGTCAGCGCAACACCCAGCCATCCCAGCATCGGCGCAAAGAACGGATAAAGCCAGCCGGAATGCGTAAAGGCCAGTCCCAAGGTAGCGTCCACGCCGCTGTACTTCGTCGTGAAGGCCAAAGCCAACATGCAAGCGATGGTGAATAGCGCCCAACGAACGCGGATGATCGTTTCGAGCAGTTGCAGGAAAAAGTTTCGGAATCCGATGCGAAGCCAGAAGCCTGACAGAATGGTTGCGATAAAAAGGCTCGTGCCGGTGGCCGATAACCAGTTGAATTCATAGATGGCCTTTTCCGGTTTCGCCGCGCGATCCGAACCTTCGGGCACCGGCACGACGGGATGCGTGCGATAGACTTGCCCATCCAAATTCGGAACGGGGATCGAGATTTTACCGATGCCCTGCAAAAAATTCGGATTTTCAGGCGTTCCACCATTGAGGGCCATGCGCCACGCCGGCCAACTCCATAGGAAAACCATCCCGGCCAACAGCAGCCACGGCGTCCAGGCATAAGCCACTTGGTGGGCGGTGAGCGATGGAACGTGGTGGCCGGGAATTGAGGATTTTTTACTTCCGGTCTCCTGCGTTTCTTCTCCATTTGCCTCCTGCCGTTCTTCCGGAAATCGCCAAACCTCTTTCGGCTGCCAAACGCGAAGGAACAGCACCATGATGCATAGCGAACCCAAGCCGGCGGCCACGCACACCAACGCGGGGCCATGATAGTTCGACATGAAAAACTGGATGGTCGCATAGGTGCTGCCGCAGAGAACCAACGCCGGCCAACAGCCTTTGACGCCCTTCCAACCAGAGATCGACGCCACAAGCCAAGCGGGGATAATCAACGAAAACAGGGTTAGTTGTCGTCCCGCCATTTGACTTAGCGCCATCTCGGGCAGCCCCGAAACTTCCGACAATGTGCGAATCGGAATCCCCAGCGATCCAAAGGCGACCGGCGACGTGTTGGCGATCAGTGCCAAGCCGGCGGCATAAAGCGGCGAAAATCCGATGCCAATCAACAAGGCCGAGCAGATGGCCACCGGCGCCCCGAATCCGGCTGCCCCTTCCAACAACGTGCCGAAGCAAAAAGCAATCAGCAGTGCTTGCATCCGTCGGTCGGGCGATAGTGCCGCCACGGAATGTTTTAGAACATCGAACTGGCCCGAACGGACCGTCAACTGGAACAGAAAAACGGCTGGCAAAACGATCCAGCCGATGGGCATGAGCCCAAAACAACCGCCATAGGTCGCGGCCGCCAAGGCTTTGGATGCAGGCATTCCAAAGATGCCAATGGCCACAATCAATGCGGTGCATAATCCGGCTAGCGCCGCGCGCGGCGCTGAAACGCCCACGACAAGCAAGCCTAGCAAGACCACGATCGGCAGCCCCGCCGCCATCGAGGACAACGCCGTTGAGCCAAGGGGATTGTAAACTTGCACCCATTCCATGGATGTCGTTCCTGCAAGTAAGGTGGATTAGGAATTAGAAACGGATTTGCCTGCCCCTTGATCGCATTTTTCCCCCGACTTGGGAGCGTTACTCTTTAATCAAATCATGCACGGTCATTCCGGCCGGAATCATCGGCAAGACGTGTTCTTGATAGGGCACCTGCACGTCTAAAAGGAATGGGCCTTTCGAATTGATCATCTCTTGGATCGCATCGGCCAGTTCCTCTTTGCGACGCACTTGCCGCGCGCCCCAACGGAATCCGCGGGCAATCGCCACGAAGTCTGGATAGCGTTCTTCGGGCGTGATGCCGTTGCCCTGACCAATCGCTTCGGGATCGTCGATCGACCCCAAATAGGTGTTGGCCCGGTTGGCTGCGTGGAATCGATCTTCCCACTGCACAACCATCCCCAGGTGCATGTTATTCAAAAGCATGACCTTGATCGGCAACTTCTCGCAGTGGCAGGTGGCCATTTCCTGAATGTTCATCAAGATGCTGCCATCGCCGTCGATGTCGATTACCAGTTTATCGGGATGAGCGGCCTTGGCGCCCTCGGCGGCCGGCATACCAAAGCCCATCGTTCCCAACCCGCCGCTCGAGAGCCAGCGGCGCGGGCGACGGAACTTGTAATATTGCGCCGTCCACATTTGATGTTGGCCCACACCCGTGGCGATGATCGGATCGAGATCGCGCGTCAATCGGCAAAGCTCACTGATGGCATGTTGCGGCAAAATGCCGTCGAAATCTTGATCGTAGGAGAACGGCTCATCCCGTTTCCAGGTAGCCACCTTGCGACGCCACTCCTCGGTGTCGGGCGTTTGAACCACTTTGTTCAATTCACGCAGAAAATGCTTCAAATCGCTGACGATCGAAAGCTCCGGCCGACGGATCTTGCTGATTTCAGAAGGATCGATATCTACATGGATCACCTTCGCCCGACTGGCGAATTCGGACACCTTGCCGGTGACGCGGTCGTCGAACCGCACGCCCAGGGCGATCAATAGATCGGCATTGTCGGCAGCGTAATTGGCGTAGATGCTGCCATGCATCCCGAGCATATCCAACGAAAGAGGATCATCGCCGGGAAAACAACCGAGCCCCATGATCGTCGTGGTCACGGGAATGTTCGTTTTACGGACCAACGCGGTCAATTCCTCGCTGGCATCGGCCGCAATCACACCGCCGCCGGCGTAAATCACCGGCCGTTTTGCCGCCAAAATCATTTCAGCGGCCGTTGCGACATCGGCCGCCGATGCCTTCCGATCATCGACGTGATAGCCGGGCAATTGCATCGGTACGTCGTAGTCGGGCACGGTCAACATGTTCTGCACATTCTTGGGCACGTCGATCAGCACGGGCCCGGGCCGGCCCGTCGTGGCCACATGAAACGCCTCGCTCATAATGCGCGCGATATCGTTCACATCGGTCACGAGATAATGGTGTTTGGTGATGCTGCGGCAGACCTCGACAATCGGCGTTTCCTGGAAGGCATCGGTGCCGATGACCGGCGTGCCGACTTGGCCCGTGATAAAAAGCGTTGGAATGCTGTCGAGCTTGGCATCGGCAATCGATGTGACGAGGTTCGTGGCGCCAGGACCGCTGGTGGCCATGCAAACGCCGATTTTACCGGTCGAACGCGCATAACCCTGGGCGGCAAAACCGCCGCCTTGTTCGTGACGAGGCAAAATCACACGGACCTTGTCGCGAAACCGGGTTAAAGCTTGGTGCAGGGGGATCGTCGTTCCGCCAGGGTAGGCAAAAATCGTATCCACCCCGTGGTTGACGAGGCTTTGCACGATGATATCCGCCCCGCTTGTGGGTTGCTTTTCAGCCGATGGGGTTGGTTTGTTGCTTGTTGTCGCCACAAAAATCACCTTTCCTCCGCACGACGGCCGGGATTACCCGCCGCCACCCTTTGTTATTTAGCCAGACGGTTCAGCATAAGTCGAGAACCCGCCCATTTCAAGTCGAGGCATCCTTAATAAAAAGGACGAATCAATACCGATCGTCGGGCGTCTCCGCAGGCTCCAAAACACGACAATCCTGCGATCTAAACGCCTTAAATAAGGATACAATCCCGAAACTTATCGCAAGCTGTTCTCCAAAAGACAGAGAGAGGGCGAAAAGGTTCGTCTCCCCCCCCGCCGGAAAGCCCACGATCCGATCAAGTTGGCGGAAAACCATTTTTCCCGCTGTTTTGCCGCAAAATGTGCGCAAGGAGAGTGTTTCTAAGATAGTATTCATGTAGACGAGGCCGTAAAAAACATTTCGCGGGTCGCCGGCCCCCGTGATTCGGAATTTGTGGTTTCGTGTGGAATCGGCAAGTGTGATTTGCCGATAGATCTGGTACACAACTTACGGAATCGAACTTCCTGTCAAGCATTCCGACGGAGGTGCCAAACAAATAGCGTGAGCCAAGGTCGCCTTCACGGCTAGTGCAGAAGCACGCCTGACCTTCGCTCGTCTCGCAGCGACGCATCCAGTCGCAATCGACGGGAGGTTTGAGTCTAACGCCGCCGCATTCTCCAAAAAGGGAATGCGGCGGTTTTTTTTCGCTTTTGATACTGCCAAAAAGCATCTCGCCCGCCCAATCTCTTTAATCCCTATAGCCGATTCTTTTTTGCGCATCGCGCAATTTTGTGTAGTAGGCTTTTTCTGAGGGCAGTTCGAGCTTTTCCACTGCGCTGAGAATATACAGTTACCTAGAGCTGACGCAACAGGACAGACCCTTGAAAGCCCAAGATACTTTACAAGATTCGAACTACTCCTCGATAGACGCCCGAGAACTCATCGAACGGCTGAGGTTGGGAAACGCCGACATCTGGCGACGCGCGGCGGCAGGCGGATTGGTGCTGTTTTCCGGTTTGCTGCCGTTTCTGATGATGGCCAAACTGATCGAGGCGTTTAACTGGAGCATCTTGTTTACGCTTCTCAGCTTGTTATTCGTGACCTATCTGATGTTGCGCTCCGAGGCCGTGGCCTTATGGCGTTATATTACGTCCCGGCGTATCGTTAAAGAACATTGGAATCTGTTCCGATTTTGCCTGGCCACCTCCGTGTTGGTTTTTCTGGTCGAATCCATTAGCCTTGCCAGTTACGGTCGCTTTCCCGTGTTGGCCTCGCCATCCGTCGTGGCCGTCAATGTACTACTCTTGGGCTTCCTGACGGGTATCCTGTTTGCTTTAACGAACCAACTTGCATTTTCTGTCGCTTTCATCTACACGGTTTACCTGTTCGCATTCGTCGCAAACATTCTGAAGGTACAATATCTGCAAACAACGATTCGGCCGTTGGACGTCTATTATCTTTCCGCGCTGAGTGAGTTTTCTGAGTTTTTCTGCGGAACAACGGTGCTGACAATGGCCATCGGGACAGGCGTTTTGTGGGTCGTACTGCTGGCCGTGTTGTGGTTCAAGGGCCACTATCGCATTCGGTTTTCAACCCGCGTTTGGTTGGCTGCCGCCTGCATCGCCGGAGTTTTCGGCATGATGTACTGCGACAAGAACCCGACCGTGGCCGCTGTCTTAAAAGCCATCGACAAAAACAAGAACTGGTCGAATGGAATTCGATTTTCCGAACGCCGAGGATTTCTCTTTGAATTTCTGACCGACATCCCCGACTCAATTATCATTTCACCGGCGGATTACACGCCCGAGGAAATCGCTCGCGCAAAGAAAGAGCACTATCCGTCGGAAACGCCGTCCGCGTCTTCGGCGCAGGATCACGTCAACGTAGTCGTGTATTTGGTCGAGTCGTTCATGGATCCCGCGGATCTGCACATCAATTTTACGTCGGATCCCACGCCGTTTTTCCATGCCGCGGCCCGCGAACACACGAGTGGATACATTGTAGTTCCTTGTAGATTCGCCGGTTCGACCAATACGGAATTCGAGGTGTTGACCGGCATGTCGTGTTCTTCGCTTCCCAAGGGTTCTTGCCCTTATGTGCAGTATATCAAGCAAGACATTCCAAGCGTTCCCCAATTTTTCCAACAACTCGGATACAAAACTTTCGCCGCGCACGCAGGCCCCCCTTGCCTCTATGACCGTGTTCGAGTGTATGAACACCTAGATGTCGGCGAAACCATTTGGCTGACGCAACGCACCAAGGAAAAACTCGGGCTAGACAACGATATCAAGTCGGTCTGCCCGGTCGATGTGGATATTGCCGGAAGATTTCCTACGGACGACTCGCTTGTGGATGCCGTCATCGAAACAAGCAAGGCCAATCCCCGCTATTTCATGTATGCCTCTGCGAACTCAACGCATTCTCCCTACAACTACTCCGGCTATCTTGCCTCGGATCTCGATGTGCTCGACCCGATGTCGCCTTCGGCAAAAAATGAGCTGAAGACCTACATCAATTCGATCCGGACAGCCGATCGCGCCATTGGCAAGATGCTTGACTATTTCAAGAACGTTCCGGAAAAGACTATTGTGGTCATCATTGGCGATCATCGGCCTCCGATGGAAAACTCCACCGAGATTTACACGCCGAGCGGTTGCCTAGACGAAACGGATCCTGCGGTCACCCCCGAGGCGCGCAAAATCCCCGTCTTGATCTGGACGAACTACCGCAAGAACGACAAGGATCCGGATATCCTTTGCAGCACGAATTTTCTGCCTACCGAAATCCTCTCGCGCATCGGCATCCAACCGACAGGTTTTCTTGCCGTGAACAACGCCTTGCGGAAACAATTGTCGGTCTTCTCGAACACCTGTATTCAAACCAAGGATGGCCAACCGACCGCCTGGGACACGGCATCTCCGGCCCTGCTGCATCTGATGAACGACTACCGCTTGCTCCAATTCGATATGCTGCTGGGCGAACAATACGCGGCAAAAAACACCGAGCCCATGGTCACGGCAAACAAATAGCAGTCCCCTCGGAAGGGGAGGGTGATTCCTCTTCCCTGGTTCGCGATGTTTGCATATAATCCGCCGCCTCGTGGATTGGGCGAATCTTTTCGCGGTCGCGAAAGAGGAAGGAGTCCTCGTCATGAAACCGCCGTGGTTACTAGCTGCCGGCCTTTTGTTTCTCGTCTCTTTGGGCGGATGCAAAACCACGGCCATGCCCAAACTGTTCCACCCTGGTTCAGCTCGGGATCAACAAAATCGAGCGTTACGTTACGATCCTTATCCAGAAAACGAGGCAGGGCCCGCGATGACCAGTTCCAGGCCTCGCGACTACGATAAACCTCCCACCGAAACCTCACGATCTCGTTGGCAAATTGGCAAATGGGGACAGTAATTCGTAATCGCCCTTCCCTATTTTGCCCATGCTCCTTATACTTGGCGTATGCCCTATTCACGAAAACCAACTGCAAAGCGTCCCGTAAAGCGTTCTCCTTCGCGCCCTAAGTCGGCTGTTTCCCCCACTGTTGGGTCACAGCGACTTCAGAAAGTGCTGGCCGCCGCAGGCCTCGGCAGCCGTCGGCAATGCGAGGAACTGATCTCTACCGGCCGCGTTGAAGTCGATCGCCGCGTCGTTACCGAGCTTGGAACCCGTGTCGATCCCGCCGCGCAGACGGTCCGTGTCGATGGTGTTGCTCTGACAAAGCCAAAGCTCGTCTATTATGCGGTCAACAAACCGTCGGGCGTGCTTTGCACCAACTGCGATCCATCGGGCCGACCGCGCGTCATCGACCTCATGCCCCGCAGTGACGCACGGCTGTTCACCATCGGACGGCTCGATCTCTACAGCGAAGGGCTCATCCTCGTCACGAACGATGGCGAGCTGGCCAATCGTTTGACCCATCCGCGTTACGGAGTTTCAAAAACATATCGCGTCGTCGTGGCGGGCAAGATGGAACGCGACATGCTGGCGAAACTTACCAAGGGGGTGCATCTGGCCGAAGGCATCGCCCGGGTCGAACATATTGAAATTCGAACTCACCGCAAGGAAAGCACGGTTCTCGAAATGGTTTTGCGCGAAGGGAAAAACCGCGAAATTCGGCGCGTTTTGGCCCGTGTCGGCCACAAGGTCGAGCGGCTGACGCGCATCGCTGTAGGTCCCGTGCGATTGGGAGAGCTTCCCGCCGGAGCCTCGCGGCGTTTGACGCACGAAGAAATTACGGCGCTGCGTCAAACATCGCATGAAGTGGAATAAAGCAAGCGAATGCAATCTCACGGGGCCGCTTTTTTAGCGCCGGCATCCTCTTTGGGAAGACGCTCTTTGGCTTCCGCCGCCAAGCGATCCAGAAACTTTTCCGCGCCAAGATAATCTTGGGCCGAAATCTGCGCCGTCATTTTACCAAGAATCGTCTTCATCTGTTGGGCAGCGTCGATCATAGCCTTATAGTCGGCAGCCGTCGGCGTTCCCAAGCCGCTGGAACCGCGACGATAGGGAGCTTCCACCCGAGCCCTTTGTTCCGCAAATTGCGGTTCACACAATACCGGCATCCACTTGATAATGTCCGTGGCGGCCTGGGGCGTTGTCGATGCGGTCGGCGCGGATTCGAAACCCACAACCTGCCCCGCTGCGCCGGCCCCGGCGGAAGACGCTAGCGAACGTCGCTGCGCCATCTGCTGTTCCTGAACCTGGAACCACCAATCGCGATTCGATTGCTGTTGGCTCAAAAGACTTTGCGTGCGGGCCTCGGCTTGGGTGCTCAAGGTATTGCGGATTCCGCCTTGCATGGCGGCCATTTGCCGGGCCGCGGCCTGTTCGCCCGCTGATCGGTCTGCCTGGGCAGCCGAACGCATCGATGCACTGTTGACGGCCGAACTATAAGCCGCCATCACGCCGGCATCCTCGCCATAGCCGCCATAGCCGCCATAGCCGCCATAACCGCCGCGATAGCGGCCGTAGCCGGGCCAAGCTTGGCCCAATGCCGCCGTCGAAGAGGTCACGAGGCAAACCACCAAAATTCCAAGCACGCTTAGGCGTCGCATAACAAACTCCTAGGTCGGGAGGTACAGAGTAGTCTACGCCGTAGCTTGGGATGTGGCAAGAAAACAGCCTTTTAAAAACGCCAACCATCCACAAGAGGGGATCCTCTGCCGTTCCCATAAGCTATGATTAAACAATTGAATTCTCTCGGGGTGACGATTTTGCCTCCCCCGATTTTCCTTGGGAGAACATTCCATGTTACGTCATTTTACAATTTTGACTACCTTCCTAGTTTTCGCCGCGGGGTTTGCCGTTCAGGCGCAGGAAACCATCCCGGATACACCCCAGGAAAAGGAACTCAATAAAAAGGGACGGGAAATTTTCAAGGCGGTGGTCGCGTTGCAAGACGCATTCAATCGTGGCGATGCCAAGGCCACGGCCGCTTGCTGGACCGCCGACGGCGAGTTCATCGGTCCCAATGGCGAAGAGATCATCGGCCAAAAGAAAATTGAAGCGGCTTTCAGCGATTTCTTTGCAAAACATCCGAAGGCAAAGATTCAGTTCAGCGGAGTCTCGCCGCGACCCGTGGCGGATGGAGTCGTCTTGGTTGATTTTATCGCCGAAATGACGCCGGCTCCCGAAGGCCTTGATGCCAATCCCAACTCGACCATGTTGTTGGTCAAGCAGGAGGGCCGCTGGTTGATCGCTCGTATGCATGAAGCCGTCGGCGCCGAACCGTCCCATAATATCCATCTTCAAGCTTTGAAAGGTTATGTCGGCGAATGGGAAGAAGAAAGCGTCCGCCCGTCGGGCGTTGTCGTCCATAGCGAGTGCAATTGGACCGCCAACGGCAGCTATCTGATCCGAAAATTCTCGGCCCAAGGAAAGAACGGCATCGTCAAGGCCGGCACCGAGGTCATCGGTTGGGATCCGCGTGAGCATCGCATTCGCTCATGGATATTTGACGCCGACGGCGGGTTCGGCGAGAGCATTTGGACCCGTGACGGCGCTCGATGGATCATCAAGCACACGGGCACGATGGCCGATGGCAACGATGTTTCGATAACCTACATCGTGACGCCCAAGGGCAAGGATTCCATGACGATTCAGTCGAAGGATCACCTCGTCGGGGGCGAGAAACAGCCCGATCTGCCCGAGATCAAGCTCAAACGGCACGCCGTTTCAAACGGAGCAAAGCCGAAAGCGAGCGAAACGCCGAAGGCGCCTGCTCGCGTATTGCCGTAGAGCCCTTCCTTTTACGACAAATCCCGACAAGGGGAAAATTGCCCATTGTAGCGGAGCGCTCCACCAGGCTTGCGCTCAAGCAAAGCACGGCATGGCTCTCAACCTGGCATTGTTTCCTTACTTCCCTTCGGCCAGATGAGGTCGCACTAATTGCACCCAAAGCTTGTAGCCTTCGGGACTGTTGTGCAGTTTGTCGGCGGCGTAAAGTTCGGCTCGAGGTTTGCCGTCCGCGCCCAACATCGGCGCGGCAATGTCAACGAACGCAAGATCCTTCCCAGCGGCGACATAAGTTTTGATTAACTCATTTGCCTTGCTCTCTTTGGCAAAATTACCCCAGCGCGCGGGACTTGGATTCAACGCCAGGAAAACAATCTTTGTTTTCGGCAATCGAGCCTGCACCGTCGTCACGAACGCTTTGAAATCCTCGAACACCTGCTCGGGCGATTTGCCGGCGGCAATGTCGTTCGTTCCGGCTCGAAGCACAATTAACCTCGGTTTATAGGGCGCAATGATCCTGTCGGCATAAAACACCGAGTCGGCAATCTGCGATCCGCCAAAACCGCGATTGATCACCTTGCAGTCCGGAAAATCCTGGGCAAGCGTTTTCCACAAGACAATTCCCGATGAGCCGACAAACAAAACGGCGTTCGGCGGGGGCGGATTCGCACGATCCGCGGCCTCGAAACGCCGGATGTCGGCCTCCCAATGCTCGGAGGCCAGTAAACGGTCTAACCATCGGGCGGTAAATTCCGCCCAAAGCTCGCCGTGCCGCTGTAATCCGCGGGCGTTGAAGTGAACGCCTTGCCCTGCGGCCTCGCGATATTCGCTTTTCAGTTCATCGGTATTGGGACCTGCCAAGGCAATGCCGTCGGTGACGAGCGATTGCTGCGCGGCACGGAGTTCCGGCATGCCTTCGTCTGCCGGCGTATGATAACTCACTTGAGCCACGAGCCACGGAACTTTCCAACCGGCCGCTTCGCGCGTCGATTGGATCAATCGCGTGAGATACTGCCGATACTGCTCCGGCGTGATGTTGCATCCTTCTCGCTGATGCGAATCCGATTCGCCTTGATGCCAAAGCACGGCTCGGAAACCTTGGGGGCCAAACTGACGGATCCGGTCCTTGATGCGTTCATACAGCCCGCCGGTGCAAACCCATTTTTTAGGGCTTACCTCGGCGACATTTGCGCCGGTCGTGGGCGGTGCGGCAACCTCATCACCCTTGGGCAACCATTCCCGCACGCTCGTGCCGCCTGCGCCGACGCAAGCCAACCCCACCGGCACGCCGTATTTCTTCACCATTGCGTCGCCGAATGCAGGAATGAAGCTCCCGCCGTCGCCGCTGGCGACGGGCTGCGGATCGTTGGCAATCGCCCATTTCGATCCATCAAAGGAAACAACTCGATCCGAAATCGGCTTTTGCCGCCCTTCGCCGTGATTGGCCGAGTTGGATTGTCCGGCCACGACGAACACTTCGCCGACGCCGACATGCTGCACGGCGGCTTGGGCCAAAGGTTCGCCGTTTTTTACCGCGCGAACTTCGAGCCGATACCACCCTCCGGCCGGCACTGTTATGTCGGCATGAAACAACTGCTTTTGTGAATCGACGGCGGCCGTTTGCCAATCGTTGGGCAAGCTGCCCACAAGCGGGTTGCCGGTAATCCGAAATTGAATGTCCCCCTCGACCTCTGTAAGCTTTCCTTCCAGATGAATCACGCCTCGAACGCGCGTCTGACGTTGAATAACCTGAAAGTCTTTCGGCGAGATGATTTCAACCGTCGCGGCCGCCAAACAGCTTGTTGCTGACAAATACGCCAAAACAAGAGTCGATCGAAGCAGGCGGAACATTTTGGACCCTTTCATGATTCTTAAAGCAAAGCGGCTAAGGTGTACCTGCCAATATAAGGGGGTGGCGGTCCGTCGTCAACGAAAGGGGAGCCGGCCCTAGGCCAATCCATTGTGGGTGGAGTTTGAGATAAGTGTAGAGCGAAACGAGCGAAACGATAGCCCGCCATTTTGTAGGAAATTCCAGGCGGGCCTTCGCGTCGCTTAACCCGCTCTGATGTGGTTGGATCAGTCAAGAGCTGTGTCGTGATTATGGCCGCATGATATTTGGTTGGAGGTGGGGAGACGGAACACGACGATGGATCAGCGCAGCATAAGCCGAGCCTGTCTGGTGGTGCTGGGTTTTCTGGAATTTCGAGAATATTGCACCAATCAACGTGGTTGTGGATTTCCTGTGCGAAAAGGGGGTGTGGCTAAAAATTGCCTTTAGACAAGGCATTTGGGCAGGTATAATCACGCGCGATGGGATGGAAAGCTCGGAAAGTGGCTTTTTGCGAAATGAAATCGGCAAGGGGTGCGCAACATGATGGTGGGCAAGGGACTTACGGCGAATTTGTTGGTGGGAATTTACTGGGTAAATTTTTGGAAAAGTGCCGAATTAGGGTTACGGCGAATTTGGGGATGCGGAGGATCGACGTAAGTGCTTTGGTGGGGCTCGCTAACGCTCGACCCATCTTGCCCGAGAATTGACGTAAAGCCTATTTGCACTCAGGTTCACTACGGTGGAGCGCCAGGTTGATTAGCGCGTAGGCGCGGGGTTAAATTGGGGTCGAAATGAGCGAAATTCGGAACCGCAAATGGACGCGAATGAACGCGGATAGTGTTGCTGCCTGGCCGGAAATGAAGAACCACAGATGGACACGGATGAACACGGATAGTGGTGCGGATAGGGTGCGGGTGTCAGGTCATTTGTTTTTCTCAAAGATCGGAAGGATGAAAATGCGAAAGAGGAAGGTTGCGACGTTGTGTCAATCGTGGGCAGCCTTTCGGTTGCGACAATTGGGTGCAGCGGAGGGCATGACTAAAAAGACACCCGACCCCTTTAAGCTCCCCCTGACCCCTTTAAGCTTCCCCGACCCCTTTAAGCTTCCCCGACCCCTTTAAGCTTCCCTGACCCCTTTAAGCTTCCCTGACTAAAAAGACACCCGACCCCTTTAAGCTCTCCCCTGACTAAAAAGACACCCGACCCCTTTAAGCTTTTAAGCTCTCCCCGACCCCTTTAAGCTCTCCTAAGCTGCTTTAAGCTCTCCGACCCCTTTAAGCTCTCCCCTTTAAGCTCTCCCCGGTCAGTAGGCACCTCCGCCGATGACCTCGCCATCCTTGCGGTTGGCGAGATTACCGTATACTGCACCATCGATCGAATAACTGATCGATTGGATGGAGCCGTCGCAGAAGGCAAAGTTGCAGCCTGTTGTGTGGGCGCTGCCAAAAACGAATGGATTCGAACCGCCACTCTGGTCTTGCCTGGGCAAATAGGCGTCGCTGCCCCAACGTGCGACGTCGCCGCCATGCCCCTCGAAATGGCCCGCATCATCGCCTACGTCTACACCATCGAAATAGTTATCCGTATTCAGAAACTTCTCACCGATCAGAACGGTGTTGCTGGTGCCATCCGTGATACTGGCCATAGTTGTCGAGCTACGTGAGTAGATAATGCCGGTACTTCGACCGGATCCGCATTCGCTATCCCAATCGAATGTCTTTGCGATGTCCAACGTGTCGGGGCCAACGCAGAAAAGGCACGCACTGCCTCCATTTGCGGCATAATCCATCGCCGATGCCGAGGAGAACGCACTACCATTCCTGAAACTCATATAGGTCAATGCTAATGGCCGAGGATATAAGATTGCAGCTCGCCGCGATGGACAAGTCAATCCGACCAATAGTGCTTGTTCTCGGGTGATGACCGCTGCCTTCTGAGTACTCGAAAATGTATCCGCCATTCCATCTGCACCAAGATTGTGGATCGCTACTTGTTCGATAAAAGGAAGAACGGAATAGGCCCATCCTCCAGGCTGCTCGCGTCCAAATCCACGGTCGGGATCGCCTTCCCAGCCAAATCCCCAGCCGCCGGTCGGCAAAAAGCCATAGGCGACCTCGTGTTGCAGACATGCCAAGCCGAGTTGTTTGAGATTATTGCTGCATTGCAATCGTCGCGCCGCCTCGCGCGCCGATTGCACCGCTGGCAGCAATAACGAGATCAGAATGCCGATAATCGTTATCACCACAAGCAATTCCACCAACGTAAAACCGTGTAGGGGCCGGCGAAAGCTAGGCTTTCGCTGACTGTAAACAC
>CAYWGR010000064.1:0-27849 GCA_964458015.1 uncultured Planctomycetaceae bacterium
CAGCACAAAAAAATAGCCAGTCAGCCGTTGACACACGGCCCCTACAGAGATAAAGGCCGTCGATTTTTGACAGTGGTTTTTGGATTGCGGGCTTAGAAACACAATCTGACTCCTGATGCCTTGCGAAAGTAGGTAGTTCCCCAAAGCAGGATGCGTCGTGCGAAACGATGGCCTGCCAGCAGGCATCGTTCCTCATTATTGGCGACAATGATCCTGGTAATCCAAACTTAACACTAACAAAATTGGTTTTCCCATCGCAACGTAATGCTGAGATGGTGGATGGCGGAGCATGCGATATGACTAGCTCTGCCATCCACCATCGAAAATGTAGATCTACTTCCACTTCCGCCGGGCGTAGGCAAAGAGGCTGAACATGCCGGTAGTCAATAACACCATTACCGATGGTTCGGGTATAGACATACCAATTTGGAAGTTATCAACGTAGCCGACGGCCGTCGACGTTTGGGCCGAACTGATAAGGTCAACGGTATTGCTGGTGAAATTCTTGTACTTGCCGTCAGCAAACGTGGTCAAATCGATCGTGCCGCGAAGCGCCCTATCGACATAAAACGACAGTTTGTTTTCACCTTGGTTGAAGTCGATGGCAAAGTTGTGCCAATCGCGTTCTGCACCCGCGGCAATTCCACTGGTGATGTCGGTCAGGGTCTCTGCATAGGCCGCGTTGTAAAGGGCAAATCCTGTTGTCCGAACAAACACCTGCAAACCATCTGTTCCCGCCCAACCGTTGGTGCCAATGGCCAGCCAATCTGTGCCCAAGATCGCGTCAACCTGGACCATGTAGTCGGAACGGTAGTTGGCGTAAGCGATCCCATTACCCGTGAATGCAGTATCAATTTCCCACATCCCTGTCGAATCGACAGCGCCGCCAGCTTGGTAGTTGAACCGTGTCGAGGCGACCGGCGGCACTGACCATGATAGCGAGGGCATGCTGTGGTAGGCCGTTTCGACAATATTATAAGATGCCGGAAGATCCGCGGCATTATGGGCCGTCGGACGATTCGCCGTTCCTAGTGTGAATGTGTCGGAATAGTCGAGCGTGCCAATCAAATCGGCGTTGGCCTGCACTGCCTGCCCCAACACGAACATGGCCAAAACAATCGCTACAGCTGGTTTCGCCTTCACTGTCAACATTTTGTGACTCTCCCAATGAATGAATTACGTCGCCAAGGATATTGCATAACGCCGCAAAAATACCTCGACGACATCCCAAGACCGTGTTGGGACTGCCGGCAACAAGCTGGCATAATCAATCCCATGTCACGGTTGCCTAGGCCGACTTTTTGTTTTCGCAACGGCTGCCGCGGGAATCCGTGGGGACGAGCTCGTCGGTCTGCAAAAACAGCAATCGGTCGGCATTGTCTTTACATAACGTTCAGAAAATATGCCATTCAGGTCTTCATGGCCAATTAGTTCTCCCGGGGTGTTGACGTTGTTGTTTGCGGTTGTTCGATTTGCGTTGCCGCTTGTGCCGGCGTGCCGATACAGAAGTTGTCGGTCCAAATGTAGTCGGTCGGTCCTCCATTTGCCCCGCCAACGGTAACGTATCGATTAGTAAAGGGCAAATCGGCCCATGAGCCAGTCTGCATGCCACGTGTGATGGTAGCCAAACGAATTGTGCCGCAAGGCCGCCGGTCTACCCACACGGTGAGCGTTTTCTCGCGGAGATTGAAGCGCACAGCGTAGTTGTGCCACTGATGCGGCGTGACTATTCCAGAATGGAGGCCGGTGTCAATCTCTGGTCCCTTGGACGATGCAAGCAAGGCAATTTCAGGCAACGGTGTCGTGGAGGCTCGAATGAAAACCGACAACGAATTCCCACATTGAAATGTTGCCACGGTGTCGGAAACCGTGAGGTTGATCCGATCACGGACTTGTACGGCATCGAACTGCACGATAAAGTCGTCGCGAAGGCCATACTCCAGGCCAAAATAGCATTCCCGTGCGATTGCCTCCGTGAAGCCAGAGCCACAACCATGCACTTGATATCCAGGCCAAAACTGTGAAGCCCCCTCGCTAGGTCGAGCTGTTACAGAGGTTGGAGTGCTGAACTTCCAGAAACGCGGCGGATTGCCAGGACAATTCTCTACTCGCAGCAAGTTTGCATCCACCAAGAGAACATTGTTGCCGCGGCGAGATAACGAGTTGACGGTCCATGTGTCGCTGTAGTCAATTTGGCCGATCAATCCGGAATGATCTGCCTGGCGAGATGGGGGCATCTGTTGAACAAACCGCTTTGCATTACTCCTCTGAATGGTGACCGTAGCCGTATTGGCGTCCAGCCGTGCCGTTTGACCTGCAACGAGCATTTGCTTGGCAACATTGCGGCCGCGCCGATCTCGGCCTGCTAGTTCCACCTTTCCGGCAAAGACGTGCGTCTCGGTATCGCCTAGTGCGTTCACTTCGACGCCGAACTCAGTCCCCAGGTCGGTTACGGCGGCAGTGGGAGTACGCACAACAAAGGGGCTAGAGACTTGGGACTGGGGGCTAGGGATTTCAGATTTGCTAGCCACTGGCCACTGGCCACTGGCCACTTTTTCCGGCCACTGGCCACTGGCCACTTTCTTCTCCAGCTTCCCCGTCAACTTCCCAACCGCCAAATACCCGCCATTCGACTCCGCCTCATACGTCACGGGCCCTTGCAAAATGACCTTGGCTCCGGTGTCGTAGGTGATTTCCATCAAGCCGGAAGCCAAAACATATTTGCGACCGAGTAGAACATTAGCGCCGTTAAAGGTCTCGGTGTTCGGATCAGCCCACTTGCAGTGGACCATGCCGGTGATCTTGCCAACAACTTTCAAAGTCGGATCGAAAGTTGCTTTTGATGGCAAAGAAGATAAATCCTTGGCAATTTTGTTCGGGCCAGATACATAGACCATCGAAGCAAACCACAGCCCAAGGCCTGTCAATACGGTTCCAATCAGCAGCGAGAACGGTAATTCCTGCGAGAAAAAGCCGATCGTGCCGTGGTAAGCCGTGGAGAGGAAGGACGGCGCCAAATGCCGCAGAGGCGCATGTTGAGTTGAAATGAATTCTTGCAGCGATGCCTCGCCCTCTTGCAAGGATCCGGCAAGTCGCTGTAATTTAACGTCGAAATCGAGAAAATCGACATAGAAGTTGCGAGCCTCTACATCGGACAGCAAGAGCGATTCCAGTTTGCACACTTGAGCATCGTCAGCCATGCCGTCACATACGGCTTCGATCAACGACTGCACCTCGGGTGTGACCAGTAGCGTTGGGGTCATCGGTGACTCTCCTCCGCGTTAGCCCGCCGAATACAGTCCATCAAAACTCGGCGCACCCTTACGAGAGACGTATAGACGCTCGATGCCGGGCGATCCAGGTCGGCAGCAGCCGCTTTGATATTCCGTTTTGCGGCATAACATAACTTGATGAGCGTCCGATCACTTTCAGGAAGTTTATCGATGCAGTCAGCCAGCGTAACGGTATCCGCAAGATGCGAATCCTCGCGATTCCGGCGTGTTTCAGCCAACTGGGCGATCAGTTCGTCACTAAAGACGACATGGCTACGTCGTTTTTTTCTGAGATGATGCAACACTTGGAAATGCGCTATGCCGCAGGCCCATGCGGGGAAACTCTTGTCGAGATCAAACTCATGGAATTTCTGCCACAAAACGAGACTCGTCTGTTGCAACAAGTCCTCGGCATCGGCCGGGTTAGGCACAAGGGTGTAAATGAAGCCGTAAAGTCTCTGCTGATGGAGCATGAGCAACTCCACGAACACTTCGTTACGGTCTGTACTATGATGGCCCAAGAAACACATCCCTTACTCACGGAACCAGGGCTTAGCGGCAACTGCCCATTACGCTCGTCATAGCTTATTGCCCACTCGACGAAAAACCTTATTTAAAATCTGGTTCAACGAATCCAGATTCTGCCGTAATCCATTATGATTACGGGGGTTAACGACATCAAGAATAAACCGATTTGGTCCGGCTTGGCCGTTGCTTCGAGATACAAGCAGGCGTCTAAGCGATCTTAACCCACCCGATCGCGGGAGAGGCAAACGCTGCTTAAAAATTGCACTACGGAAAAGTAGAAAACGTGGTGCTTGAGATGTCCGAATACGGTTACTTGCCCTGGGCAAGTAATGCTTCTAGAAGCTCCCAACGCCGATAGGCTTCGGCTATTTCCTTCTCAAGCGATTGCAGGCGGGCGTTTGTGCTGACAATCTCGGCTGGAGGTTGGCGATAGAATGCCGGATCCGCCACGACCTGATGCAGTTCGGCCAACTCGGCTTCCCTCGCGGCAATCATTTCAGGCAGGGCTTCCAATTCCCGTTGTTCAGCATACGTTAGCCGTCGCGGGCGCTCTTTCGGCGGAGCGATTGGCTTGCTCCGTTCTTTGGCGGATACAATAGGAATCTGATCGACCGAACGCTGGCGGATCCAGTCGTCATAGCCGCCGGAGTATTCCTTGACGCGACCTTCGCCTTCCAAAACCAGCGTGCTTGTAACAACGTTGTTGAGGAATTCACGGTCGTGGCTTACCAGCAGCAGAGTGCCGGGATATTCGACCAGAAGTTCTTCGAGCAACTCCATTGTTTCAATGTCCAAGTCGTTCGTGGGCTCGTCCATCACCAACACATTCGACGGTTTCGCCAATAACCTTGCCAGCAGAAGCCGGTTACGCTCGCCGCCCGAAAGACGCGACACCGGTTCCTCGGCCTGCTCACGAGTGAAGAGAAAATCTTCGAGATAACCGATGATGTGCCGCCGCCGGCCGTTAATCTCGACTGTATCGGCGCCATCGCAGATATTGTCACGCACCGACTTGGAATTGTCCAATTGGGCGTGAAGTTGATCGAAGTAGGCCACATCGAGATTTGTGCCGTGGCGAATGGTTCCCATCCGCGGCTGCAACTGGCCGAGCAGCAAACGCAACAGAGTCGTCTTGCCGGAGCCGTTAGGGCCGATTAAGCCGACTCGGTCGCCACGCATGATCATCGTGGAAAGATTGGCAATAATTGGGCGGTCGTCATAATTAAAGCCGACGTTTTTAGCCTCGATGACAAGACGGCCCGACCGCTCCGCCTCCTGAATCTCCATGCGCGCTTCGCCTAGTTGGTCGCGGCGAGCACTGCGAATGCTCCGCAGCTTCTGCAAGGCACGAACTCGACCTTCGTTCCGCGTGCGCCGTGCTTGAATGCCGGTGCGAATCCAAACTTCCTCTTTGGCCAACTTCTTGTCAAACTCAGCACGCTGTCGAGCCTCGGCCTCTAATGCCGCTTCTTTTCGCTGCAAGAAAGTCTCGTAATTGCACGACCAACTGGTCAGGCATCCGCGATCGAGTTCGACGATGCGGGTCGCCAGCTTGCGCAAGAGGGCACGGTCGTGTGTTACGAATAGAATTGTTGTGTTCCACCGCAGTAAGAAATCTTCAAGCCACTGAATGGCATCTGTATCAAGGTGGTTGGTCGGCTCATCGAGAAGAAGAATATCGGGATTGCGAACCAAGGCTTTGGCCAATAGAACACGACGTTTCATGCCCGCCGACAGATTGGAAACGTTGAAATCAGGATCGAGCGACATGCGCGAGAGAATCGTTTCGACTTCCTGGGTTATCGACCAGCCGCCCGTGGCTTCTAGGGTATGCTGGATACGATCAAGCTTGATTCTTAGCTCGTCGCTCCCCTCGGTCGCCAGTTGGTGCGCCACATGATGATATTCGACAAGCAGGTCGGTCCGAGCCCCCAATCCTCGCGCAACTTCCTCGAAAACCGTTCCCTCCAACCCCTGCGGCACTTCCTGCGGAAGCATAGCCGTAATCAGTCCTTGTTGCCGGATGATTTCGCCGTGCGGCAACTCGATCTCGCCTTGGATAAGCCGCAGCAGGGTGCTTTTCCCCGTTCCATTCCGACCCAGTAGGCAGACTCGCTCCCCCGGATCGAGCGCGAGACTGGCCTGATCCAATACCAACGGGCCGCGAAAGCCCAAACTGACGTCTTGTAATGCAATTAGTGCCATTCGCAGATGATAGGGGCTATGACCCGTAACAAGAAACACAAAAACCCCGTTTTTTTCCGGGGCTTACGAGACCTTGTGATACTTGTGCGAACGACTGAGCGGACGCACCTGGATTCGAGCTGCAAGCTTCGTCCTTGTCCGAGCGACTCCCGCCCCTCCTAAAACCTTTTCAAGCAACCACTTACAGCTTGACCAAAACGCACCAAGCAACACAAAACATACGGCAAAGGTGCAACGAAAGGTGCAAACGCATCCCTTCATTACTCACCTTCATCAGCATACCCAAAGAACCTCTCCGTGCCTAGCTGGATGATTGGAAATTGTTGCCCACAAGTACCGAAGTGACCAAGCTGGGGCGAAAAGCGCGAAGGAGAAACTGGACGCGATACTGGCCGCCGAGGCGGTGTAAAGCCCAAGGCCCCAGCTCAGGTTCAGCAACGGCTGGGCTGCCGCATACTGTTTCACTACGTGATTGGACAAGATTTAACCTTGGGCCAGACCGTAGCCCCGCCAGTGCGGTCGCCGAAAGAGACTCACACAAAATCGACCGAATAAATCCCACTTGAACTTCCAGTTAAGACAGCAGAAGCAGTGATTCCGGATGGGAAAAATTGCCAATTTTTGGCCGAACTTGGACTTGAGAGCTTTGTGAAAACCGTGCCCGACGGCAATTGAACCAGAACCACGCAACCCATTGGTATGCATGGCGTTATGGCGTAAACCGTGCGTAGTACAGTTTTTCAAGAAACCTCGGGCATGATTGTGGTTTCAATTCTCAGGTCAAAAAATTGGACAGGTGCATCGTGGTCTGGGTAGTATAAAAAGAAGCAAAAACCAGACGTCGTAAGTCTCTGATCTAAAGAAGGTTATGACCATTTTTCAAAAAATGGAGATCTCTTCGGATTTTTCGAGGCAAAATCTAGCACTATTTACCATTTATGTTGGGGATTACCTATACGATGGATTGGCGTGTGAAATAAGTAGTCTGCAGTGGCTCAGACGGTACGGCTGATGAACCAACAAGATCGTCACAACCTGTTCTCAGAATTGATCATTCGCTACCACAGCGAACTTTATGGCTATATCTATGCCGTAGTCAGAAACTGGGAAGATGCAGACGACCTTTTTCAAGCGGTCTGTTTGGTACTCTGGAGTAAATTCGAGTCATTTCGGCCTGGCAGCAGTTTCTTTGCCTGGGCACGCCAAACAGCAAAAATCACGGTAAGTAATTTCCTAAAATACAAGCGGCTGCCGAACTACGTTAGCGACGACTTACTCGATGATATTGCGGAAGCTGTAATCGAGACTCAGAGCGACGATGCTGAATCGTATTTAGTTGCATTACGACGTTGCAGGGCAAAGCTCAATACTGCCGACGAGGAGCTGATCGAGCTTCATTACGTCGAAAATCTTGGTAGCCGTCAGATAGCAGACCATCTGCACCGTCCCCAGCCAAGCGTGTGTCACTCTCTAAATCGCATTCGTTGCTGGCTACTTAAATGCATTCGAGTTGAGTTGGCCCAACAAGAGCATTTGGAGGAAAATGCTCATGAGTGATGCCGCGACTTCGACGGATCGTCTATTGAATCTCGCCGGGATGATCTGTAATGAAAGTGCTTCTGTAAAGGATTTTCTTGAGTTGGATGCCATGTTGCGCACCGACAAAGCGTTGCGTCACCAATATGTTGACTATTGCCGAATGCATGTCGCATTAAGGTTGGAGCTGCGGGCGTATCACGCAGCTCAGAATGCATGTCTACAAAGTCAAGCCAAATCAGTCATTCTAGCTTCAAAAGAGTTCGATATTACGGCGGTAGAGACGCCATCCACCAAGCCATTTGGCTTCCTCTCCACCACCATCCACAGCACGATCGGCTTTTTCTCGCAGGAATTACCGTTCTCATTGCTTATTGCAGCCGTGCTGACGAGCCTTGGTCTGTGGTTCGCTTCGATGGTCTACGTATCCAGCCCGGAAAAGATCACCAAGGATTCATCTTCATTTTCATTGCCGACAAAAACAACTTTCGATCCGACTTTGAAAGTAGTGGGCAAGATCACCGGCATGGACGATTGTAAGTGGGCTGATCCCAACACCGAGACCTTTAATGGCGCCAATGTTCTGCTCGGTCGCAAATATGCTTTGGCCTCCGGTCTGATGGAAATCACCTATGACACAGGGGCCAAGGTCATTTTGCAGGGGCCCGTAACGTATGAGGTGGAATCGAATGGCGGATATCTGGCGGTTGGCAAGTTGACGGGGAAACTGGAGAAGAGGGGAGAGAGCAGAGGGGAGAGAGCAGAGGGCGATGCAACTCTCCAACTCGCCAAATCCCGAAATCCCGAAATCTCCAAATCCCCAATTGCTAATCCCCAATCCCTAATCCCTAATCCCTTCGTTATCCACACTCCCACCGCCACCGTCACCGATTTAGGTACGGAATTCGGCGTTGACGTAAACGAGAAAGGCATTACCGAAACGCAGGTCTTCGTCGGCGAGGTAAACATTGCGTCATCGGCCCTCTCAGAAGACACCAAGGGGAGATCGCAAATTGTGCGGGCCGGCCAAGCTATGCGCGTTGATGGGAAGAAGATGCGATTGGTCGCCATCGGCCATTCCGGCGGGGACCAGAGACGGTTCGCCCGGGCCATGCCTACGTCCAATCGGTCCCCAATGGCCGACGCCTACGCAAAATTGGTCCTGTCGATGCAACCGGCCGTCTACTATCGCATGGAACCGCCGAAGGACGAAAAGGACGACAAAATTCTCTTTGATTCGGCCCCCGGCGGGCACCACGGCGTTTTACATTTCTCGAACGACTACGTGGGCCGGCCATTCACCAGCGGCCGCTTCGGTCAATCGCTCCGCTTTCGTGGACGGATGGTTGGCGACTACGCGATTGTCCCCGATTATCCCAAAACCCAGGACGGTCGCTTGAGCGTGGCGGCTTGGGTAATCACGAACTCGCGTGAAGGGTGCCCGATGATCGCCGCCAACTGGGGCGGTAAGCTTCTGCCTGAACGTCTTTGCACCGGGCAGTTCCATCTTGGTCTGTTCGGCGATCGTGGCTTGGCGGCAAATGTGACGCAGCGCGACGAGAAAGTCATACTCGCGTGTGACGAGGGAGCGTTTCCTTTTCCCACCGGACAGTGGCAGCATGTGGCGTTCACGGCCGATGGAACCATGCTGCGGCTTTACCGCAACGGCATCGAGGTGGCCTCCCATCCGTGCGACGGCATTGTGCCTCGGCCGCCGATGGCCAGCCTGGCAATCGGTTGCAGAACCGCTAACGACGGCATCGACGTGGATCCTGATTCGCCCTGCTACTGGTGGGGACAAATCGACGAACTGGTCGTGTTCAACCGAGCGCTTTCGTTGGAGTCTATCCAGCAATTGTATCTCGGTATTCCGGAGCCGGGACATTCGGGGCAATCCTCGCAACGGATGGGTTCAACATCCAAGTCTTTGATGGAACAGAAGTGAGGGTGTAGATGTTCTGTACGTGTAGAACACTTAGCAATCGTGGTTTTTCCTTTTTTTTCTCATGTTAGTCCTTGTGGCAGAAAGGTGACGCGTATGTGTACGAATCGTGGAATCATTTTTACAGTTCTCGCATTGTGTGGATGGCTCGGAATGACAAGCACGGGGACGGCCGACTTCATCACGGGCGTTACGGCAACGGCCGGGAGCGAGCCTTTTGGATCTCTCCCCGCTGAGAATCTGACTAACGGCTCCGGCATGACGCCGGGCAGCCCGGTCACTAAGGACTCTACGGCGGATAACGCCCCTGGTGGCGTCACCATGTGGCTGGGCGACTCCTCTAGCAATTGGGTCCTCTTCACATTCGCCAACAACACCCCGCTGCAGGAAATGGTGATCTGGAACTACAACCAGAACAACGAGGCGGCTGGGCCGGGGACTAAACTTTGGGAACGCGGCCTGCAGGATGTCACGATCACCTACTCCACCGGCGACAACGCATCGGGAGAGGGCCATGAGCTGTTTTCTGGCAAACTCAACTGCGCCACGGGCAGCTCAGCGCAGAGCTATACCAATGACATCGTCCTCAGCACCCCGGCCTTGGACGTCAAGGCAGTCAAGATCGTCTACACGTCGAATTGGGGATCGGAACCCTACTACGGCCTGTCGGAGGTCCGGTTCAATGCCGCTGTCCCCGAGCCGGCATCCCTTGTATCGCTGACGATAGGATTGATTGGGCTGCTGGCCTACGCTTGGCGGAAGAAGCGGTAGGTTGTTGGGGTGGCAATTGAATTGCCCCCCACCACGATTTTGGGATTTGGAGATTTGGGATTTCTGGTCCCGGTGCTGATGGTGCGCGAATCGAGGTGACGCGATGTATCAACGAAACGAAATCCCAAATCCCAAATCAACAAGTCCCAAATGCGTTCACGGTTTTACCCTCGTGGAGCTTCTGACGGTCATCACGATCATTGGTATTTTGATTTCGTTGTTGCTGCCGGCGGTGCAGTCGGCGAGAGAGGCGGCGAGGCGGATGCAGTGTAGCAATAATCTCAAACAGATCGGATTGGGCTGCTTGCAGCACGAGGCGGCACAGGGCTTCTTTCCCACCGGCGGTTGGGGGTATCGCTGGATCGGCGACGCCGACCGGGGCGCGGGCAGGCATCAGCCGGGCGGCTGGATCTATAGTATCCTCCCCTATATCGAGCAGGAGGCCGTCTACATGCTGCCAGCCGATGGCGACCCCATCCACCTAACTGCGAAGCAAATGGCCGGCGCTGCTGTCCTACAGCGAACGCCGATTGCACTGATGAACTGTCCCACCCGAAGGCAAGCCGTTCCCTACCCTTATGCGCTCGATGCAATGTTTAAACCCGTCAATTCAGACGATCCCAACCCGATGGTGGTTGCACTCAGCGATTACGCGGGCAACGGCGGCGACGGCGCTGATGGCACGGGCACCACCGGGAGCAGTCCGGACGTAGCGGCGCTCACTGCGAGCGACAATGACCCCCTCTTTACATCTCCTTTCGATAAATCAACCGGCGTGATTTATTACCGCAGCCAGATCCAACCCGCTCAAATCTATGACGGTTCGAGCAACACGTATCTGGTGGGCGAAAGATACCTGAATCCCGACCATTATGTCGACGGGAAGGATCCCGGCGATGATGCGACGATGTATCAGGGAGCCGGCGGCGACGTGATGCGTTGGACCGATTCGACGAAGCTGCCATTGCAGGATCAGGCGGGCAGCATGCAGACCGAACGTTTCGGCAGCGCGCACACTGACGGTTTCAACATGGTTTTTTGCGACGGCTCGGTCCATTCGATCGGTTACACGATCGCCCCCACCGCCCACGCCTACCTGGGCAACCGCAAGGACGGCCAGACGACCGACGCCAGCAAGTTCTAACAATACAATACTTTCATTTCGATAAGCTAGGCAGACGTTCCTTTCAGCTGAGTCGTCACCGGTTCCCTTCGGTGAATTTATCTTCCATTGAGGTCTACCGCAACATGAACTACCAACGATGTTTAATCTGTCTGCTCACGATCCTCATCGGTGTCCCAGCGGTTGCCGGGCAGTCCGGCGAGAACATTGCATTGGGAAAGACCTATACACTCACACCTCCGCCCAATTATGCGCTCTGTACTGATCCAGGTGACTCTATCCAGTTGACCGACGGAAAGGTCACGAACGAATTGTTCTGGACACAACGAGGCTCTGTCGGTTGGTCGAGCGTCCCGTATGCCGCCATTACCGTGGACCTAGGGCGGGTAGAGCCAATCTGTGGCGTGTCCTTCCGAACAGCGGGGGGCGGCGCGGACGTAGGATGGCCTGCGGTCGTTCGTGTTCTTATTGGCGAAGATGGTCGCAGCTTTCGCGACTTCGGCGACCTGGTTACGCTAGACCATAAGGACCATGGCCCTTGGCCAGATGGCTATGCTATACGTCGCTTGTCGACTTCCAAACTTGGAACACGGGGGCGTTTTGTGCGTTTCGTGGCTTTGTCGCTCAATAACAACTTCAACTATGTCTTCTGCGACGAGATCGAGGTCTTCCGCGGGGCGCCGGAACTGATCAAAGCAGAACTGAGTGGAACCTCCGTATCTGGCGATGTTGAGCAATTCTTCGGCCGTTGGCTAGTCCCAGCCGGCATACGAAACCGTTTCGAACTCGACATCAAGGCGGTAGGCAAGGCCATTGACGCGGCGACCTTGCCCGCCCCATCACTCCGCAAAACGTTACTCGCTCAGTGGACGAACATTGGAACCACGTTGCGTGCAAGTTCAGTGCCCTGTGATACCACGAGCTTTCGCACGATTCTGCCCTACAATGAGGCACACGCTCAGTTGTTTCGGGTGCAGGCTGCGCTGTGGAAAGCTCAAGGTCGGCCGAGCTTGACCTACGCGATTCCAGCCATCTGGGATCCGACCGATTTGACGGCACTGCCCGCCACAGGTGGCCAGATCGAGGTCCATACCATGTTGGGCGAGTATCGTGCCGCCGCAGTGAACCTAGCCAACGCCTCAGATGCGCCCATCGAGGTTCGGATCCATTTCGACAACCTACCTGATTCGCCAACCCCGCGGTATGTAACCGTCCATGAAGTGCCGTGGACAGACACTGCCGAAGGCCAGCCTGTAGCTTCGGCGCTACCGCTTGCCACACGCGATGGACCTGCGTGGCGTGTGACAGTGTTGCCTGGCGTGGTTCGTCAGGTTTGGTTCACGTTCCATACGGAGCAAACACCGCCCGGCGATTATAAGGGCAAGTTGGTTGTCGAGAATCCGCACAACGGGCCTTTGCAGGTGCCGATTCACTTGCGAGTTTATCCGCTCGACTTTCCGCAACAAACGACACTGCAATTGGGCGGTTGGGATTATACGGATGCCAAAGGTCACGGCGGAATGATGCAGCAAAAGGAACAGTACATCGAACTCCTAAAAACTTACTTTGTCAATGCCCCTTGGGCGACCAGCAGTGTCATGTTGCCGTGTAGCTTTGCCGCCGATGGCACGGCGAAGCTCAATACGCAAATGATGGACGAATGGCTCACCCACTGGCCCAATGCGAGAAGGTATTCTGTCTACCTCAATGTTCCCGGACAACGAGATTTTGGGGGGGCGAAGCTAGGCTCGCCGGAGTTCGATCGTCATGTCGGCGCGTGGATTTCCGCCTGGGTCCGCCACCTGGGCGTCAAGGGGATCCCACCCGAGCGACTTGCGCTGCTGCTTCACGACGAGCCGGGCGCTCAGAGCGATATTGGGCCATTCTTGGCTTGGGCAAAGGCGATCCACGCTGAAGAGCCCAGAGTGATCGTCTACGAAACGGCGTTCTATGATGATCCGGCTAAAGCGCCGGCCGCCTTTTTCGAGGCCTGTAATGTCCTTTGCCCTCATCGACCAATGTGGCTGGACCATAATAAGTCGTTTACTCAGTTCTATCGCGACCAGCAGCGCAAGGGCCGTACGCTCAATCTGTACTCTTCCTTCGGACCAGCGCGACTGTTGGACCCCTACAGCTATTACCGGCTCCAGGCATGGCACTGTTGGCAGATCGGCGCTACGGGCTCATTCTTTTGGGCTTTCGGCGACAACCGCGAGTCATCCTCGTGGAACGAATATCCTGTTCGGATAGGGCCTTTCACACCACTATTCCTTGATGACACGACGGTGACCCCAGCTAAACAGATGGAAGCGATTCGTGAAGGGGTTGAAGACTATGAATACCTTTTGCTTTTGCGTAACGCCGTTGACAAGGCAAAGGTTGCCGGCCGGTCGGATTTGATGTTGAATCGCGCGGAATCACTGTTGGCTACAGCCGCCGACGAGATTCTGACAGCTCACAGCGCAGGCGAGCGAGACTGGCGTACGCCGAAGGACCGCACGAAAGCCGATGCTGTGCGGATTCAAATCCTGGAAACATTGTCGGCCCTGCAAAGTACTAAGTTGTGATAGCAATCTATGAATAGACGCGATCTAATACGCCGTCTGATTGACGGCGATCCCGTGGAACGCTGTGGCTTTTGGCTGGGTAATCCCCATCCGGATACATGGCCGATTCTGCATCGCCATTTTGGTACGACTTCCGAAGAAGACTTGCGTCGGAAACTGGGTGACGACGTGCGCTGGCTTTGCCCGCAGTTCTACGAAGACGCTTACCAAGACCCGAAAGGGCGCGAGTTGTTCGACGCCGGCCTGGATCGCGCAAAGCACAATGTTGCGCCATTGGCCCATTGCGAAGACCCGACTAAGTTGGACGAGTATCCCTGGCCCAGGCCGGAATACCTGAACTTCGATCGCTGCTTGAGAGACCTCGCTCGCGCCGGCGACGTTTATCGTCTGAGCGGCTATTGGACCTGCTTCTATCACAATGTGGCAGACCTGTTCGGCATGGAAGAATACTTTATCAAGATGCACACCCATCCGGAAGTCGTCGATGCGGTAACCGACCGTGTGTGCCGGTTCTATTGGGAAGCAAACGAGCGGTTCTTTACAGCAGCCGGCGATTTGGTGGATGGCTTCTTTTTCGGTAACGATTTTGGTGCGCAAAAAGGCTTGCTATGTGGACCGCGACAGTTCGACCGTTTTATCATGCCGTGGTTCCGCAAGTTCACCGAGCAGGGACACCGGTACGGTCATCAGGTCGTATTGCACTCGTGCGGGTCGATCTACAGTGTGATTGACCGCTTGATCGAAGCCGGCGTCGATTGCCTCCATCCGCTCCAAGCAAAAGCCGCCGGTATGGATGCCGAGACTCTTGCCGGCAAGTTCAAGGGGCGGATTGCCTTCCTCGGCGGCATCGACACGCAACACCTCCTCACCCAAGCAAATCCGGAAGACGTTCGGGCCGAGGTAAGGCGAGTGAAAGCGTTGCTAGGTCCGAACCTGATCGTCAGCCCCAGCCACGAAGCAATCCTGCCGAATGTGCCGCCGGAAAACGTCGAAGCCATGGCGATTTCGGCGTTTGCAGATCCCACCGATAGTATCCCATCATCCCTGTCTGTCCTTTAAGGTCGTGTGATGAACTCACGCCAGCGTTTGTTGTGCGCCCTAAATCGTGGAACGCCGGACCGCCTGCCGGTCACGACGCACCATGTCATGGATTATTTCTTAAAGAAATACATGGGCGGTGCATCGAACCAAGCTTTTTTCGACCGCTTCGGGCTAGACCCGATTCACTGGGTCGTTTCCCATCGGCCGAATCCGTCGAACGGCGAATACTATGATCCGCTCCAAAACTCACTGGGATTCCTCGAAGCCCGCCGGATTGTTAGCGACCAGTGGCGGATATTGGTCGAGACAGTGCCGCATCAGCCGTATCCGACGAGCCGTTTTCGGTTTATCACTCCGAAGGGTGAATTGTCGATGGTGCTGCAATCGAACGAGTATACGTCCTGGGTGTCGGAGCGGCTCATCAAGAAGAAGTCCGACATCGATTTGATCGGCGAGTATTGCACAGCGCCGAAGTGCGACGTGGAGGCCGTCAACCGAGAGGCGGCGGCCTTCGGCGACCGCGGCATCGTCCGCGGGCACATCTGCTGCTTCGACGTCTTCGGTCAGCCGGGCTGTTGGCAGGACGCCGCTTGCCTAGTGGGAATAGAACCTTTGATCATGGCGACCTATGATGACCCGCAATGGGTTCATGAGTTGCTCGGGATTCTTCAACGGCGCAAGCTGACATTTGTCCGCTCCCTCAAAGGAGCGGCCTACGATCTACTGGAGCTAGGCGGCGGGGATGCCTCGTCTTCTGTCATTTCGCCAAAGATCTTTGATACATTCGTGGCGCCTTATGATGCGGCAATCATCGCAGCGGCTCACGAGGCCGGGCAGCGGATCGTGTACCACACTTGCGGTGGAATGATGCCGATACTGAAAAACATCATTGCCATGAATCCCGACGCGATGGAAACATTCACGCCGCGCGGAATGGGCGGCGACACCGACTTGACCGAGGCCAAGCGGCAACTCGGTGACAAGGTGTGCATGATCGGCGGCTTCGACCAACTCCATTTTCTCAACGCCTGCTCGCCGGATTGCACTCGTACCGAAGTACGTCGGTGTTTCGAGGCCGCAGGCGCCGGCGGCGGATATATCCTCAGTCCTTCAGACCATTTCTTCGATGCCGATGATCGGCTTATTGCGGCGTTCGCTGATGAAGCCCGCCGTTGCGAGTACAAAAATGGAAAATCTTAAACCCACAACGAAAGTTTACACCATGAACGTCAAGATGCCACATTTCCTATTTCGGTTCAGTTCCATTGTGTTGCTGTTTAATTGCCTGAGCGATGTAGGCATGCAGGCAGCCGAACCGCCCAAGATAAGCCCGCAAGACTGGTTGACGCCTGAGACGTTAGCGATGCCACGCGAGCGGATTTCCCGATCGCTGCCGGATTCCGCGTTGCGGCTATACACAACTCGCGGCTATGTGGCATTACGGGACATGACGGTTACCGGGATCCAGCGATTGTCGTTTCCGCCGGTAATCACGCGCGAATATCGGTTCAATCTGGCGTTTCGCGAGGAAGCCACCGGCGTGTTGATTCAGGATTTGCAGGATGAGGGTGGCGATCCGCTCTATTACAATTTGTCAGGACCGTGCAATCAACTGGGCGTGTGTCGCGGAGGTCCGAATGGCATTAGCTGGGTGCTGTTGTCCCAAGATGCCACCTGGCAGCCGAATTGTGTGACGCGAACCGGTACGTGCCACAAATACGTCAAGGGGCAGATGATCTCCTTCGGCGTGAAGAGTCGAACGAGCCTTTCTTGCGACGCCGATGAAATCTACGAGGAACTGGAACTCACGAACCGAATGGAGCGTCCGCTGACGCTTACGTTGATTCCCGACCAACACGCAAATCCTCGAGCGCCGAGTTTTGTTCTTCCGATTGCCGGAGTTCGTGTCGTGGCTGTCAGCGATACGGGACCGGCAACGTCCGACGGCTGGCGCGTGACGATTCCGCCAAAAAGCCGCCAGACCGTGCGCATCGGGCTACTTGTCTTGCAGGATGCAAAGCAGGCGGTTCCGGCGGGCTATCATGTGCCCGATCTCGCGGCGCGCATCGAGAAAGGTCAAGCCGCTACGCGGCAGTTGTTGCGTTGGGCTGCGGAACGCCTGCCGCGGGTCGACACGCAAAACAAGGCCCTCGACGAGTTCTATCGGCGGTGCATTTTGACGGTTTTGAATTGCCGGTGGGACCGCGAGAACCTCTGCTCTCGTCCGTTTTATGATTTCGGCTGGCGCGAAGGATTGTCGGTAACATGGGATATCTCGTTTGCCTCCGAGATGCTCTCCGTCTTGGAGCCAGAAGGATTAAAGGCGGCATTTCTAACCTTTTTCCGCAATGGCATCTCGGATTGCACATGGATGTACTGGCATGGAAAAGGGATGGGCTATTACGCGCAACATCCCGTGGCCGTGATGCGCATTTTGAACGACTATGTGCGGCAAACAGGCGATCTCTCGATTTTAGATCACGTCGAACGCGATGCCACCATTCTGGAGTGGTTGAAACGGTTGGCCAGAGAGGCGCAAACTAAGTATGCACGGCCGGACGGACTATTGGATTTTGGCGAGAACACCACGGCGCTGCTCGAAATCCGTACCAGCGGCTACGAACATGTTGTGGCCGCAACGAATGCCATGTCGGCCGACTATTGTCGCAGCTTGGCCCAATTCTGCCGACTTCGCAACGACCGCGACGCAGAGCAGTTTCAGGCTTTGGCCGACCGATTGCAGAAGGCCGTCAATGAAAAACTCTGGAATGAACAACTCGGATGGTTTGAAAATTTATATCCCGACAACAGTCGGCAATTCGTGCTTAGCTATCATTTGTTTGACGTTCTCGATGGACAGACCGTCCCGCTGGATCGCAAGCGACGACTGGCGGAGAAAATCAAGGAAGGCGAATTCCTGGGGCCCTATGGAATGTTTTCCATCGCTCGATCGGACCAAGCCCACTGGGACCGCGAGGATTGCGATTTTGGCGGCGGCGGGCAGTACATCGGCCAACCGTTGCGAGTCGCTGAGTCGCTCTATCGCCTGGGCGAGAGTGAAAAAGCGTGGGATGTCTTGTCGCGATGCGTACGATGGATCGAGCGATTTCCCTATTTCCCACAAGCCATGTATACCGACGACCCGATCCTGCAACCGCATCAGATCGATTACCCACAGGAAATCTCAGCGGGCAGCGGAGTACAGGCGGTCGTCTTCGGCATGTTTGGCTTACATCCGCAAGCGGACGGTTCCTTAGAAGTCTCGCCCAACTACAACAGCACGCTGGGCGATGCCAAGCTTTCGGGATATCGTTTTCGAGATCATACCTACGATGTCTCGATGACTTCTAAAACGTTTTCCGTCTGGCGCGACGGACAGAAAGTCGGCGAGCAGACATACGGACATAGCATTCTTCTTCCGTCATCGTCGTCTCCGAAAAACGTGACACCTTGACCTCCTTCACACCCCCTTCCAGCAACCTCACCATCACAAGGACATCCTCCCATGTTTAAGCCAAAACCATCCGTTCCGGCCATAGTGACACTTCTCGCAAGTGTCTGTTTGCCGTCCTATCCGGTACTTCCATCCAATGGCGCCGAATCGCGAATCGAAGTTGACCTGTCCAAGCCTATCAACGTCATGCGAGGAGGAATGGGAGCCTCCTGGCACGCAATCGAGCAGCCAATGCCGGTGGTGCCCGGCGGTGATAAGCAGTTCGGCGGCATCGTCAGTCACGGCGGAAGCGGTTGGGGCGGCAATCCGCCTGCCGAAAACGAAAAAGCCTGGCAAGAGATCTACCGGCACGCCGATTGGCTCGGGTTCGATTGGTGCCGAGTCGAGCTCGAGCAACGGATGTATCAGCCTGAGCGCAATCGTTTCGAGTGGGACAACGCCGAGATGCGCATCCTCTATCGTATCCTCGATTGGTGCCAGCGGCGTCATTGCGACGTCTTTCTTACCCAGATGTGGAGCAACGTGGGCTGGAACGCTTTTCCGGAGTTTCGCGACAGCGTGACAGGACGCATCCACAGCGGGCCGGCCTCGGTCGAGGATTTTGCCGAGGGACTGGCAACGATGGTCGAATATCTCGTCAAGACGAAGAAGTACACCTGCATCCGCTGGCTTTGCATCACAAACGAGCCAAGCTACAGTTTTTCTTGGTTCCAACAGCCGCCCAACACGCCGATGTCGATCACGCCGGCGCTGGCGGCGGTGCGCAAAGCGCTCGACAAACGAGGGCTTGGCGTGCAGCTCTCGGGCCCCGATGTGGGCACAACCGCCTTCGATCCGGCCAAGGTGGACTATCAACAGTCGGTCGGTGCCTACGATCTGCACGATTACTATCATGGTTTTGACTGGAAGGAGAGCGGAAATCGCGGGCGGCTCACAAACCACGTCGCGATGATGAAGGCTTGGGCCAATTGGGCTCATCAACAAAACAAGCCGCTGTTTCTCTCGGAATATGGCTCCTTTATGGGATACCCCGGTTTCCCGACGGCCCTACGAGACGCGGAGATGATCGTCCGCGATCTGTCGGTCGGCGTCGACGGTTTCAACCGCTGGAGCTTTCTCAACCGCGGCGACCTCGATGGACAGTGGCAACTTGTGCAAACATGGGACGTCAAAACCGGGAAACTGCTGGAGAACTACACACCGTTTCCAAACGCCTACTACTTCATTGGCCTGCTCTCGCGCTACACGGCAAAACATTCGGCCGTGCTTTCGTGTAGCGTTCAGGGCGGAATGATCGAGCAGCATCCGCGCGTGTTTGCCGCTGCGTTGCGCAGTCCGAAAGGCAGCTTCACTCTGGCGGTGGTGAATGACGCGCCCCGCTCATGGGATACGACCATTGACGTTCGTGGCTTGGGGGCGGACGTTCGCTTATATAAATACTGTGTTTCTCAAGCCGAGAAAGACCGCACCGATCTGGTCATCGACCCCAAAACGGAGTTCATGATGAAAACGGCAACGCCAACGCTGCAAGACCAGCTTGCCCCCGAATCGTTGACGATCTACACGACTTACCAACGGAAACATGCCGAACCCGGAATGACTGCCGACGACTGAAAGAAATCAAAATATCTTTAGCACACAGGATCAGTACATGTTCGTGTGGGCCGGCGGCGCCGAAAATATCTGCGATCCGGAACCATAATCCCTAATGTTCAACCGAAGTTCAACGAACGTAACTCCCATGAAATCGATGCTACTTGTTCTAGCGGCGGCCCACTTACTTCTCGTAGTTTTCGTCGCTGCCAATGGCCAGACGTTGCAACTGATAAATCACGCCGAGACGCTTTACAGCAACGACTACGAAACAAGGGACGACATGGTTTCTGCCTGCATGGGAGCCCCCCACACAAACTTCGACGTCAACAGCACGGTTTGCAAAAAGTTGGTCGCCGGTGACATGATTTTCGTGAACGACAAGGGTCTTTCGGACAAGATGTCCCATTCTGGCAAGAAAGCACTTCAACTCGACTTGACCCTCAACCGAGGCGAATGGTTTTACTTCAACCGGTATTTCGACGCGAAGGAAAAGGCGAGGATCAAGCCAAACACGTATTTTTCGGGCTATTTGTATGTCGATCAAGCCAGCGCCCCCGGCCTGTTGATCAAACTGATGCCGTTGGTCCGATACGTTCGGAAGGGACAGACCACGGATGTGGAAGGCGGAATCATGCCCGGAGGATTTGGGCCCGCCGGTTATACGCAGGGCGCCGACGGTTGGCGGTTCTTTAAGGTGAATCTGTATGAAGAAGCCCGCCAAGAGGCAATGCAAAACGGCTATGCCCCCGATCAGACGAGGATCGACGGCTGGCGTCTTGGAATCTGGGGCAGGCCGAAAGGTAATAAGCGAGTCAATCTATTCATCGATGACATGGTCATCGCTACAGATGAGCCGCACCAGACCACTTCTCTCGCTTCTCTGAGTACCACTACGACTTTCCTGGCAGAACGGAACCGGTACGAGGTGCGGAACCGGGCTTTTCACGGTCCACTTGACGGGCGCAATTACCTCGACAACAGTAGTTTTGAATTGGGACTTACAAATTGGGAAATGTCGGCTCTCAATGCGCAGCGACAGGAAGATTCCAGTTGGGAAATCGACGATGCACACGCCTACCACGGCAAAAGAAGTCTCAAAATATCTCGGCGCGATCCGACGTGGTTCAGCACCCGGATCTCCAGTCCTCAGATTCTCTGGTCCGCGGGCAAGAAATACACCTTTTCATTTTTTGCGAAGGCCGAAGGTCCCATCATTGCCGAGGCACTCGGACGGACCTTCAACTTCAATGGCGACTGGCGGCGTTACACCGTAACGTGCGACAAGAAGCCGATGAACAACCATGAAGACAAAGCAATTCGCCTCGACGTGCGTGGAACCGGCACGCTCTGGCTCGACGCGCTTCAGTTGGAAGAGGGCACGTCGGCCAGCGACTACCAACATCCCGCCGCGCTGACGATTGGGTTGGCCACCGAAAGGAAGAACAATATCTTCTTTGCCGGCGAGCCTATGACGATCGACTTTTCCGCATTCAACGGCGGAAACCAGGCCGTCGATGCGACCGTTACATATAGCGTCAAGGATTTCTATCACAATACGGTCGCTTCAGGAACGCTTGCCTTTCCCATGGCAGCCGCCGCGGGCCACTGGCAGAGACTCACGCTTCCGATTGCCACCGATAAGAAGGGCATCTTCTGGGTCAATGCAGTGCTGCAACATGGTGAGACGAAGAAGGACTTCGAACTGAATATGGCGCGAATCGACCGGCTGTCGAACACCGGTGTGCCCGACGAAGGGTTTTTCGGCGGCTATAGTGGAGCCCAAGAGAATGAAGACTTGCTTCTCTCCATGGCCGAGTCCATTGGCATGAAGAGAGCCAATCCCTACGGACCGTTCTATTATGCGTTTGCCCATCCCGTCTGGCGAGAACAAATTAAGAAGGGCGTGTATCGGGTGTCCTATTCGGGCCACGCCGACTGGGCGATCGAGGTGACTCGACGACATCGCGCCAGCGTCATTGGCGTCTTAGGCGGCGTTCCCGGGTGGAACAGAAAGGACCAGCTCGGAGTGTGGCTAATGCCTCAACAGGTGACCAAGGAGGTGTCTGAGGATTGGCGAGCTTTCACCTACGAGACAGTCAAGCGGTTCAAATCGGCGATTCGCGTGTGGGAGGTCTGGCCGGAAGCCATCCACGAGCCCGAAACAGAGGCCCGTACATTCGTGGAAGGTTTCTTGAAGTCTGCCTACGAGGCGGCAAAAGAAGCCGACCCGAGATGCATGGTCATCGCATCCGGCTCAGACGCCTGTCCCCAAATGGTCCAGAAAGCCGAAGCGGTCTTCAAGGCGGGCGGCCTGAAATATCTCGACGGCTTCTCCGTCCATCCCTACTGCGGGCAGCAGTCGCCCGAGGATGCCGAGTTCGACAAGAAGATCGACCAGATCAAGCGTCTGATCGTGCAATATGGGGGCAGACCGGACCAAGGCGTCTGGGCGACGGAGGCCGGCTGGCAAGGTGCGAACACGTATTATCACGACATGGATTATGGCGAGAACCCCGGCTACGAAGGCACCCATTCGGAGGAGCGTCAGGCCGACTACATCATCCGTGCCAACATCTTGGCTCTGGCGCACGGCGCTAAGTGCTATTTTTCGTTCTGCCTCAATGGCGGATCGATCTTCCGACCGTTTCTGTACGGATTCACTTATAACAACGTCGGTTCACCGAAAGCGGTCTACCCCGCTTATGCGGCGATGGTCTCGCTGTTGCGGGGCTCGCGTTTTGTGACCGAAGTGAAGTTGTCAAAGGGGGTGCGCTGCTATCTGTTTGAGAAGGGCAAGGAACCTGTGGCTGCGATCTGGTCGGTTGAGAAGGACGTGAAGAGCGTGACGATGCAGTTGCCAATGCAGTCTGTAGAGTTGATCGATGCGATGGGCAACCCTCTAACGCCAGAACGCGTTGGCAACTCGATTCGATTTGTTTTGGTCGGCGGCAGCCCCACCTATCTGAAAGGCCGTGACACGAAGAAGTTGCTCTTGTCGCTTATGAACAACTGAACCACCACCGCCTGTAAACGCCACCCGAAGCCTTCGTCCGCCACTCTGCGACGAGCTTAGAGTACTTGTTGCCAACCACCCTGGCTGATGGATGCCAATGCGGCTAGGTTGCACCGGAGCGTGTGGCAGCCCTCATCGAGCGAGCAGTTCGCTTGCGCGCGTTTTTCCAGGACGTCGAGAAAGTGGTTCGCCTGAATCACAAATGGCGTGTCACGCTCCAGCGGCTCATGCGGCTCGTTGATCCAATCCGCACTGGGTGATGTCATCCAACGCCAACGGGCATTGTTGCCCTCAAATCGGCAAGTGCCCCGCTCACATGCCACGGTCACAGTGGTTTCGTTGGGCATCTGGTGCTGGTTCAAGCTGTAGCAGCCAAGGATCCGCCCTTGGCGGGTAAGAATGTTGACGGTGTCTTCCACCTCAACGCCTTCTAACGCAAGATGGGCGGCATCGGCAACGAGGCGATCAATCGGACCTGCCAACCACTCGCCGACGTTGAGCAAATGAGTCATGGCATCCTGGATGGCGCCGCCGCCCATAGCGTGATCTTTGTAGTAAATTTCCCGATAGGCTGGACGATACGTAGGAAAATGTTGACCACAACTGGCCGTAAGGTGCAATGGTTGTCCAAACCGGCCTGAATCGATTGCCGCTTTCATTGCGGCAAGAACGGGATTAGCTCGCCAGACATACGCGACCGATGCCAGCACGCGATTTTCGGTAATTGTCGCAAAGAGCGCATCGATCCCGTCAAGGCTCGTGCTCAACGGCTTTTCGATCAACAGATGGACGCCGGCTTCGGCCAGTTTTGTGGCGATGGGAATATGGGACGGCGCCGGAGTCGCGATGACTGCCGCATCGGGCGGATCGGTCAAGGCAGCGTCGAGATCGGGAAAGACATCGTCAATACAGTATTGCTCGGCTACCCGTTGGCGCAAATCAGCATTAGTCTCGCAGATCGCTAGTCGAGCGCGGCCAGTTTTTTGAAAGCATCGCAAGTGCCGTTGACCTATGGAACCCACGCCGACGGTTAAAACACGTTGTTTTGCCATTTTTGACACTGTTGTTAGTGCTATTTTGCGGTGTATCCACCGTCGACCACGATATTTGCGGCGGTGACATAAGCTGAAGCATCGGATGCCAGAAACACAATTGTGCCTTTGAGGTCGGAGTCATTGGCCATGCGCCCCAGGAACGTTCGATGGTTGTATCGTTCAACGAAGGCCGGACTTTGGTTGTTGTAGAATCCACCTGCGCTGATGGCGTTGCATCGCACATTTTTGGCGCCGAGCTTGGCGGCGACATAGCGAGTCAATTGAAGCAATCCGCCCTTGTGAAAGAAGTAATCGGGCGGCACATTCCAGGGGAGCCCTTCGTAAAGCGTAAAGTCTGGACCGACCATGCCCTGCATCGAACCGATGTTGATAATGCTGCCGCCACCTAGCGTCGCCATCTGGTCGCCAAAGCACCGGGTCACCGCAAACAGCCCGGTCGCATTGATCCGCATGCTCTCCGCCCAGGCATCCAGCGGGTCCGACCAATCCGCCATTGGTCTAGCGACTGCATTATTGACCAACACATCCACGCGGTCAGCCGTGTCCAGAACCCGATCGAGCAAGCGTCGGCAAGATGCTTCTTCGGCCTGATCGAATGGCAACGCGGTCACATCGCATCGGTTTTTACGCAGGGAAATGGCTGCGGCTTCAAGTTTCTCGATATTTCGAGCGGCCAGGAACGTTTTGGCGCCTGCCTCGGCCAACGCTGCGGCAATCTGCCGACCGTAAAGCCCCGCACCGCCGCTGACGACGGCCACCTTACCCGTCAAACGGAACATATCCAATACGCTCATCATGCACGACTCCTATGGCTTGCGGCATAGACGCTCCCGGCGGGGCCGGCTGGCTCGCGACCGAAGGTGGCCGCTACCTGTGCAAACCCGTCGGCAAGCATAAGCACATCGGCTCCAATGCTGAGAAACTGGTAACCCATGTCGATCCGCTCTTGCCGATTTGCGAATGTCGCCACCGTGCCGGCAACTTTACCATGCTTGTATGCAACTTCTGGAATACGGCGGACCGCCTCAACGAGTTTCGGATGGGCAAATTCAAAGGGGGCTCCAATCCCCTGGCTAAAATCACCCGGTCCAAAAAACAACATGTCGATTCCTTCCAATGTGGCAATTTCGTCGAGATCGGCCAGCGATTCGGGGTCTTCAATCTGCACGATTACCATTCTCTCTCGATTGGCCTGGCTCATATACTCCAGCCCGGGAATCGAGCAATAGGCGCCGTCCGCGTTGCCACCGTCTATAGGACGACGTCCGATCGGATGAAATCGCGTGTGCCAGACTATCTTGCGGGCATCGGCCGCGCTCATGACGTGCGGAATCATGATTCCAGCCGCGTCCATCTCCAGCGGATGGATCAAATCGCTGTAACTGCCGCGAGCGACGCGCACAATGACATCAACGTCAAACATTTTTGCCGCGCGGATCTGGTTTTCGATATCCTTCAGCGTATTAGGCACGTGTTCCATGCACAGCCAGACGGAGTCCAAACCGCTCATCGCGGCAATCTCCACCACGCGCGGGTCGCACGAGTTGATCTTCGTACAACAGGCCGTCTCGCCGGCGCGGAGTTTTTCTAGTACGCGGCTGCGTCGCATTTTCGCGGTCATTGTTCCATAATCTCCTTTAGCAACATCCTGCGTCCGCCTTGATGACGGCTGCCAGTGCCGGCAATAATCATCTTCATCAATTCGATCGTCTCTGTGAATGGGAAAGGGAGCTTGCCGGTCCGTAAATAGTCGATAAATGCGGCCAACTGGGCCTTGAAGGCGAAAAATGTGTCCTCGAAGCTTGCCGTGAGCGTTCCTTTAGTACCATGAATCGCCAGCCTGCAAAACGCTCCATACATGTCGGCGATGGCAACCAATACGACATCCACGCCGCTGGCATGTTTCAGATGAACAATATTGGCCTCGTCTGTGCCCGTGTTGACCACCGAAATCCAATCGCCGGAGGCCAGTATGGGATAGACTCCTTCCAACGCATGGATTCCATAGCGTTCCCAACTCTTCGGTGTCGTCATGGTAATCAGTCGCGGTTCGCCCGCCACCTCCGGCAACTGTTGGCGAGCGGCTTGAAATTCGCGGGCATAACGCATGCAACTGGTCGACAGTATTGGCTTGCCCGCACGCTGCCAAGCGACGAACTGCCGCAGACCACTTTCGTTGTCACATAGTGGCTTGTCGATGAATACGGGTAATTCCGCCTCGATGAATAGCCGGGCACGATCAACGTGTTCCCAGCCCTTGTCGGTGGGAATAATCACGGCGTCAACCTGTCCGATCGCGTCTTCAGGATGCTGGATGATGTTGGGAATGAACGCTGCGCGAGCAACTCGCTCGGCATCCGCCCGATCGTCACACCAGACGTGTGTGACTTGGGCGCCCGCGATACCAAGGTTCTCCGGCGGCTCGGCGCCAAGATATCGCAGAATGACCGGGAAACCGCACTCAGCCATTGTTGGAGCATCATAGCGGCCATTAATGATCGCGCTCCAACTATACGGATGGCCGTTGCTCTCGACCATGCCCAGCATGGCCAAGCGAATATTGTTCGGATTAGGCACAAGTGGTCGCATGGTTGTAAATCAAAACACGGTAGCAGTGGCAGCTTGAACGAGTCGGGTGACTCGCTCCAATTGGCCGTCTGGCGGAAGTTGATCTCCGGGAGCAATAATCAAGGCCGGACTGCGGTGGCGCAATGCAAGCCACGCATCTATCTGCTCGTCGAGTACTTTCTGGGGAACGGCTGCTAAGAAACTATTTGGAGGAACGCCACCGGAAAGCACCAATTTCTCGCCAGCCTCCTCGCGGCATTGCTGCGGCGTCAGGTCACCCCAGGGCGCCGGCGTTACGGCATCAGCGCCGTCGATACCCATTTCAGCCACCTTGCGCAACAGACCTCGCAGCCGTCCATCAATGTGAGTCACCAGCGGTTTGCCGTACTCGTGGGCAATCTCCGCCATCCGGCGATAATAGGGACCGCTATAGCGTTCCAGCCAGCGTGGGCTTTGCACGTCGGCCGACAGATTGTCTGAATGAAAGAGCACATGTGACGGACCGTCAGCCATCAATCGCGTCACCTTTTCATGCATCGTGTTGATCGTTGCCACGGTCTGCTCAAGTTCCTCCGGATAGTCGGCGGCAAGCATTACTGTTTGCTCCACCCCAGCATAACGACTAATCAAGAAGCCCATGCCCGTGTAGGGAACCTGCACCAACGGCAACCCGATGTCGCCAACAAGCTTGTCGACCTCGCGAAAGACGTCCCAGCAAGGAACATACGATACGTGCTCGAAAACGTAACGAATTACCGCTAGGTCGGCAACTGTCTGCACCATGTGTTGGATAATGGGCCAACTATATGTCTGTGCGGACCAACGGCGGATCTCTTCGACCGTGCCAATCGGCGTCTCTAAGCGGTGACGATACAGTTCGCCATCGACGCCCGACTGAAGGCGAATGGTATTGTCGTATCGTTCGTCGTAGAAAGTCCCTAAGTTCAGATGAATGGCCGCCCCGGTCTGTCGATGCAGTTCCAGTAGGCGAGGAATTTTCTCGTTATTGGCGCCATCGGTCCGACCGGGTATGAACTTGCCTCCGCCATGCGCAGCATGCCAGTAGGAAAGATCCGCCAATGCGGGCACACGATCAGGCGTCTCACCACGATAGACGGCCAATAGCCGTTCGCGCGGTGTCATCTCGGTCCGTTTGACTACGTTACAAGAAGTAACGT
>CAYWGR010000065.1:0-27795 GCA_964458015.1 uncultured Planctomycetaceae bacterium
CGATGTTCGCCTGAGCAGCTTCATGGAGCTGTTTTTGCGCGAGCAGCGCCGCCTTTATCAGTTCACGGTGACCCTGTTGGCGAACGATGCGGATGCCGACGATCTTTTCCAGGAAACGTCGATGGCGATTTGGCAAGCCTTCGGCCAATACCGGCCCGGCACCGATTTCTACGCCTGGGCGCGCCAAGTCGCGTACCACCGGATTCTGAATCACTGGCGGCAACGAAACCGCAGCGTTCAGTATCTCGATCCCGACGTGCTGGAACTCGTCGTCTTGGAAGCGGAAGGCGAAGGCGATTCCCTTGAACTGCCTCTGGCCTCGCTTTTGGATTGCGTCAAACGGCTCAGCCGCGACGACCAGCACCTGATCGAGCGATGCTATGCGGACAACGCCAGCGGCCGTCAACTATCCGAGGAGCTTCAGCGGCCGGTCAATTCCATCTATAAATCGCTGGGCCGGATCCGACGCGCGCTGTTGGAATGCACTGAAAGAGCCCTGGCCGCCGAACAACGCAAGGAGGAAAGCCGTGAACGCTGATACTTCTTGGCGCGATGCACTCGACCAACTGCTGAACAAGCTTTGCACCGACGGCCTGTCGGCCGACGAGCAACAGCAACTGAATGATCTGCTCCGTATCGGCGTCGAACAGCGCCGTTACTATCGCCAGTACTTGCGTTTACATGCCGCGATGAAGTGGAACGCACGAAAATTGCAAGAGGGTGGAAGTTCGTTGCGAGGAGCCATCGAGCAGCAACAAGAGGCAACAGCTCTACCACAAACATCCTCTCTCTTGGGTGCTCCAGGCATCTCGCTTCGCAATACCTTTGGCTATTTCTCCGACGGATGGCCGTTGGCCTATTTGCTCGGCACCCTCTTTTTCGCGGCGGCATTGGGTATCTGCTCTCTAATTACCGTAACGCACCACCGCGACGTAGCCCAATCCATGTCCTCGGCGATTTCTAAACTAGTAAAAGCCGAATCCAATGCGGAGTTTGTCGGAAAAGTGACCGGCATGATTGACGTGCGTTGGGCCGACGTTCAAACCTCCACGGTTCTGGGGGCCAACGTGTTCCGTGGGCGCAAGTTTTCCTTGGCCTCCGGCCTGATGGAAGTCACCTACCAAACCGGAGCAAAAGTGCTTCTCCAAGGGCCTGTCACCTTTGAAATCGAATCCCGCGACAGCGGCTACCTCTCCCGCGGCAAGCTCACCGCGAGGCTGGAAAAGAAGCCGTCAGCGATCAGCGGTCAGCAGTCTGAAAAAGTGGCCAGTGGCCAGTGGTCAGTGGCTAGTAAGGAGGGGGCAGGGGGCAGGGGGCAGGGGGCAGAGGTGGCAAATCAGAAATCAGAAATCATAAATCATAAATCTCTAGCCCCCATGTTCACTGTGCGAACGCCCACCCTCACCGTCACCGATCTCGGCACCGAGTTTGATGTGGACGTTCAGGAAAGCGGGGCGGTCGAAGTTTCGGTTACGCAAGGAACCGTCGAAACGTCGCGTATTCCGCAGAAAGATAAATCACCCATCAAGGAACGCTATGTCGCCGGTGATGCGGTGCGGTTTGCATCGGCCTCGGCTGCGCCGGTACGTATCACCGCGAGCAAACACAAAACTTCGATCGACGGCCTCATGACCACCGTCCACAAAGCCCGGCAAGCAGCTTATCTCAAGCCTGCCAATATCGTGGCTTCGTCCTACGGCCGCATTTGGGATGCCAACGGCAAAAAACTTGCCGTCGGCGACCGCCACCAAGCGTTCCTCATGGCCACTGACTTGATCCTAGGCCGCGGCCTAAGCGAAAAAGGTCCGCGCAGCAGTTTTGACACTTATGATAGTTCGGAAGTCAGGGGTAAGGGATCCGAGTCTGTAAACCAAAAATCACTGGCCACTGACCACCGGCCACTGACCACTAACTTCGTCGGGTTGCTTTACGACCGTCGCGTCCGCATTGATCGCATCAAAATTTGCTTGGGATGGCAAACGCCGGAAGGGGGCAGTTGGACCGAACCGCCGCGGTTGTTCATCCTGAAAAATCGGGTGGATACCAATCAAACCCGACCGGAGAACGATCCTTCGGACTGGAGCGAAGTGGCATTGCACACTGCCTATGGCCCCTCGTTCGATAATCACCGCATCGGCAATGCCGGGAAGGTGATCGAGTTGGTGATCTCCCAAGGCAGCGAAAAAGAACGCACCGGCTACGGTTGGGCCTTGGGCGGCACGGCCGCGGACGGCTCGGCTCGTTTCCTTTCCGTTACGGAACTCTACGGCTTTGGTGAGGAACTGAAAACAAAGTAGGGCGTTCACTCGCCTGATGTCCATATTACATTGTGAGAAACGCAGTTTCAGCAACTTTTTAGGAGATGTAAAACAATGAACGCAAGCAAATGGGGTCTTGCAGGCATGTTGGTCCTGCTGATCGCCGGCGTCAGCCACGCGACAACGATTCACACTTACAGCACTGAGTTTGCCGGTCCCACGGCTAGTACGGGCTGGTCTTACCTACGTACCGACGGCACTCATGCCATTGGCGATTCCGCAAATTACGGAACATTGAAATGGGACGCTGACAACAACCCTGTCCAATATGATTCCACGGGCAATTCATCCACATGGGGCAACAACGGCGTGTATTCGTGGATGCGGCTTTCCTCGAATGCGGTGATCCCAGGCCTTCAGGGGGCCGATGTGGAACATGACGTCTACGACATCGCCGCATACGAAGTGCAAACCGGTGAAACAGGTTACGGCAAGATTACCAATAGTTCTTTAACAACAATCAGAGGCGTCGATGATGACGGGGTTGTTAACGCCAGCCAAACAGGCCTGAGGGTCTGTGTTTATGTAAACGATGTGGTCAAGAGTAATGTCGTCATTCCCGTGAACTCGACGGGTGATTTCAACTGTGATTTGGGGTTGCTTTCGGCAAGCGACAAAGTCTATGTCGCCGTTGGTGCAAACGGCAATCAATGGTCTAATCTGGGATCCAACTTCGGATATTCGATCCAGATAACACCCATCCCCGAGCCTGCCACGGATATGTTGCTCCTGGGCTCCGTCCTTAGCGGCATTTTGGCCTATGCTTGGAAAAAGCGTAAATAGAAGTATAATGGATATTGGCTGGCGGATGGCCGATGTATCGAATAAGTTGCATCGCCATCCGCCGTCGATTCCAACTCGATCCTGCGTGAGGTGAGCGCATGTGCCAAAATCGTCATCAGAAAATCGGGTTTACGCTCGTTGAGCTTTTGGTGGTCATCACCATCATCGGCATTCTCATCTCGCTGCTGTTGCCGGCCGTTCAGGCAGCCCGCGAGGCCGCACGGCGGTTGCAGTGCCAAAACAATCTCAAGCAGATCGGGTTGGCAATCCATAACTATGAAAACGCCAACGGCATGTTTCCGCCCGGCGGACTGTCCTCGAAGGCGGGCGGCTACGGTTTCTCCTGGCTCGTGCGAATTTTGCCTTACTGCGAGCAACAAAACGTCTTCGACACGCTCGATTTCAACGGCCAAGGCACTTGGTGCATCATCGGCTGGGTCGGCGCCGACAGCTATGGCGGAAACGTCCACAATCGCCAAGCACTTCGCAATATCCAGTTTCCCTTCCTAGCTTGTCCTTCCAGCCCCTTGCCGACCTTGGTGCTGGACGGCGACGGCGACGGATCACCCGAAATAGCAAGCACCGCGTATACTGGCATTTCCGGGGCTCCCGTCGATCCTGCCAACCCTAGTATCACCCGCGAGAAAGGCGACTCCGGCAATGCCGCCGGCATGATATCCTTGGGCGGCGTTTTCATTCGGCAACGCGGCATCACGGTCGCCGATGTTCACGACGGAACCAGCAACACCATGATGGTTGCCGAGCAGTCGGGCTGGGGCATGACCTCCGACGGTCAACAAGTGGATATTCGCAGTGACTGCGGACACGGCTTCAGCATGGGCTACGGCGCCGACAGCATGGATCGCGATTTCAATATCACGTGCGTCGTCCATCCTGTGGGCGAAACGTCCTACAATGCCACCGGCGTGGCCGGCAATTGTGGCCCCAATCGGCCCATTCAGTCGGCTCATTCAGGCGGCGCCATGATTCTGATGACCGATGGCTCTGTCCGTTTTCTGACGCAAGGAGTCAACATCCAAACGCTTTACAACCTGGCCAACCGCGACGACGGCAAAGTCGTTACGGACTTCTAAACCGATTGCAGTCGAGAGGGGAATGTACCGTGCCGCTTTGTCGCATATTTGCCATCCTGCCGATACTTGGCCTGCTTCTGTCCGGTTGTGGATCGGGCGAGGTGCGAGGCCGGGTAGCGGGCAAGGTTACTTTCCAAGGGCAGCCGGTTTCGGAAGGTATTGTGGTCTTCGCCAACGATCAGCAAGGCGTCCACATGACTGCCGACCTTAAGTCCGACGGCAGCTACCAGATCCTTACCGCCAAAGGCGCCGGGTTGCCGTTAGACGCCTACTCGGTGAGCGTTTGTCCGCCTCTTCCCAAGGTCGTCACGGGCGTTTTCGGCAAACCGCCGGCGAAGAAGCCATATCCCAATATCCCCGCGAAATATCGAAGCCCCAAGACATCGGGCCTGACGCTGACCGTCGCCCAGGGTGAAAACACCTTCGACATCAATATGACGCCCTAACGGCCAACACTGTGGGGAATGCGAAATCAGGCCACACCGACCTTTACCTGCTCGGTCGGCGTATCTTACGACAGAATGGATCCGACAAAGTGCTTGAGCTGCGGATACTCGCTCTTATCCAGCACGCCGGTCACTTCCATGTCGAAGCGAACCCACCCCTGGCCCAACTCCTTGCGATTGCGGATCGTCGTGCGCAGCAGCCGGGTTTCAGTATCGCCCGACAGCCGGAGCAACGCTTCCGACGAGGAAATCGCTCGATTCGAGACCACGCCGATCCCCGTCGTGCTCACGTCCTTCGTCAGTGCGGTGAACGCACGGCCGATGTCCGGCGATTCGTCGTTCAGCGGAACCACCAACACGCCCATGCTGAGGTCGGCCCGGCGTTCCATGTGCCGTGATTCAATACGTCGGATCTTGCCCGACGCACTGGTATCGGTCAACGCAGCCAAAAGTTGTTGGGCATCCGTTTTTGCGGTGTAGGGGTTCGTCAACAAGGTAGGCAACCTTTCTAAAACAGGGCAGGATGTTGGTCATTTTGCAGGGAGCAAGAATGCTCCTTGCATTCTCGCCGAAAACCAACTGTGCAAATGTAGGTTGCAATTGATGGATTAGCCCGTACTGCGGGTGCCACAAACAGGATATTCCGACAATGACGATTATCGGGGACAACCGCTCCCCGATACGTTCATTCTATTTGTGAAGCGAAGAAGCTTGGCTTTTGGAGATTCGCCGATTACAGATAATCGCCGAACAGCTCGCGGCTGGGCCGTGGAATGACGACTTCCGAGACCAGAAGCCCGCGTTTGCGAACTTCCTCGGCCGCCGATTGAACTCCTTGGCGAACGTCGGCCACGGTGCCGGTCATCAAGCAGAGTCCCTTGCCGCCCATGGCCATTGCCACATGGATTCGCAGCAGTGTAACCCGCGCGGCTTTGGCAGCCACGTCGGATGCCGCTAGGACGCTCACGCCGCTGAAGGTTTCGATAATGCCCAACGCACCCGGTTCCTCGGGCCCTAGGACGACCGATTGGCCGAGCGCGGGGAAGACCATCGGGTGTACATTGGCGACCATCAGATGATCGATCACCGCGTCGTCGCCGTTGGTCACTCCGGTTTGAACGGCGGTTTCCGTGTCGCTGACGCCGCCGCCGACAACAATCAGATATTTGCCCGAACAAATCGTTCGAGCAATGAGGATATCGACCGATGCCGCTTTGAGCATGTCGTCTTCGACCTGGTATCCAACGCCGATGCTGGAAAGTTCGATTGCGCCAATCGCTTTAGGAGTCGCCATATCAGGGATTATGTTTAAAGGATTAAAGAGGAATCAGGTTATTGTTGGATCCAAACGACGCCGTTTTCAATCGCCGAGACCGTGCCGTCGATCGAAGCATGAATCGGCACGCCCAACGCGGGCTTGCCGTTCACGACCGGAGGCCGAGCAATCGCTTGCCCTTTTTTTACGCTTTGCCCAACCGCGACGGTAGGCTCGCACGGAGCGCCGACGTGTTGTTTCAGCTTGATGCCAACGCGCCGTGCTTCTAGGACAACGTCGCTCAACGGTCCGACATTGCGGAATTGCCGCAGTCCTAGCTTCGTCAACAGCCGGGCCGTTGGCGCCTTGCGGTTGGCCATGTGCATTTCCGGCCGCTTCGGATTGAACGGCGGATTCTCCCACCGTTTTTTCTCGGCCATCAAACGGCGTTTGTTCTGTCCGCAAACGTTGCGCGGATCGAGCGATTCTGGACACGAATAGAAGCTGCACAGATTGCATTCGCAGCAAAACTGTGTGCCGGCCACATTGGCCTCGCCGACCTGGTTGAATCCCAAGCTGCGCATCGCGCGGTGCGGCTCGATCGGATGCCCCAACAGCCAACGCGGACAAAGCTCCGTGCAGAAACTGCACTGATCGCAAGCGCTGCGGCCGATCCTTGTAATTTGTTTCCAATCTTGCCGACGGCGACTTACAACGACATGGTCGTCGGGCAAAACAATGATGCCGCCGGTGGTTTTATCGACCAGGGCATCGTGATTCGTTTCGAGATAGCCCATCATCACGCCGCCGACGATGTAGTTGTCGTCGGAAATAGTCGGCCCGCCCGCCGCGGCCACGCACTGGGCCAGCGTAACGCCCAGCGGAACTCGCAATGTAATCGGCTCGGCCACGGCCCCGGCCACGGTGAGGTATTTTTCCGTAACCGGCTGGTTCCGGCTTTGGGCCACATTCATCGCCGTTTCGACATTCATCACCACGGCGCCGACGGCCAGCGGAATGCCGCCCGGCGGAATAACGCGCCCTAATACGTCGTACACCAAGATGAATTCGTCGCCGGCAGGATAGGCGTCACGAAGGGGGGCCACCTCCATGTTTTTCTTGAGCTTCGACTGCAACAGGTCGATTACGTCGTGATACTTTTCCTTGATCCCGATGACGCCTCGTCCCGCGCCCACCAATCGCATGGCGATGGCCAAGCCCTCCAACACGTCGTCGGCATAGGCGCGAAGCACCTCTTTGTCTTTGTGCAACAACGGCTCGCACTCGGCCGCATTGATGACGACCGTGTCCGCCTTGCCCGACAATTTGACGTGTGTGGGAAACCCTGCGCCGCCTGCCCCAACTACGCCTGCCTCAAAGATGTCTTGAACCGCAATATCGGCCATAATCTCACTATTTTAAAGGGGATGAACAACCCCCACCATCATAGCATGGGGTGATTTTGTCGGCTAGGGTGTCGGCTATGTTTCGACATAACCACCGTACTAGGCATTCTGCTCATCTAGTTCCCGCGGAATAACCGTGGGCGAGACTGCGCAGACCCAACAGGGGGCATGACGTACCACATAGTCCACATCCAACAACTCCTGCCGTTCCTGGGATGCATCGGTGGATCGGCCCAGAATAATTAAATCGTATTGTTTTCGTTTGGCCAATCGCACAATTTCCAATGCCGGATTGCCTTTCGGCAGTTTTTGCACGATTATTTGCCGCCGGAGCTGCTCGGCTTGGTTCATATCTTGCTGAACCCATGCCTCTGAGGGGTGTTTCTGCCTCTTCATGGGAATCGTGGTCACGCTCAGCCTGACCTCCGAATCCAACATGGTGATCACCGCCTTGAACAGATCGCTGCCCTCGGCCGTATCGGGATGGACCAACAGTGCATGGGTAACGCCGACTCCCGCCGAACGCAATTCATCGACCGATCTGGCCTGCCGCTCGCTGATTTTGGGAATTCGGTTGCCGCCGCCCAAATCAAGGCAAACGTCGCGCTGATTGCTCAGCAGCCGGACGGTCAACGGCTCGGTTCGGCCTTCGCTCAGATTCATCCAGTAAAATGCGATCTGCTCCAATTGCTCGTCGGCCGTGAATTTGTTCGAAGCGCCGAGCGTCAGTTCTTGCGCCCCTAGGATTTTCGCCGTGTTGACGACCGCAAACAAGGGATTGTTCGTCGGCATGATCAACGGCTTCACCTCTTTACCAACGGCTTCCGCTCGATTGACCACGGAGGTCATCAACGTCTGGTCGTAGTGGTCGAAATCATGTTGACTGACCGCCATATTGCCCGGCGCGATCATTTTGGCTGTCATTACCACCACGTCGGTCGTTTCGGGATCGGTCTCTGAAAGCGTTTTTTCCAGCATGAAAAGGTTCTGCGTCGAACGAATGGCCACTAGTTTCCGATAGGGTTTCGTCAATCCCAGCAATGCTGGGTCGAACTCTTCGGCCGTTTGCCGGTTGAACTGTTCCAAATGCGTATGGGCCGCGCTGCCGCGTTTTTTCTCGTGATAGCGTTCCGAGAGAATAAACGTAGTCAGAAAGACAGACGTAAAAGCCATGCCGGCTACCGTGGCCACTTCTTTCGTTAGAAAATTCAATATCGCCGTCGCCAGCAGGATTAAAAACACCAACGACAACCCGATCGGCAATTCGACGCCGCGGATGCGCAAATTCAGAGGCACCTTGTATTCTCTCGGGCTGCGATCCTTGAACCGTAGCACCACCATGGCCGCCGCCTTGAAGACGAAGCTCCAAACCACGCCGAACGCGTAGGCTTCGCCAAGCACGTACATATCGCCCCGGCTCACCAAAATCGTGAGCAATTGCAGCCCCACGATCAAATACAGCAGCCGATACGTGGTGCCGTAATGTCGATGCGGTTTCAGGAACCAATCGGGCAATACGCCGTCTTCCGCCACGCGGTTCAGCACGCCGTTCGAGCCGATCATGGCCGTATTGACCGCCCCGGAAAGAATCAAAAAGCCGACCATCACGACAAACGCATTCAACAACAGCCGGGCCAACGGCGGCCCCATCACATGCATCGCCAACCCGCCGATCAAGTTGTCGGAATAGCACTTCATTCGCACTTCGTCGGGTATCAGCAAAACCGCCAAGAAAGAGATGCTGGCCGTCAGAAACAGGCTATACAAAAAGACGATAATTGCCGCTTTCTTGAAGTTTTTCAGCTTTGGCGATTCCACTTCGCGATAAACCTGGGCCAACGTTTCTTCGCCGCTCATCGCCAAAATCGAATGGCCGAAAGCGATCAACAGGCCGATGACGCCGATCAGGCTCCACCAGTTGCCTGGTTGATGCAGTTTGGCCGCCAACGAGGGACACAACTGGCTGATGAACCCCAGCGGATCTTCCTGCTCGCCGGTCGCCTCGTTGATCTTCGGCACGGGCTGCAACGTGCCTTGTGCATCCGGTTCCATTTGCGGAACCAAGCGGCCGGTCTCGGCATCGCGCTGCCACATCTCCTGCTGTTTGCCGGTAACGCGATTCACACCCGAAACCGTGACATATTCCACCTTGGGACTAAGGTCGGGCTTGATCGGCACACTGTTTACCGGCCCTTGCACCAGCAACGTCACACCGCACCAAAGGAGCATCACCACCGCCATCACTGTCGTGGCAAACATGATCTTCAGCGCCTTGCCGCTCGATTCATGAATGCCAAGAATGTTCTGCCGGAAAAAATACAAGGTGACGAGGCACGCGATGGTCATCGCGCCCCCACGGCGTACATTTTCCGCCGTTTCGTGATCGAGAGCCAACTGCGGACTTAAAATCGCCAGCGAATCGAGCATGAGCCCCATGATATATTGGCCGGCCGACATGCCGCTGATCGGTCCCGTCAGAACATAGTCGAACATCAACGCCGAAACCGACAGCTTGGCCAAGAATCCGCCCAAGGCCTCTTTCACAACGCGATATACGCCGCCCCGCACGAACAACGAGCAGCTTTCAATATAGATCGACTGCACCGAGTAGCTGAACAGCATCAGAATCAGAATGAACCACGGCGCCGCCGGACCGATGGCATTTTCGACAATGCCGCCGATGTAATAGGCCGTGCTTGCCAAGTCGCACAGCACGACGGCCGCCGTTCGCCAGCACGAAATAAACGTGAACATCACGCTACTGACGACGATCACTTCGATGGGCCGGCGCAGACGGCCGGCCGGACTGCTCGAGGCAGATTCAACTGAGTCTTTCGACATGCAAGAAAACGTGCGCTAACAGCCTGTTCGAAAAAGCAAATGTGCGGCCGCTGCCGGCTTGTTCCGCAGTGCAATCTTTGCTGCATCAGCAAAACATGGAGTCCCATGCGTTGCCAAAGCTTTTAGCACTCGGATCAATAGCACTGGCCTTTTCGACAAGCTTCTAACGAACACGTCCCAAAGAAACATGGGCGGCGTCTGTGCAATCGACGTAGATGCCCTTTCAAATTGCAATCGCGGCAACATGCCGCGACGAGCCTACGAGGTTAGCTGACGGGCTAGGGCTTGAAAGTACCCTGGCCGAGCAAAAGCTCCGCCTACGCCCCGGAGCCGGCGCACACCGGCTCGTTGGTTCCCCCGTTCCCCACGTCTTGGCGCATGGAGATTCGGCTGCACAACTTAATAATAACGAGCGATTGGCCTGCGGTAAATGCCGTCTTTAGAGGGGGTGGTGTCTGCTTCACGGGGGGCATTCCCTGGGAAAACCCATACCAAACACACTATACTATTAGGGTGAACGTTCTTTTTATAGGAAAACAACTTGAAATCAACGGTTCCAACTGTAAGTCTTGATATGCTATATGCTTTTTATCTTTATTTGTTCCTTCATCGCTAGATTTAAGTGACGCCCTCCGAACCAGAAAAAGTAAAGCCGAGCTCGGAGATACCTTCCGAACCGGTCACGCCTTCTTCCTCCCACTCGTCGGCAACCGCCGATGGCAGTGGCGAGGAACCTATCGCATTGCCGTCTGCCGCTCCAACGGATAACGGCGAGGTGCTGGGGATTGATGGCGCGCCGCTGCCCGAGGAAGAAGAACCGACGCTGCCCGATCGTCTGAAGACCCTGATCATCGGCAAGCCGCGAAATTTGCAGGACCAGTCGGTCTTCAAACACATCTCTCTCGTGGCATTCCTTGCTTGGGTGGGCCTGGGAGCCGACGGCCTCTCCTCCACGTCCTATGGTCCGCCCGAGGCCTTCGACAGTTTGGGCGAACATCGCTATCTGGCCGTATTTCTCGCATTGGCGATTGCAGCCACTGTGTTCATCATTGCAGCCTGCTATAGCCATATTATCGAAGTGTTTCCAAGCGGCGGCGGCGGCTATCTTGTAGCGTCCAAGTTGCTTGGCCGACGCATCGGCGTAATCTCCGGATGCGCCCTACTGGTCGATTACGTTCTCACGATCACCGCTTCGATCGCCGCCGCCGGCGATGCCCTGTTCGGCCTCATGGGGCCGGAATGGTTCCAATCCGATTGGAAACTACATGCGGAATTTGCCGCCATCGTTTTTCTTATCGTGCTCAATTTGCGCGGCGTCAAAGAATCCATCCAACTACTGTTGCCCATCTTTTTGCTCTTTCTGTTGACGCATTTTGTGCTCATCCTCGGCGTTCTAACATGGAATGTTTCGGATGCACCGCAACTAGCGCAAAATATCACCAATGAAGTCCTTGCCGGAGCTAAAAATCCTGAATTGGGCATCATCGGCATGTTGTCGCTCTTGCTGTATGCCTATTCGCTCGGTGCTGGAACTTATACCGGTTTGGAAGCCGTCTCCAATAGTATGCAGGTGATGCGCGAACCCCGCGTGGCCACCGGCCAGCGAACCATGCGCTACATGGCGTGGTCACTCGCGCTCACGGCAGGCGGCTTGATTCTCGCCTATCTGCTTTTGAACATCGGCCACTCCCAGGACAAAACGTACAACCTCGTCCTAACCGAAAGCTTCATCAAGGAAATTGGATTGGACTCGATCGGGTTAGGAGGCCCGTTCTTGTGGGCGACGCTGCTTTCCGAAGGCGCGCTGTTGATCGTCGCCGCCCAAGCCGGTTTCATCGGCGGCCCCCGCCTATTGGCCAACATGGCGCAAGACTCCTGGATGCCCCGCTGGTTCGCCAATTTCTCGGAAAGACTGGCCACGCACAACGGCATCCTTTTAATGGGCATCGCCGCCATCGGCGCGCTGATGTACACGCGCGGTAATGTCCATACGTTGGTCATCATGTACTCGATCAATGTATTCGTGACGTTCTCGCTTTCAATGATCGGCATGGCCCGGCATTGGTATTCGCTCCGAAAACGCCATCCGCTATGGCTTCGCCGTTTGGCACTGTTTCTCGTCGGCGCGGCTCTTTGCGTAGCAATTCTCGTCGTAACCGTTTACGAAAAATTCGACGAAGGGGGTTGGCGAACGGTGGCCGTCACCGGCTTGTGCGTCGGCGTTTGCCTCTTGATCCACCGCTACTACGATCGCGTGGGCGCAAGCCTAAAACAACTCGACGAAATGCTCCGCCGCGTGACTCCCACCGGTGAGCCGAATATGGCGGAACCGGATCCCCAGCAGCCCGCCGCCGTGATCTTAGTGGGCGGTTACAGCGGCCTTGGCATCCACACGATGTTAAACGCCATCCGCTTCGCGCCCGACCACTTTAAGAGTTTCGTCTTCATCTCGGTCGGCGTGATCGACACAGGCACATTCAAAGGCAGCGGCGCCGTGGAGTCGCTGCATGAGTATTGCGAAGATTCGCTGCGCAAATACGTCGATCTTGGCCGGCGATTGGGAATGCCTTCCACGTCGATCTACTCGATCGGCACCGACGCTGTCGATGAACTCGAACACAACTGCTTGGAAATCGCCCACAAGTTCCCCAAGGCGACCTTCTTCGCCGGGCAGTTGGTGTTCCAAAAGGACACATGGCTCCACCGATTGTTACACAACCAGACGGCCTACTCGCTGCAACGCCGGCTCCAATGGGCCGGCGTGCCGATGGTCATTCTGCCCACGCGCGTGCGGTGAGGAATCAGGATTCAGGGGTCAGGGGGCAGAAAAAGTGGCTGGTGAATCAGACACAAAATCCCGAAATCCCCAATCTCCCACCCTCTGCTCTACTTCAAAAGCTTCTTCACTTCCGATTCCACGTCGGCCACGGCGATATTGCGGCTGACGACCTTGCCTTGTTGGTCAAGCAGGATCATCGTCGGCACCGTGAGAATGCCAAACACATTCGCGGGCCGGCTGTCTAAGCCGCCTTCCTCGTAAATCTGCGGCCAAGGCAACGGATTCTCGGCCAGATAGGCATTCAAATCCTTCACATCGTTATCAAGACTCACGCCGACCACCATGAACGAGCGTCCATACTTGTTCCACAATTCCTTCAGCACGGCCATGTCGGCCTTGGCAGGGCCGGACCATGTGGCCCAGTATTGGACCAACACGACCTTGCCGCGATACTTCGCCAAATCAACGGAACCACCTCGGGGGCTCTTGCCCGACAGCGAAACGGTTTTGCCGACCGAATCAAGCCGACGTTGTGCGCCGGCCGCCTTCTTGGCCGCCGCCGAATCGGGGAATTCCTTCGTAATGCGAATGTACCACTTCGTCGCATCGTCTTCCTGGCCGACGAATTCCTGACTGATCGCCAACTGAAGCATGGCTTCGGCGGCGTCTCCGGCAGTCGGATACTCGTTGATGTATTGTTCCAACGTCTTCAGCCATTCCGTTTGAATCTTCGAATAGTCGGCCTTCGGCGCTTGCATGCTCAACACATAGGAGGCCGTAAGCTGACGGAACTTCACGTAACCGGCCAATGCCTTGTCGGCATCGTTTTTCTGAGCTTTTTCGAACAGTTTCTTAAGCCGATCGGCCCCGTCCGTGCAAGTGCCTGACTGAACCGCGGCGCTGATCATGTCGGCCAACTGATGCAGCCACATGCTGCGATCCTCGGGCGTTTTCGCTGCATCGGCAATCCGTTCGAGCAAATCGGCGCGGCGCCCCACGATACGCGACTGTTCGCTAGGCGTGGTCGCCTTGGCGTTGTCGCGGTCCAAAGCCTCTAGATCAGCCAATAATTTTTGCGCGGCCTCGTTGCCGGTGGTCGCCGTTTCCGTCCGCTTCGTCAAAGACGCCTGGAAGAAGAAGCCGGAAGTGGATGCCGTATTGTCGGCCTGTCCTTCCGAGGTCGGCTGCGGCATTTCGATCACGCGCCACACATCGCCCACCTGAACCAAGGTGCCGATCTGCACCTGGGCATGCTTGCCGGCGGTTTCAAGAATGGCCGTTACATTTTCGTAGACCCGCAGATCCTTGGTCGAATCATCCGTGCCCGCGGGAACCACGCCCGGCCTCGAAGCGCTAAACTGCACCCAAGAGGCGTCGCGCGTCACCGTCTTCTGCCGAGCCGTCATCGCCTTGAATTCATCGAGGGCCTTCGTGATCTTCTCGCTCACGCTATCCGCCCGAGTTTTGCCCAGGCCCAATGATTTCAACTCGGCCGGCGTAAGAACCAATCGCGCAAAACGCTCGGCATCGTGCGTACCAATCGCCGCTACCACTTCGGCGGTCACTTCCTCGGCCGAAATCGACTTCCAAGAGTCGATCAAGCCGTCTTCGTTCTTGTCGATAGCCCACCGGCTTCCACCAGTGTGGAACCAGCGATACTGATCGGCCTTGCCATTGAAATTCGAGTCGATGTCGCGGTAGACCTCCAAGCCGTCTTTATAGTAGCACCACTGATCGACGACATTGTCTTTGTTCGTATCAATGAATTTTCGCAAAACGACCCCATCGGCTCCTTCGACGATCCAGCCCACGCAGCCGTCGATCTTTTTCGCTGTAATCTTGCACTTCGCGACTTCATTCGCGCTAGGGCGGTCGTAATCAACTCCCGCTTGCACGGGCATCAGCTTCAGCGCCTGATCGACCGATGGCGCGGCACCCCACGTGGAACACGGCCGCATCACAACGGCAACCGCAAAAATCCATACGACTTTGTTGGAAAACAACCGCATCATGCTTGATTCCTTCCTGAAAGGCATCTTTTTCTTTTGCGCAAAGCAGCATCGGCTGAATTATTCGACAGCCTCACTTCCATGTTTCGGCCCGGCGAAGGGCGGAACATAATCCGATTACGAAGATTTTTTCGATTGCCAAGATAAGGCAGAGAAGATGCGAAGGTTCCGCAATAAACGGCCCAAAACGACCCGCCACCACAACAAGCTGGCTAAAAGACGTATTTTAGCGAAAACCACACGCCCGCCAGAATAAAAACCCAGCCGGTTGCTTGCCGGGCCCACCATTCGACCTTGGACAGCATGTTATAGGTTTTGCCAACCGATTGGGCGCTGTAGGCCAGCAAAAAGGCCACCAACAGCACCGGCATGGCCGTGCCAATTCCATAGACCAACGGCAGAATCACCGTGCCGCCGGGCAACGAGGTCTCGGGCAGGCTAATGCCGATTTTCGCCAACATGGAAGTAACGGCTCCGGCCTCGGAACCGAGAATCAACGCGAGCAGGCCAAAAAACCACGCCGCCGAAGTTGGACAAAAAGCGACCGCGAAAAGGATGCCCAACAAAAGCGAGCCCCAGATGCCCAAGGCATCCACCCGCTTCTGCATCGTTTCGCTCATCATGGCCCCGCCGCCGCTATAGGTAATTAGCCCGACCAAGAACATCCCCAGCAGCAAAAAAATCGGCGCCAATGCCAAATGCATGTATTTCTGCAAAAACAAGGATGCGGTGGGAATTGACATCGCCGTAACGGCCAACATCACCGCCAACGCCAGATATGCAATGCAACGCCCCAACGTATAGAGCAGCCCCGCCGCCATCACCCAACGCGAATCGCCCACCTTGCGGCCTACGTAGGAAATCGCCGCGATGTTCGTCGCCAAAGGGCAAGGACTGATCGACGTCAGCACCCCCAGATACAGGGCTGCTCCAATATAGAGCAAATAGGCCGTCATCATTGGTTACTTCATGGATTCTTTGACATTGCCTTGAACGTACTCGATAAACGCCCCCTTATCGCGGACTTTCGTCCACATCTCATCCAAGTTTTTTCGGCTTGCCACCTTGTTGGCAACAACCTTCGCCACGATCAACGTCGGGCCTTCAACTTGGTAACCCTTTGTCAAAGCCTCGTTGCGTTTGTCTTGAAAGTCGATGAAGTGAAACTCCACCTTGCCGTCTTTCAGCTCTTGGGCGAATCCCGTCTTGACGGCTTCTTCAGTATAACCGCCCATCTTCAGGCACGTCGGGCAACGTTGCGTGCGGTGAAAATACATTACAACCACGCGATCGGCCGGCGCAATATCCGGCTTGGCCGCCATGAGCGCTCCGGCAGAGAAAGCTACTAATTCAAATACCACGAATGCAACAATCTTTCGGTTCATTTTTATCTCCCACTAGACTGATATGTTTGTTTTACTAAGGAATGGGAATCGACGGCGATTCCTTCGCCGGCGCGGAACTCGCCGGGGGCTGGGCCGGCTTCTTTTCCGCAGCAATCATGTTTTCTATCTCCGATTGCACATAATTCGCAAATGCCGGCTTATCGCCGACTAGCGCCCATACGTTATCCAATCGCTTCCAATCCGCGATTTTGCCATCTTTCATCCGAGCTACTACGACGACCGGTATTTGAACCTCGAATTTCTTTACCAACGGTTCGGCGGCCGGTTGTTCGTAGTTGACGATCTTCCACGCCATCGTTCCCGCACGCAACTGCGAGGAAAAAGAATCATGTACAATCGCTTTTGCTTGGGTTTCAATCGATCGACAGGTAGGGCACCGGGTATTACCGTGGAAATAATAGACAACCACGCCCTCGGCCACCTCCTCCGCCTTCGGCGGAACGTTCGACGCGGCGCCGATTCCGCCTTGGGCCCGCAAGGCCCGAAGCTCCTCGGCAATTTCAACCAGTCGCGGCTCCAGTTGCGACGCCGCTTGATTGTCCAGCGCTCGGGCAATCAGCACAACCAACGTGGCCGAGAAAAGAGAGATCAAACAAACGGCCGCCGCATTTTTCAGATCCATGAATCACTCCTAGACGTATTCTGCCTTTCTTGCGAAATAGTGACTTTCTTACACCAGCATTTTTTGAATATCCTCCGGTGAAAGCACCTTGCCCACGGACTTTACTTTGCCGTCAATCGCCAGGGCAGGGGTCATCATCACGCCGAACGAAGTAATCTGCATGATGTCGGTCACTTTCTCCACCTTCGCTTCAACTCCTGCAATCGTAACCGCTTCTTCCGCATTTTTTTTCAATTTTTCGCACTTAGGGCAACCGGTGCCCAAGATTTGAATCAATTTCATTTTGCATCTCCTGATATCGAACTTTTTGAACTGTCTGAGGGTCAGGCAGAGAATGATTATCCGAAAAGCAATCCAAAAATCATACCTGCCATGGCGCTCATCACCACCACCAACGCGACAAAAACCGCGGTTTTCCTGAATCCAATGACACTGTAAATCACCGCAATGCTGGGCAACGAAAGAGCCGGCCCGGCCAGCAGTAATGCTAACGCGGGCCCCTGTCCCATGCCAAGTCCCATCAGTGTTTCCAAAATCGGGATTTCCGTCAAGGTAGCAAAATACCACATCGCCCCAATGACCGAAGCCGCCATATTCGCGGAAATACTATTGCCCCCCACCCAATTGGCAACGGCCTCTTCGGGTAGCAATGCCCCCACAAATCCAGTAACAAACACGCCGCCGAACAACAGAGGCACAATAGACTTCGCAAAGCCCCATGTTTGACTCATCCAGTCCTTCAACTCGTCCTTTTCGAACCAACCGGCGATCATCACCAATGTACTCGCCAAGCAAGCAAACGCAAAATACCATCGGTGCGTATAGATCCAATTGGCCCATTGGTAGCCTTGCGGCGTTGCGTAATCGGTTTTCACGATATCGCTTTTCGGCACTTCCAACTTCGTGCCTTTCTTCAGACCATCGGTTGGTTGCTCCAACTGCACCCGGAGCATTTCCGTGGTTTCCAGCAGTACGGCAACTTGTAGTTTTGTGCCGTCTTTCTTCTCGATGGTCGTTTGGCTTGGGTTGGCCCAATCGCTAAACACTAAAAAACCAATCATGGATGCGAAAAACAACGTAGTTTGCCACAGGTTTCGCTTGGGTGTGGGAGGATCGGGCAACTGCATGAAGACCGCTTCCCTCTTTTCCTCGTCCTTGCGAAAAATCACCGCCATCAGAACGCCAATAATCACGGCAAACGAAATCGAACCGATAATGCGAGCAACTCCCAACTCAATACCCAGCACCCGTGCAGTCAGAAAAATAGCCATCACATTGATCGCCGGTCCGGAATACAAAAAAGCCGACGCGGGGCCAAGTCCCGCTCCCACGCGATAGATCCCGGCGAACATCGGCAATACGCTGCATGAACACACGGCCAGCACAGTGCCGGAAACCGAAGCCACGGAATATGCCTCAACCTTGTTTGCCTTGGGGCCAAGATGTCTAAGGACCGTTTCCTTGGAAAGGAACGAGGCAATTGCCCCCGCGATAAACATGGCTGGCACAACACAGGCCAACGTATGATTTCGCGCATACCACTGAAGCATATAGCAGGCGTCCAAGACCGCCTGCTGAATCGCCGGATCGGTAAAGTTCAGAAAGTAAGCCAGCAAAAAAATACTTAAAAGGCCGAGAAATACTCCCCATTCTTTATTCATAATTAAAAATCCAACGAAATAGTGTGATTATTACTTTGCGCAACAACACGTACCAGGCAAAGGGCCGATATCGCGTGCCGCCGCCAATTGCTCACCCGCAATCTGTTGCATCCGCTCGGCGGCACGACCTTTCACCTCGCGGGCAGCGGCAATAGCCATCGCCACATCGGCACAAGAGATACCCAACCCCAAAGCATTCTGAAGATGTTGTTTGAAGGCCAGCTCGTCATTACAAGTAATCGCCGCTCCCAGAGACACTAATGCTTCAACCGCCGGCGAAAAGAGACTCGACGAATCCGTTTGCTCGTGCGACATGCAATCCCTCCTGCTTTGACTTGCCGAAAAGCCCATGTCAATTGGCCAATTCGCCAAATGTCAGCGTAAAAAAACAACTCCTCCATGCCCTTTACGACACCAACAATCGCTGCTGGTCCTTGGCGTTGCACTTCATGACCGACTCGACGCACTCAAGGAAATCCAGCACGCACCGCACCCGCAGACTGTAATACACCTGCGAGCCGCGTTTGTCGTCCTCGATGATTCCAGCGTTCTTTAGCATGGCCAAATGGCGAGATACCGTCGAGATATCCACCCCGATCATCGCTGTCAATTCACACACGCATCGCTCGCCGTTCCGACCCAGTTCATCAACGATGAACAACCGCGTTGGATGGGACATGGCCTTGATGATCTTAGCCCGGGCTTCGTATTTCGCTTGAGTTTTTGTATCCATCTTTTTAAAAAACCTTCTCAGGGAAGCAAAGTCCAGGGTGTACACCATAGGTCGGCAGGGCCACCGGCCAATACGAGCATCTCTCAATATGATCGACCACTGCTATTTGGTAGTTTAGCCAAATAGCCAAATCTCGGCAACCCCCAAAATGCTAGGGTATCGCCACACCATCGCCGAATGAGCATTGCCCCCCACGACAAAATAAGACAGAATATCGCCCATGACGCGAACCATTACGCCCATTCGTCTGACACAAGCATCTCTCGCCGCGGCCATGGACACGCTTGGCCATGCCTTTACGGACGATCCCTTCATAAAACAACTCTATCCGGACGCCGCGACAAGACAGCGATGCTTCGCCAAAACCACGCGTTGTGTTCTCCGCTATGGATTGGCCTATGGCGAGGTATACGCCATATCTCAAAGCGCGGAAGGGGTGGCCGTGTGGTTTCCGCCCGACCGCATCGCGCCGTCCGCGTTTCAGATGCTGCGGTGTGGCTTCTTCAACTTGCCTTTCAGTGTCGGACTCCAAGCTTTTCGCCGCATCTGGGCTTATGTGACACTTACCGAACAGATGCGCAAACGGCACGTTCACGGCCCTCACTGGTATTTGCAGCTTCTGGGCGTCCATCCTGCCCAACACGGTCGCGGATATGGCAGTATCCTCTTGCGACACATGCTCGCACGGCTCGATCATGAGGGCGTGCCGTGCTGTCTCGACACGGAAAACGAGAAAAACGTTGCCCTGTACGAGCATTTCGGCTTCCGCGTGTGCGAATCAACCACAATCCCCGGCACCACCTCTGGCATCTGGCTGATGACGCGCGAAGTCGGCGCCGGTCCAATCGTGTAAATACTACTGCTCGGAAACAGCCTCGCCTGCCGGAGCGGGGCTAGGCGCCTCCGTGCTTTCTCGCGGCTCGGCCTGCTCGGCTTCCTCGACCGATTGCCAGCCGCCGCCCAGGGCCTTGTAGACCGACACTAAATAGACGCTGATCAATCCGCGACTTTCCGTCAACGTGTCTTGCTGATGCGTAAGCACGCGCTCGGAATCCAACAGCGGCTGATAATCGATCATGCCTTTTTCATATTGCTTCGTGGCAATATCCACGGAGCGTGACGCCGCTTTGGTGCTTACATTCAACGATGCCGCACGTTCCTGTTCTCGCAAGTAGGAAACAATACCGTTTTCAACTTCCTCGTTCGCCTTCAACACCGCATCGCGATAGGCAAGCACCGTCTGCTGGAACTTCGCTTCTTCCGCCCGAACGTTGTTCTTAATGCGGCCGTAGTTCAACAGATTCCAACTAAACCCCGGGCCAATTTGTCCCGCGACGCTTTGGGAATCGAAAAGGTGGCTGAAATGTTGCGCCTGCAAACCAATCGTGCCTGTGATCGCAATATGCGGATAAAACTCGGATTCGGCGATGCCGATCTTGGCCGACTGGATCGCCGCCAACCGCTCGGCTTGCTGGATGTCGGGCCGGCGGCGCAGCAGATCGGCGGGAATGCCAACCACAATCTCCGACGGCGGCGTGGGAATCTTACCCGGCGAAGAAATCGTCTCGCTCAGGTCTTTGGGCGGCATCGCCATCAAAATGCACAACCGGTTTTGAGCTCGGCGTCGGCCTGCTTCCAATAATGGAACCATTGATTCCGTTTGACCCAAGACATAAGTGGCCTGTTGCACGTCGAGTTCCGTAACCACGCCCGATTTTTCTCGCAACCGGATAATGCGCAAAGTTTCTTTCTGAAGATTGATATTCTTTTTAGCAAGCTCGATACGTTCTTCGAAGGCACGCATTTGGATATAGTTGGCCGCCACCTCCGCCTGCAACAAGACAAGAATATTGTTATAGCTGGCGCACTGCATCTCCAGATTGGCGTCGGCCGCTTCAACCGCTCGGCGGAATCGACCCCAAAAATCCAATTCCCAAGCAGCGTTAAAACCCACGGTCGATTGGTCATAATAATGCCCAAGCCCGGGGAAGATATTCAAAGGATAGCTATCTCCCAAGGCATTTCGGGTATAGCTTCCTCCCATCTTCTGCTGCTGGGGGAACATATACCCTGCGGCAACGCCGCGTTCGGCCCGAGCTTCCATAATCCGGCACCCGGCCGCCTTCAGGGTTAAATTCTCGTCGGCGGTGGAAGCTATCAAGGAATCGAGCGTGGGATCATTGAAGATGGTCCACCAATGGGGATTAGCACCTTCCAGGCTCTTCAACCGCGGATTATCGGCATAAATCCAACTGTCCGCCGTCTCCGCGGAATGCCGGCAATAGTTTGGCCCCACCTTGAATCCATTCGAGTACCACTCCCGTAATCCGCCGCACCCGGTCAAAATGGGCAAGATAAAAAGGAGAGATAGCCACTGCAACAATGGCGACGACAGGCATTTTGGGCAATTGTGATGCACCAAAGCAGGGTTTTTCGAGATCATTTTGAGTAGATTAGCCATTTCGCCCCCCCGGCAGATTGGTTTTAATTGGCATAAGCCCTATATTCGTTAAATTTTATTCGACCAAAATTTCAGGACTTCTTGACCGATAATGAATTTGTGGTCTTGAATACTGACCGAGCAGTCACTATATTTGAAATAGAAGCTTTCTCCTCAGGTGGTTTTCCATGAGACTCAGCAAAGCGCGTAAAGAACTCGTCACGGCAATGATGAAGGACACCATCTTCGAGGCGGCCGGGTCCGTCCTCGAACAGCATGGTGTTCATGGCATCACGATGGATCGCGTGGCCAATGTGGCCGGCATGGCGAAGGGCAGCTTATACAATTATTTCCACGACAAAGACGATCTGCTGCAATTCATTTATGCCCGGTTGGTCGAGCCGTTCTTTCAGGCCATTGAAGAAATAGCCGCCGACCAATTGCCGGCTCCCAAAAAGCTCGAAAAAATCCTTCGCACGGCCCTGGAACGCAGCGGCAGGCACAAGGCCATCATCCGGCTCTTAATGGAGACCGGCCAGGAACACGAAGTCCGAAAAAGCATGCGGCCCCGTATCTTGCGGATTTTTTCCGACATTTTCGAGCGGGGAATCCTCGAAGGCTCGTTCCGTCCGCACAATGTCGCGCATACTGCCCGCATGTTTCTCGGATGTTTCGGAGAATTATTCGAATTACAGGCAAGTGATGCTTCGGATGAGGAGATCGACGGTTACGTTGAAGTATTGATCGACGCAACGCAGCATGGATTTTCGATTCATGTCTAGAAGGAATAAATAATGAGCAATACAGCCCAATTACGAGAAGTTCCCACAAAACAAAAGCCGAATGGCGACGGTCATTTGATGGATTTTCATGACGAACATGCAGCCCAACGGCAGGCATCGGAGAAAAACGGCGAAAACGCATCCGCTCCCGCGGTTCCCGAAACGCCGCCCCAAGCAAAGCGTCGGCCCTTGGTTTGGGCGCTAATGGGCGCAGCCGTTGTCGCCGCCTCGGCCGCAGGCGTCTACTATTACATCCAAAGCCTGGCTTTCGAGAGTACCGACGATGCCTTTATCGAAGCGCATGTCGTTCCGGTAAGCTCGCGAGTGCCAGGTCATATAGCGAACGTCCTCGTGACCGACAATCAGTGGGTCGAAAAGGGCACATTGCTGGCCGAAATCGATCCGCCCGATTATGAAACCAAATTGGCGGCCGCCGAAGCCGCTCTGCAAACCGCGCGCTCGACTTGTGCGGCTCGTGCCACGGGAGTGACAGGAGCCCGCGCCGGACTCGCCCAAGCCAAGGCTGACCAAACTGCTGCCGCGGCTCGTCTCGAACGTGCCGAGGCCAAACAGAAACGCATTGCCTCTCTCGTACCCGAACATGCCGCCTCGCAAGACGCCTTGGACGAAGCCAATGCAGCCGTGCAGGTAACCCGAGCCGACGTGACGGCCGTTTCCGAAAAGGTCCACGTACAAGAGTCGAACGTCGACCAAGCCATTGCGGCGGCCGCTGCAGCCGAAAGCGCCGTGCAACAAGCCGAGGCCGAAGTGAAACAGATCCGGCTGAATCTTTCGTACACGAAGATTTACGCTCCCATCTCCGGCCACGTCACTCGCAAGAGCGTCGAGAAAGGCGCCTTCATCCAGGTCGGACAACCGTTGATGGCCTTGGTCGATCCCGATGTCTGGGTCATCGCCAACTTCAAGGAAACGCAACGGGCCAAGCTGCAGCCCGGCCAACCGGTTGAAATAACGGTGGACACCCATCCCGATGTTAACTTTGCCGCTCATATCGACAGCGTCCAATGCGGCAGCGGAGCAAGATTCAGCCTCTTGCCGCCTGAAAACGCCACGGGCAACTACGTCAAGGTTGTGCAGCGCGTGCCCGTCAAAATTGTCTTCGATGACATCAAGCAGGTCGAGAAGTACGGTCTCGGACCAGGCATGTCGGTAATCCCCGTGGTCAAGATCCACGAGCCCGCACGACCATCTTCCACGGCGACCGCGGCACAATAGCAATCGATGCAGGGCGGGGCGATCGCGGGATTGGTCCGCCCCACGCGTATCCAACCTTGGGCCTACTGTAATTTTCTTTTCGCGAAGTTATTTCCATGTCTCAAAACGTTGGACCAAGCGACGGAACGCCTGCATGGAAGCCCAGCGTCAACCCGTGGTTGATCGCGCTGGCAGTCATGTTGGCCACGTTTTTGGAAGTCCTCGACACCTCGGTGGCCAACGTGGCCTTGCCCAATATGGCGGGCAGCATGGCATCGAGCCTGGATGAAGCCACCTGGGTGCTGACCAGCTATCTCGTGGCCAACGCCATCGTCTTGCCGATGACCGGCTGGCTGAGCGGCTTCTTCGGCCGAAAACGGTTTCTCATGGTCAGCACGGCTCTTTTCACGCTAGCCTCGGCGGCCTGCGGAATGGCCCATAGCATGAGCTTCCTGGTCACCGCCCGCATCCTGCAAGGCGCAGCCGGCGGCGCCCTCATTCCTCTGTCGCAAGCGATTTTGATGGAAAGTTTTCCGCCCAACAAACGCGGTTTGGCAATGGCCGTGTACGGGTTGGGCGTCATCGTAGCGCCGATTTTAGGGCCCGTCTTGGGTGGCTGGCTCACGGACAACTACTCGTGGCGCTGGATGTTCTACATCAACGTGCCGTTCGGAGCGTTGGCCATTCTCCTGGTCCAATCGTTCGTCGAAGATCCGCCGTATCTCCGCGAAACCCACAATAAATTAGGCAGCAAATTCGACTTCATCGGTTTCGGCTCGATGGCCATCGGGTTGGCATCGCTGCAAATATTTCTAGATCGCGGCCAGCAGGAAGATTGGTTCAACTCTCCCTGGATCTGTTGGGGCGCTGCCACTTCCTTCGTCTCGCTGACATTCTTCATCTTCTGGGAATTGTGGTGCACCGATCATCCGATTGTCGATCTGCGCGTGTTTCGCGACCGCAACTTTGCAGTCAGCACCTTTTTAATCCTCGTTACCGGCTTCATGCTTTACTGCACGGTATCTCTGCTGCCCATGTTCATGCAAGGGCTGATGCAGTACACGGCGCTGTTGAGCGGCGAGGCCATGAGCCCGCGCGGCATCGGAGCCATCGGCGCGCTAATCGTGCTGGGCAAAGTCTCCGATAAGCTCGATGCTCGTCTGTTGACGAATATCGGCTGGCTGTTTATGGCATATCCCGCCTGGATCTTGGGCAACATTACGCTTGATATCACTATCAGCAGCGTGGTTTGGCCCAACATCTTGATGGGCGTGGCAATGGGGTTTCTTTTCGTGCCGCTGACCACGGCAAGCATGGCCAGCTTGCCGAACGAACAGATGGGCAACGCCTCGGGCGTGTTCAACCTAGCCCGAAATATCGGCGGAAGCGTCGGCATTTCGTTGACGACCACCTGGGTCGCCCGCGGCGCACAGATACACCAATCCCTCATGGTTGGGCATCTCAGCCCTTACGACCCCGAGTTCCAGCAAAAATTCGGCTTGGCGGCCAAAATGCTTGGCCATTACAGCGATCCCGTAAGCGCCCAACGACAAGCCTACGAGCTGATGTACGGCTCCTTGATCCAGCAAGCAACGGTGTTTTCGTTTGTCGATACCTTCCGCCTGCTTGCTTTTCTCTCTCTCTTGTGCATGCCCGTCGTCATGCTCCTTAAGAATGTGAAGCCGAAACCCGGTGCGATGGCCATGCACTAAACGATCGTTCAGAAATACGGATTCAAACTGAACCACCGCCGACTGCCGGTTCCAAGCGACCGAACGCCCAACCGGCAAGGCTCACCGGGTTTGAGCATGTCGCGAGGAATCTTCACGAAGAACAGTCCGATCTGATCGACGGAAATCGTTCGAGTCACTTCCATTCTCAGCTCCACCCGCTTGTCGGCGCTTTCCCACTTGCCCGATGCGGGCATATCAAACCGCAAAACCTCCTTGCCGTTGATCTCCAAGACAAAACCCTCGGTTTTTGGCTCCGAACTGAAGCCCAATCCGCCTGCGAAGGCAAATGTGGCATAATCGCCCGCAAAATCCTTCGGCACGGAATCTGTTTCCCAAGCAACCAGATTGCCCGGCTTTGTTTGACGGCAGATCAACACCCGGGCGTTGTCTTCGCGGATGGAATACCAAGCGCCTTCTTCGCCTTCATTAGCAACCAATCGGCGGAAGCCCGGCAAGCATCCCTCGGGCGCTACAGAAACCACTTTCATCAACGATGCCGGCCATTGGGCCTTCGGTTGCGGGAAACTAGCCGCATGATCCAAAAGGCGAGCAAGCAACCAATCGTTTTCCGGCCGTCCTTGCGCGGCACGATGATTCAGCCCGCTGACGAGCAGCGAACCTCGCTCCACACCAACCTCGAACAGCAAAGCATCGTCTTCGACCCACGCCATGCTCGGCAACGCGCGAATCAAGACATTCGGCCTTGCCGGCAAGCCTTCCAAAACACATTTCGACGCCCCTTCCAACAGATAATACCAACTGTCGTCACACCATCCTTCGGGCGTCATCGCCTGAGTGACGGGATGCTTGTAGACATACGTTCCCGTATTGTTGTTTTCGGGATTATCTCCAGCCTTCCACCACGTTGTTCGGAAGGTGATGCCGCGCGATTTCATCAGAAGCCCCGCGCCGTCGAGGATCACAACGCTTGCGCCGCGTTTCATTGCATCCGTTACTCGCGCATCGCACGGCCAACTAACGACATACACCGCCCGACTATCGAGCTCACCCTTTGCCGGAATCGGCTTCATGCCCCAATTGCCGAATTGCTTCATTTGCAACTCATCGGCATACATCGGAACCGAGGTAGTCGTTGGTTTGGAAACGGCCGGATAAAGCCACGTGCGCCAGTCGTTCTTGAAATGTTTCTCGCCCTCGACCAATTCCACCGTGATCGTCACAGGCACAGGCGATGCCACGTCCGGCAATTCCAAGTCGATTCGTGCCGCCTCGCCCAATGTTCCTTGGGCAATGCGATTTAATACAACCTGACGTCTGGCAATCGACTGCTCTCCAGTCTTCACCTCCCAAGTAAACTTGCCTTGCAACGAATCCGGCGCGAAATTCGATACCAACAGATTCACGCCAAACCGGCTCTTGCCGCGGTAGGTTCGTTCCAATCCGTCCTGCAGCAGCACAACCGCGTTGTTGTACTTCAGCACTTCCTCTCGTGTAATCGACTTGGGCCGGAAGTAATGGTCCACAATCCCGTTTGAGCTGGTCCAATAGTCTTGGAACAGCCACCAATGATAGCCGGAGATATACGGATTTTTGCGTAACGATTCCAAATTGTACTTATGCAGCAACGCATAGAGCCGTTCCGATTTCACGGCCCAATCACCGGCCTCTTGCAGCAAACCGAGCTTCTCCAGCTTCGGCTTCCCGGCAGACAGCCAAAACGGCTTCATGTTGTGCTGGAACTGATCGACGAGATCGGGCTGCGAAAACACAACGTAGTTGCCTGCCTCGTGCGAAAGAACCGGCTTGATTGGTTTTGGCGTCTTGAATTTTTCCAGATTCATGATCGGATCGGTCCATTCGGCGAATTGGATGTCGTAGATTGCCACCGTTGGGCGATCCAATTTGGGATTCGCCAGCAATGCCGCGTCCACACCGTCGGAATCCAAATAAAGCCGCGCAGGATCCAGTTTCTTCGCAATATCGCGGAAACTGTAGCGGATCGGATAATCGGGATAGAGTTCGTTGCCCATCACCCAGCACAAGATGCTTGGATGGTTGCGGTGGCGCGTGATCGCGCCCGCCCATTCGCGATGATAGGTGTCGAACGCCGGCTTGGGATCCGTGCCTGGTTTCACACGCCCTTTCCAGGCGTCCGTTCCAGGAATGAACGGCTCGTAGCAGATGGGAAATTCGGCGGTCGTGATGATACCTACCTCGTCGCAGGCTTCATAGTATTCCGGCGGCAGGATCGTGCTGTGGTGACGCACATGGTTGAATCCGTAGGACTTGATGATACGCAACCGCTTCAGGT
>CAYWGR010000066.1:0-14771 GCA_964458015.1 uncultured Planctomycetaceae bacterium
AAGGCATACTACCTTCATCCATGCTCTCCCTTTGCAGACGAGGGAGAGTGACGCCTCTCGCATAAAAAAGGGACAAGTTCTATCGCTGCTGGAACGACCGGCGGAAGGCGGCGGGCGTTTTGCCGGTGGCATGGCGGAAGAGGTAGGTCATGTATTGCACCGACGTGAAGCCGGAGAGTTGGGCGATTTGTTTCAGCGGTAGATCCCCGGTTCGGACCAGCTCTTTGGCACGCTCGATCTGCACGCGGCGGATTTCGGTGTGGATGGATCGGCCTAAGGCGGTCTCGAATCGGGCTTCCAGCGTCGAACGTGAAACGCCGGCCATATCGACCACCTGCCGCACTTTGATGCCTTCGCAGGCGTGATCGTAAATGTAGCGGATAACGCATGCTAGCTCGGCATCTTCGATCGCCAGCACGTCGGTCGAACGGCGGCAGACAACGCCTTCGGGCGGAGTAATAAATTTTAGTTGTTTCGGCTTCTTGCCTGCCATCATTTGATCGAGCATGGCGGCGGCTCGATAGCCGAGCTGCCGAGCGCCTTGGCTCACGCTGGTCAGCGGCGGCGTGGCGAGCTGGCAAAGCATTTCATCGTTATCGACGCCGATCACGGCAATTTCCTCGGGCACGCGGAGACCGAGCGTTTTGCAAGCTTCCAACACATGCCTTGCGCGCTTATCGGTAGCGGCCATTAAACCAAGTGGCCTTTCGAGCGACTCTAGCCATCGGCACATCGACTCTTGCATCGGGCCCCAACTTCGCGCCGTCTTATGGCGACCCGTATACAGAGAACAGGAAAAACCGGCGAGGCCGAGGTATTCTTGAAACGCGCGGGCGCGTTCCTCGGACGAGCCGTTGATGGCAGTGCGGGGATAACCGCAGAAGGCGAATCGCTGGAATCCGCGGTCCAATAGATGTTGGGCCGCCATCTGCGCAACAGTCGTATTGTCGGTGGCGAAATAGGGGATGCCGCTTTTCGGATCGTACCAGCCATAACCGCCGCCGAAGCCGACGACGGGAATTTTAAGCCCTCGGATGGCTGCGGGAACTTTAGGATGATCGAAGTCGGCCAGAATGCCATCGCCATGCCACGTGCGAAGATCGGGCAATTGCTGATCTTGGAGCGAGTACTCCTCGATGTAGACGCTCCAATTGCGGACTTCCTGCACATAGGCCGCCACGCCTTCGATGATTTTCAGATCGTAGGGCAATGTAGCATCGTAGATTAACGCGACATGTCGGGTTTTCATCAGCGGAATCCCATTACGGGCCACTAGGGGCGTTTGATATGACATCTTGGCCCACGCCAGCACGACGATGGGGCAAAGGTCGCAAATAGGGGCGCATGCGTTCGAAGATTTTGGGGCCGATACCTTGGACACGGCGCAGATCATTGATATCGGCAAAGGGACCGGCGGTTTTGCGAGACTCGACAATGCGATGGGCCAAGGTTTTTCCGATGCCGGGCAGTTGCATAAGCTCGGGCCAGTCGGCTTCGTTGATATCGACGGAGAATTGGGCGGTTAGCGGTTCGGCTTGGTCGATTTCCACCAGATTCTCGCGCCAGCCCGCATGAATGGCCCACCAAATGACCGTTCCGGCCAACGCAAGCACGACCAAGGCCGCTACGGCGGTTTGGTCCGAGCGGCGAAGCAGCCAGTGGGGATAGGGGGGAGATTCAGACATGACGCTTTTTTACAAGTGGAACATCGCTCAAAGCTATTGTTATTATTGTTTAAGCAATCAGGGTTGTCACGCGGGGGCAATTCGGTATTCTTGATAAAACAGTAGAAATCAAACGTGGCAAGTAAAAAATCATTATTCGTAATGATCGGCGGGCCATGCCTGTCGCCACTTTCGCTATAATTGGACCTATATTGTTACTATGAGCAAAGAATTTCGGCAAACAGTTTGGGACGCCCGACTGGACGGGGATTTGCAGGCGATTCTGAGATTGGCCGTTCAGGAAGATCTCGGCATCGAGGGCGATTGGACGACGCGGTCGCTGGTGCCTGAAGACATCCAAGGGCGGGCCGACGTGGTTTCACGTCAGGCAGGCGTCGTGGCTGGGCTGCCGGGCGTCGAGCAGATTTTGAAAGCGGTAGACGCACGGCTGCGCTGGTCGCCTCGGATACAGGATGGAAGCGTTGTGGCAAAAGGGCAGTGTGCAGGAACGGTCGAAGGACCGGCTCGCGGGCTACTCTCGGCGGAACGCATCCTGTTGAATCTTCTAGGGCGGCTTTCCGGCATCGCTACGCTCACACATCAGTATGTCGAGGCTGTTGCCGGCACGAAGGCGAAGATATACGACACACGAAAAACAACGCCCGCTTGGCGCCGACTGGAGAAATACGCCGTGCGCTGCGGCGGCGGCATAAATCATCGCGGCGGATTGAATGAAGCCGTGTTGATTAAAGACAATCATTTGGCTTTTGGAGCGGAGGCGGTCGGAGCGACCTCGCGATTCACGCCGGCCGAGGCGGTTGTGCGCGCTCGGCAATATGCAGCCGAACACGGGGCCGATCCGGCAATGATGATTATCGAGGTGGAAGTCGATACCCTGGAGCAACTTGATTTGGTGTTGCCTGCACGGCCGGATATCGTGTTGTTGGATAATATGCCCCCAGCCATGTTGAGCGAAGCCGTGACGCGCCGCGATGCTTTCGATCCGGCGATTGAACTCGAGGCTTCGGGCGGCATCAATATGTCAACGATTAAAGCCATCGCCCAAAGCGGCGTCGATCGGATCAGCGTCGGAGCGCTGACCCATTCGGCGATAGGACTAGACTTTGGGCTGGATTGGGCAACGCGGTGATTGCCGCCTAGACGGCGAAACAATCACTTGCCTAGCTTACGACAAATAGCATCAGCCATTTCTTGGGTGCCAACGGCCGTCGGATCGTTGCGGTCGGCTTTCATGTCGTAGGTCACATCTTTACCCTCGGCAATGACGGCCGCCACGGCTTTTTCTAGACGATCGGCAGCATCATATTCTTTCAGATATTGCAGCATGAGCACTGCGGAAAGAATAAGGGCCGTCGGGTTGACCTTGTTTTGCCCCTTATATTTCGGGGCGCTTCCGTGGGTCGCCTCGAACACGGCACTATCGACGCCGATATTGGCGCCGGGGGCGACGCCCAAACCGCCGACCAACCCGGCGACCAAGTCGCTCAAGATGTCGCCATAGAGATTGGGCAGAACCAAAACGTCGTAAAGCTCCGGCTTTTGGACCAATTGCATACACATATTGTCCACAATCCGGTCTTCGAATTCAATGTCGGTATAGGATTCGGCGATGCGACGGGCCGTGGCCAGGAACAGGCCGTCTGTGTGCTTCATAATGTTGGCTTTGTGAACGGCCGTAACCTTGTGGCGACCGTTGTTGCGGGCATATTCGAATGCGGCGCGAACGATTCGCTCGGTGCCCGAGATGCTGATCGGCTTGATCGAGATGCCGGTTTCGTCGCGACCCGACTTGATTTGACGCTGGGGCGAAAGTTTGTTGATGTAGTCGAACAACTCGCCGGTGGCCGGTTTGCCGGCTTCAAATTCGATGCCGGCGTAGAGGTCTTCCGTGTTTTCGCGAACCAAGACAAGATTGACGGGACGGTCGCTGAAAAAAGTACGGACGCCGGGATAATGTTTGCAAGGACGAATGCAGGCGAACAGGCCGAGTTCCTGCCGCAGATGCACGTTGATGCTGCGGAAACCGGTGCCTACGGGCGTGGTGATGGGGGCTTTCAGGGCGCAACGTGTGCGTCGGATGCTATCCATCGTGGCGTCGGGCAGCGGCGTGCCGCAACGAGCCATGACATCGACGCCGGCCTCTTGCACGTCCCATTGAATTGCCACACCAGTTGCATCGACGCATCGCCGTGCCGCTTCCGCAAGTTCAGGTCCAACGCCATCGCCCGTGATCAATGTTACTTCGTGAGCCATTGTCCTTAGCATCCCGTAGGTAGGGTGTATAATTCTGAAACGATTTAGCCTACCAAACGGGGTGTCGGTCGTCAACAAGTGGGTGAGTGCGGATAGGGGAGTAGGGGGATTAGGGATGTGGGACAGGGAAATACAGTCTCACTCTTTATTCGTACTGCAGGAATATCCCGCCGCTATTCCCAAAAACGTCATTACTTGCTGCCGCATATCCGATTAGCTACAATGCATAAGCTTTGGGAGGGGTTGATATCCGGCTCAGGAGAGTTGTTCGCGAGCCTGAAAACTGGATCTTATTCGTGCCTTTGCCGAGCCTGATTCTGACAGAACACCAGGGTTGAACTTCGCCATGAAACTTCCCCCGGAAGGCGCTCGTTGGTTGGTATCGTTGCGATGGTTGGCTTGCGCGGCGGTATTTGCGGCCACATGGATGGCATCGTCGGTGTTGCATGTGATAGCCGATCCGCAGCCGTTGTATATCGTGGCAATGGCAATGGTGGGATATAACTTGGTTTTTTACCTAGCGCAACGCGACATTTCGGCCGGTGAGGGGAATGTCGATCGGAACATCTTTTTCCAAGTGTTGTTTGATCTTGTTGCCTTGGCTCTATTAGTTTATTTCGCGGGTTTGCCGCGCAACCCGTTTTTGTTCTATTTCGCTTTCCACATGATCATCGCCGGGATGTACTTGCGTGGGGCAATTCCGTATTTTTTCGCGGCGTTGTCAACGGCGATGGTCGGATCGCTGCTGCTGTTGATCTATTTAGAGTGGATTCCGGCGTTTCCGTTGCGATTTCCATCCGATCCGCCGATGCCGGCGCCGCCTGATGGATTGGAGATGCTTGGCGTTTTCGCGGCCTTTGCCAGCGCGCTTTGGGTAGCCGTGTATTTTACGACCTCGATCCGCCGTTATGTAGATAGGGCACATGCGGAGATCCGGCAGAAAGAAAAGATGCTGGGCATCGGCCAACTCGTGGCCGGCATCGCGCATCAAATCGCCAATCCGCTGGATGGCGTGCAGAATTGTCTTCGGCGAATCGGCGAAGGCGTGAGCGACGATCCGCATTTGACCGAATACGTTCAGATGATGGGCGAAGCGTTGGATCGCATCGAACGCACGGCGAAACGGGTGCAGGCGTTCGCCCGGCCCCGAGGCATTACATTGCAGAGCACGGATGTGAATCAGGCCATCGAGGCCACGCTCGAAATGCTAGGCTCGGCTCATGGGCGGAATATCAAGATTGAAAAAGAACTGGGCGATGTCGCGCCGGTGCAGGGCGATCTCTATACGTTGCAAGAGGTGCTTTTCAATCTATGCACCAACGCGCTTCATGCGATGCCCGTCGGCGGCACGCTTACGCTGCGTTCGTTTGCGTTAGGCAGCAAGGACGAAGATCAGATGGGCTCGGTGGGGATCGACGTGAGCGACACGGGGGTCGGTATCCCGCGAGTCAACATGGAGCGAATTTTCGAGCCTTTTTTCACAACCAGGGCCGCTTCCGGCGGCACGGGATTGGGGCTTGGCCTTTGCCGGATGCTGATTTCCGAAATGGGCGGCCGGATCGAAGTCCGCAGCGCGTTGGGACAAGGGACGACGTTCACCGTGGTGTTGAATAGGATAGAAGTAAAGGCAACCGCAAAGCATTCTCCCTCATAATCACACCTTTCATGGCCTGGCGACCAAAGCTATAATTGACATGGCGACGGCAATCCGTCGCGTATCGCGGGAGAATCGTATTTCGCGATGAAACGCACCGAATCGATATATGGAAGGCGTCGGTAATGTCAACGCGGCGCATGCTTGGTTACGAACGAGGCTACATTCACTGTTTGGCATCTGACCGCGTGATTCCATGAACATCCTTGTCGTTGACGACGAAAAAATCAAACGCATTACGCTGGCCGACGACTTGGCCATGCAGGGCCACGAAGTGGTCACGGCGGCGGACGGCGAAGAAGCTCTGGAACGACTCGCCGCCGGCCGTTTCGACGTGGTCGTCACCGATTTGAAGATGCCCAAGCTCGATGGGATCGAGCTTTTGAAACGCATCAAGCAAGGGGCGATGGCAGGTATTGAAGTCATCATGATGACCGCCTACGGCAGCATTCCCGTGGCGGTCGAGGCTGTGAAGCTGGGGGCATTTGATTTTCTGACGAAGCCCTTTCGCAATGAAGACATCTTTCCGCTGTTGGCGAGAATCGAACGCCAACGCGAGCCGGCAACCGAATTGCGTCAGCCGTCGCAGGCGGCCATGATAGATCTCGATTCGGTGATTATCGGGCGGTCGGCTGCGATCGAGCGTGTGAAACGCATGGTCGAAATTTCGGCGAAGACCGACGCCAACGTGTTGCTATGCGGCGAGACTGGCGTGGGCAAGGATCTTTTGGCCACGACCATTCATCGCAACTCGTATCGGCACACTTTCCCCTACGTTAAAGTTGGATGCACCCTGTTTCCGCCGCAGTTGATCGAAAGCGAGTTGTACGGGCACGAAAAAGGCTCGTTTACCGGGGCCGAACAACAACGCAAAGGCCGCTTCGACTTGGCCGAGGGCGGAACGCTTTATCTCGACGACGTTGACGACATTCCACTGGAGCAACAGGCGAAATTGCTCCGGGCAATCGAGGAAAAAGTATTCGAGCGCGTAGGCGGCGCTACCATTATCAAGGCCGACGTGCGCATCGTGGCTTCGACCAAGCGGAATCTGCTGGAAAAAATCGCCGAGGGCACGTTTCGCGAGGATCTTTACTACCGGCTCGATGTCTTGCGAATCAGTGTTCCGCCGTTGCGCGAACGGTTGGAAGACGTGCCGCTTTTGGCCGAACATCTGCTCAAGCGGATTGCCGCGGGGCGATCCTGCGACATCGATTCCGACGCGCTCGAATTGCTCTCTCGGCATGACTGGCCTGGCAATGTGCGCGAACTTTATCATACGCTGGAACGTGTCTATTTGATTAGCGGCGGGCATTTAACGGCCGAAATCTTCAGAAACGAGATCGGCGGGCCCGACCCGAACCAACGATTGCCGATCGGCGGCTTTCAGGCGGCCATCGACCATGCCGAACAGCAGTTGCTGCAAGAGGCCTTGCGAAACTCGGGCGGTAATAAAACAGCCGCCGCGGCTGCCTTGGGCATGAAGGCATCAACGTTCCGCGACAAGCTGGCAAAGCACGGATTGGGATAATTCGGAGGGCCGATCGGTTTTCAGTAGGGCGGGTCGAGCGAAGCGATGGCCCGCCTTGAATTCTTCGCAAAATGGCGGGCCGTCGCTTCGCTTGACCCGCCCTACGCTTTTCCCAAATTCAACAATTGATTGGCTCTGGGATAATTCGCCATTCTATTGACTTCACTCCTGCCGAATTAGATAATCGCCTACGATGCAGCTAAAAACTGCATTTCCCACCCTATCTCACTCTGACCGGAGCAATTTGCTATGTCCGAAGCAGGCAATCAGGGCTCGACGAACGTATCTCGGCGTCGTTTTTTACGGAATTCTTCGCTTGTTATTGCCGGCAGTGCAGCGGCCGCGGCATTTCCATTGGCTCGCTCCGTTCATGCGGCCGGCAAGGATTTTGAGGTGAAAATCGGGCTCATAGGATGCGGGGGACGCGGCACGGGCGCGGTGCTGGATGCCTTGGGTGCCGCAACCAAGGTGATTTATCCCTCTTCGGGCTACCATACGGAAGACGTGGCCGAGGGAACGGGTTTTGAGCGAAAAGATATCAAGGTGGTTGCTTTGGCGGATTTGTTCGAGGATCGGCTGACGCATTGTGCCGAGCAATTAGCCAAGTTGGGCATCAAAATTCCGCAAGAGTCGCGTTTCACCGGTTTTGACGCTTACCAAAAACTGTTGGCCGTGTCGGATGTAACGTATGTGGTTTTGGCCACACCCCCGCATTTCCGGCCGATGCACTTGAAGGCCGCCATCGAGGCAGGCAAGCACGTTTTCATGGAGAAGCCCGTGGCCGTGGACGTGCCCGGCGTGAAAATGGTGATCGAGGCGGGCGAATTGGCCAAGCAGAAGCAATTGGGGATCGTCGCAGGCACGCAAAGGCGGCACCTGAAGAGCTATCAAGAGGCAATTAAACGGATACAAGACGGCGCGATCGGCGATATTCACACTGCCCGGTGTTATTGGAACGGCGGCGAAATTTGGGTCATCGATCGCAAGCCCGAATGGACCGATCTGGAATGGCAGCTACGGAACTGGAACTATTTCACATGGCTTTCCGGCGATCATTATGCCGAACAGCATGTTCACAACCTGGATATCATGAATTGGGTGTTGGGTTCGCATCCGGTCAAAGCCGTTTCGGGCATTGGCGGGCGTCAGGTGCGCACCGATAAGCGATTTGGCAATGTTTACGACCACTTTGCCGTCGAGTTCGAATATCCCAACGGCGTGCGGATGTTCAGCCAAGCTCGGCAGATCAACGGTTGCGACGGCAAGGTTGAAGAGGCCGTTGTGGGCACCAAAGGCACGAGTAATTGCCATAGCTTTATCAAACCGAAGACGGGTTCAGCGTGGCATTTCAAGGGCGGCGATGTGAACCCTTATACCCAGGAACATCTGGATTTGATCGCCAGCATCCGAGGGGGACAGCCGCTGAACGAAGCTCGAAATGTCGCGGAATCGACGATGACGGCCGTCATCGGCCGCGAAGCGACCTATAGCGGCAAGGCCGTGGAATGGGACGTTGCGATGAAATCGGATAAACGATTAGGCCCCGAGAAATACGAGTTTGGACCGTATCCGACGCCCGAAGTGGCCATGCCGGGTCGGTATCAATTCCTTTAATCCATCCACAGATTTTTGATCCCCTATAAAAAAACCGCCCCTCTCCGATAGGCAGAGAGGGGCGGTTTTTGTTTATCACACCAATTTGGAACGGCCTATTTCGCGGGCCCTTCGTTCGTGAGGATCCAGGTGCCGGATTTGCCGGCTACGACGATATCGGGGCGGCCGTCGCCGTTGAGATCGGCTGCGCGAATTTGCATTCCGCCGCCGACGCCTTCGCCGGGACCGGCGATGGTGTAGCGGGTGAATTTCCTCGCGGCTTTATCCCATTTGTAGTAGTAAAGGCATGCCGGCTCGTTGACGCCCGGATCACCTTCGACGTGGGCACGCACCCGCTTGCCGGTGATCAACTCCGGCTGGTTATCCCCGTCGATGTCGGTCCAAAGCATGTAGTGCGATTGCGACCAGGATTTGTCGACGAGGTGTTCGGTCCAGGTAATTGTGCCGTCGGCCTTGGGTTGGCCTTGTTCCCACCAGTAGATGCCGAACTCGTGGCCTTTTCCCCAGAGCATATCATTGCGGCCGCTATCGGTCAGCTTGGTAACAATGGCTGGACAGCAAAGATGATCGATGGCCGTTTCCGTGTGCAGTTTCCAGGGTTTGCCGAAAATGTCGCCTTCGGGACGTTCGTACCAACCGCTGCCGCAAAGGATATCTTCGCGACCGTCGCCATTGACATCGCCAAAAGCATAACCGTGGCCGCTGCCTTGTTTGCCGATCTCAAACGGTTGGGCGGCCGGCTTGCCGTCGCAACCTTTGACGAGCTTGTAGATGACCAGCGGGGCAGGCTTGTCCCAGGAGTTCATGATGATCTCGGGCTTGCCGTCGCCATCGAAATCGCGGAGGTCCATCGCCTCGTTGCAGCCGTGGGCCGGTCCCAGCACGAACCGCGCCCAGGGATAGCCCTTGCGGAGTCCGTCGGCGCCGGGGTTCTTGTACCAACAGATTTCCTTTTCCATCCAACCGACCGCGATCACATCGACCCAGCCGTCGCCGTCAACGTCGTAGGCTTGATCGCCGTTGTTGGCTAAATAGTCGCCGCCGAACACGGGAATATCGCGTACCGGCCGGGGAATGAAATCGGGAGCGGCATACCAGTGGGTGCCGGCGATGACATCCAGCTTGCCGTCCTTATTTACGTCGGCAATGGCACAACCTTCATTCAGATCGAACATCAGACAACGTTTCGAAAACTTGAGGCCCTGTGCTTGGGCCTGCGCTGCGCAGGTTGCGAAACAAATGGCCCCGGCGACAAACGCCGCAAGGCACGAGCGATGGAACAATTTTTCGATCATGTTCAATTAAACCTCCAATTTCCAGGGTGCGCGATATTTGCGATGTACGAGGGCGTTCGCTGCGTCATCGTCGACGACGAGTTCTTTTTCGCCATCCCAACGAATCTTGTGGCCGACTTCATAGGCGACGTTCATCAAGTGGCCAACGTTGGTTGCGCGATGACCGCATTCGACGTCGGCAATCGGCTTTTTGTGATTTCGGACGTTATCCAAGAAGACCTGCAAGTGATGGTATTCGTCGTCCGAGGCCACCACTTCCACGTCTGGAACGGCCTTTTTGCCGTCGCGGGGCGTTTCGCCGACGATGGTGAAACGGCTGCGGTCGATCCACAGAATGCCGTCGGTTCCGTAGAAGCACTTGGAGTGAGATCGCTGCTCGCGGCGGCAGCCGATTCGCATCGAGTATTGAAGCAGGAAACCGTTTTTGGCCACGGGACCAGGACCGTATTCGACAATGCCCGAGAATGTGTCGGGCCATTGGCGGTTATCGTCGGGGAAGGCATACTTGCCGCCGCCGGCGCAGACGGCCTTGGGCCATTGAACGCCCATGGCCCATTGAACGATGTCGAAATGGTGGACGCCCCAGGCGACTTGATGGCCGGCGCCGGAGGGCTTGAACCAATCGTAGCCGTAGTTCCAATAGCAATTGGGATTGTAGGGCATCATCGGTGAAGGGCCGATGTAGAAATCCCAATCGAGTTCCTTGGGCGGATCGCAGTCGGCCGGCGAACCGCGGCCGGGCGCCCAGTTGTCGAAGTCCCAAACCTTCACTTCCGAAATAGCGCCGAGTTTGCCCGACTGGATGATCTCGACGGCTTTTTTATAGTGTTCGCGGCTGTGTTGTTGCGTGCCGATTTGTACGATGCGGTCGTACTTCTTCGAGGCTTCAATGGCGAAACGCCCCTCACCGATAAAGTTGCTGGCGGGTTTTTCAAGGTAAACATCCTTGCCGGCCTGGCAAGCGTGGATGCAGCAGAGGACATGCCAATGGGCGTTCGTGGCCACAAGCACTGCGTTGACGTCTTTATCTTCGAGAAGCTTACGGTAATCGTGGTAGGTTTTGACCTTATCACCGCCGGCCGTTGCCCGCATTTTGGCAAGGCGTCCGGAATGGACGTCGCAGACGGCCACAACCCGGAGGCCGGGCAGTTTCATGAACTGGGGCAAGATTTCCTCGCATCTTCCGCCGCAGCCGATCACGCCGAGGTTAATCGTGTCATTCGGGCCTGGAGCCGCGGAAACGCCGGTGGCGAATAGGCTTGCGCCGGCCCAGCCGGCGGCGGCTGCGGAGGCGGTTATCCCAAGAAACTCACGTCTGGTCGTCGAGGTAGCCATAAAAAGCAATCTCCTGGCAAGCAAGGTTTGCGGGGGGGGAGGGAATTTCTTTGCCCCGAACAGTATGGTATCATGGGGCTTGTTAGTATAACCATAACTTCTGCACTTTACAAGTTTTTTCGCTATACGTCTTGGTTGATTTCGGCATCTTTTTGTAAAAGGGCGACACCATTGGCCGGAAAACGATCGACGAAAACGAAAGAAACGCCTTTCGATGCGCGTCAATTCCAGAATGATTTCATTCGGCGCATCGGGCCGGAGAGCCATTTCCAAAACGCCTTGAACCATCTTGGAAACACGTGCGTGGTGGTGAAGGATAAGGCCGGCCGTTTCGTTTGGGTTAGCGATACCCTGGCTCGGCGATGCGGATTCAAAGACGGCAGCGAGATGATCGGCATCGACGATCTGGTGATCAGCCCTCCGCGGTTAGTTAAAATGTATCGCCGCGACGACGAAGAGGTGATGCAAACGGGCAAGCCCCTAATCGGGTTGATCGAACTTGCCCTGAACGATCGCGGGATGCTCGATTGGAGCGTTACCAACAAGTTGCCCTTACGCGACGAAAACGGAGAAATTATCGGGCTGATCCTGACGATTCAGCAATACTCAGGCGTGCGACAGTTGCCCGTCTTGGGCGGAGAACTAAGCGACGTCGTCGAGTATATTTATGCCCATCTGGCGGAATCGATCCATGTGTCGCAGTTGGCCGTGATCGCGGGCGTATCGTGCCGGCAGATCGAACGACGGTTTCGGAATGCGACAGGCATGAGCCCCACCGATTTCATCACACGTGCCCGACTGGACGAAGCATGTCGGCGATTGCGCGACAGCAGCGATTCGATCGGGCGTATCGCTCTGGATTTGGGTTTTTACGATCAGAGTGCTTTTACCCGTCTGTTTTGCCGGCACTTGGGAACAACCCCGAGCGAATTCCGACAGACCCGGCGACGCGAGGCAAAGGTGCGGCCGGTGTTGTAATCTAGTTCTTCTTGAACTCGAACGCGCCAAGGTCAGGAGCTTTTCCCTGGGGAATGGCAATGCCGTCGAAGTCGCGTTGGATGCCGACGGGTCCTCCAGCGTCGATGCACGGCGAATTGGGGGCCAGATGAAAATCTAATTTCGCAGGATCGACAAAACCGGCCGCCGCGCAAAAGGACCGAGGCTCCATCTTCCAATCCGCTTGATATTTCGCGAAGTCGGCCATGAGATATTTGGCATTCTTGAGGTCGATCATAATACCTTCCGCTTGACGCCAGCAATTGCCGTCGATCATCAAGGCTTCAATTTTTTCCTTTGACCAGTTCGGGGCATAGAAGGCGGGGCCTTTGGCGCCGTCGAAGATATTGTTGCAGATGACGATGTTTTTCGCCCGGGCGGGACTATTGTAGAAACAAAGGTGCCGACCGCTGGGATCGGGACGCTGGGCATGGCCCCAGCCGAACCCGGCGTTTACACAAGTATTGTTGAGGAAATACACGTTGTTGGTCTCCGAGACCTCGGGCCGATTCCAATACTCGAAGGAATACTCGGAATTCCATATCACATTGTTGCGATACGTAATGTTGGTATGCGGGGTATTGGGGCCGGTGCTTTGGTTTGTGAGTGCGGCATCATAGATCTCCCAAAGACGGCAACGCTCAACAAGGTTATCGTGAGCGGCGGCCCAAAATTCGATCCCGTTGCCGAAACGGACCATGCCGTTGCCGTAGCCTTTCAGCACGCCGCCTCCAATGAAACCGATATCGCAGTCACGCACGATAATGTGATGCGTGTTGCCGCCGCCGATCCCGTGGGCGGCGCCATATTTCATCGCTAGATTCTCGTAGGTAACGAAACAACAGTTCGTTTCATTGATAATATGCACGTCGATCGCGCATTCAATGCGGGAATAGCGTTTGGCGGGATTTTCGGCCATTCGTAGCTTGACCGCATGATGGGATTCGTCGTACCAGTAGTCGCCGTCTTGCTTGAGTTCGGCCTCGTACCATTTTTTAACGCCGCAGGAAGTTTCATTGCCGAAAATGATGTTGCCTACGTCGGCCTTAAGATCGCCGGCAATCCAGAAACCGGGGCCGGCCGACGTCCAATCGGCCGTGTTGTTTTTCGCAACAGACCCCAGGAACAAGGGCTTTGCCCCTTCACCATAGGCGGAGTATGTGATGGCCCCATGCTCGTTGCCGCTGCGAGGGATCAATTGGCCTCGCCAAACGTCGTTGCGGCGGAAGAGTACGCGGTCGCCCGATTGCAAGGGTGCGGCGTTGACGCGAGCTAGCGTTGACCAGGCCTTTTCCGGCGATAGACCGTCATTTTGGTCCGAACCTTGATTCGATACGTGATAGGTTGCCGCCGGACAGATGCCGGTTAGCAGGATAGCAGCGAGAGAAAACGAAAATAACCGAGACGATGCGGTGAACATGGCGGGATCCTATTCGCTGGCGGGGTGCAAAATCTCGACGGCTGGCGTGTAACTAGGGTCGAGAGGTTGGTGTACTAGTTCATTGTAGAGGTGAATAGCGGGGGAAGCAAGCGTCTAGGTTTGTTGACGCTCCCCAACCATTTTGCTAGCTTGAAAACCATGAAAACAACCATCCGGCAATGTTTTATTTCTGTTTTACTTGTCGCGACCTGTATCGCCGCATTTGCACAAAAAGCTTTCGGCGATGAAAAAACCTATGCTGAAAGGCTAGGGTGGCCGGCAGGGGCCAAAGTGGTGATTTTTCATATCGACGATGCCGGAATGTCGCACGATTCGAACGCGGGCGTTATCGAGGCGTTGGAACGTGGCGTCGCCACATCGACCAGCATCATGTTCCCGTGTTCCTGGGCAACCGAAATCGCCCGGTATGTGAAGGAGCATCCCACGGTGGACGCAGGCGTACATGTCACGCTGACCTCGGAGTGGAAAAACTATCGCTGGGGGCCAGTGGCGGGCGTGAAACTTGTGCCCAGCCTGGCCGATGTGGACGGTTGCTTATGGTCGAACGTGTTGCAGGCAGCAACATTGGCCAAGGCCGACGAGGCCGAGGCCGAAATTCGCGCACAATTGGCGCGATGTGAAAAAATGGGAATTAAGCCCACGCATCTGGATTCGCACATGGGCACGGTATTCGTTACGCCCGCCTTTTTCGAACGGTATATGAAGATCGGCATGGAAACAGGAATACCCGTTATGTTGCCGGCGGGACACATGCAATTCATCGCCGGAAAGGCATCGTCGGTTCCGTTTCCGCTGCAACAACTAGCCAGAAGCTATGGTCAGAAAGTTTGGGAGGCTGGACTACCGGTGCTCGACGACCTCCATACCGGCGCCGGCGTTCGCAAACCGGAGGAAAAAAAGCAGCAGATCCTCGAATTTTTGCGCGCCATGAAGCCCGGGCTCACGCAATTCATCGTCCATTGCACCCGGC
>CAYWGR010000066.1:14781-27290 GCA_964458015.1 uncultured Planctomycetaceae bacterium
ATACGATCAAGTTCATCTCGGGCACGGGGCCGATGCGATTGGCCGAGCTTGAAGCCATGCTGGATCCCGAGGTAAAACAAGCCATCCAAGAACAAAAAATCATCTTGACCACATGGCGTGAACTGAAACAACGACGGGACGCCGTGAAAAAAAGAGGTTAATCCCACATCTCTAGGGTTCGCAAGGTTCACCCCAAAGCGGATAACCGCCGCCGTGGATGGGGAATCCGAGTTGCTTGTCGGATAGAAAATTGATCAGCGGCAGACCGGCTTGCCAGCGGCGCAAATTGCGGCAAAACAGCTTGGTCATGTTGTCGATGCGCCAACTGCTTTGCCCTCCAACGTGCGGTGTGATAATCACGTTCGGCAAATCCCACAAGGGGCTTTCGACCGGCAACGGTTCGGGGTCGGTCACGTCCATCACCGCACCGGCAAGGCGGCCGTTTTGAAGGGCCTCTACCAGGTCCTCGGTGTTGACGATCGCCCCCCGGGCAACGTTGACCAACAGCGAACCGGGTTTCATCTTGGCCAAGCGTTCCGCATTGAAGAGATATTTGGTGGAATCATTCAGCGGAAGACACAGAATGAGGAAGTCTACTATGGGCAGCAGATCGTCGAGCCGGTCGGCTGGCCAAAGTTCTTCGACACATGCCGGCTTATCGACCGGATAGAGATCGGTGGCCAGAATTCGGACCTCAAAAGGTTCAAGCATTTGGGCCAAGCGACGGCCATTCCCTCCGAGGCCGATGATACCCACCGTGCGGCGGGTAAGGTCGTGCGTTGGAAGTCGGACGAATTCCTTTTTCTGCTTCGCCAGGAAGAACTGGGGCAGACTGCGACACCAACCGGTCATAAGGGCGATCGTATGTTCGGCGACCTGATCGGCCAACACGCCGGAGGCGCTGGTGACGGTGATGTCGGATTCGATCACCGAGGGCACAAGGCAATGGTCCATGCCCGCCGCCGAGGATTGGATCCATTGGAGCCGTCCCTGCCGAACGACGGCGTCCCAATCGACCGGCACCTTGGCGTGTCCGCAGAAGATATCCGCTTGAAACAGTTCCTTGGCGATTCGCTCCTGGCCTGCGTCGATGATGTCCGCCTGGGGCATAGCATCCGCGATTTGCTGGATATGTTTGGGCTCGACGGGGTAGCAGAGGACGATTTTCGGAGGCATGACTTTGATAATTTTCGAGGTTAGCGACCAATATACCATGTATAGCGGGGAGGGTGACCGCCCGCAATTTAAGGAATGTACGGCCGAAAGCGGTTGGGTGCAAGATGATTGGACAATTTATGCACATTCCGGGAATTGAGAACGGGCGTCAATAACCGATGATGGATTTCTAATACCCTCCAAATGCCCCTCTAGCAAATTGGGATAGGCGGGATTATAATCAAAGGTCTGAAAGGTATTCGGTGACATCCCCCGAGTGTGCGGTCGGTTGCACAGACGAATGCTTCCCCGCCCACGACCGCAATTCAACGACAGTCCGAGCCGCGCAAACATACGAGGCGCAGGTTTTCGGCATTTATGCGAAGGAGAACTCCCCTGAGCAGTCAACGGTTTCAAATTGGCGCGTTAGCCGTAATCGCCTTGGTGGGTTTGCGGCTGGCTTTGGGTTTCCACTTCCTCTACGAAGGCGCGTGGAAGGTCAAGCATCATGACGAATTTTCGGCCGCGCCGTTTTTGACGCAGGCCAAGGGCCCCATCTCGCCATTGTTCTATGCGATGCTCCCCGATATCGACGGCCGTGAACGACTCCAGATCGAGACGGACGCAAAAGGCAAAAAGTCGATCAATTCCGACGCCTTTGCCGCTCGATGGAACGGCATCCGGCAGGATTTCGTGGATTATTATCGTCCGGCGGGCAGTGTGGACGAAGCGACGAAGAACGACTACGCCAAATTGGAATCCAAGGCGGAAGACGTCTATAAAAGCTTCCATAAAAAGCTGAAAAACTACTTTGCCGAGAATCTGGACGGTATCGCCGCCTATTTCGGCTCGCTCGATCGTTTCGACAACGACAAGGAGCGCTATCAAACGGCCCCGTTCCAAAAGCAGCGTCATTGGGACCGCATGATGGAACTGCGCAAAGAGGCCGACAAGTGGATCAAGGACGTTGAAGGACAAGAGAAGGCGTTTACGAACAGCCTCTATGCTCTTTTGGATGCCAAGCAGCGAGAAAAGGGCCGTGTTCCGCGCACCTGGAATATCTTCGCGTGGGACCGCCTGGACCAAATCAACTTCGCCGTAACCTGGGGTTTGACGGCCATCGGCATCTGCCTGATGTTGGGGTTCTTTACGCCGCTGGCGGCTTTGGGCGGTGCGGGGTTCATGTGTTTCGTGGTGATGACACAGCCGGCATTTCCGGGCATTTATCCCGCGGATCCGCCCGTGGTGGGACATGCCCTGTTGGTCAACAAGGATTTTGTCGAAATGATGTCGTTGTTGGTGATCTCGGCCACCTCGGCCGGGCGCTGGGGCGGTTTGGATTTCTTCCTCTATAGCTGGATCATCAACCCGTTCCTTGCGAAGAGATGTAAAAAATCGTAATTCCAGGGTGTGCCAAACGGACTTTGGCATAATGTGCGTTCCAAAGCCGGAGCTTCGGAACGAGATGGATGGAATGAATCGAGAGCTTAATCGAGACCCGTATGAACTCAATTCCAAATTATGCAGCCGGCGACAACGGCGTTTCGCGACGCGATTTCATCAAGGGAACCGTGGCTACCGGCGCGGTGGTCGGCGGCGGGCTGGGCGCGTTTTATTTCGGCTACGAAAAGGCCGTCGGATCGCCGCTGCGGGTCGGTGTAGTAGGAACGGGCGATGAAGGCAGCGTGCTTCTCGGCGCGATCAATCCGTCCTTCATTGAAGTGAAATCCATCGCCGACATTCGCCCCTACAACGTATGGCGGGCGTTCCACGGCGATCATTCGAGCGATGCGGCGTTGGCTGCCCGGCCGGGTTTGCTGACCAAGTACGGTTGGAAGACCGAAGAGGAAGGCCGGCGACACGTCAAGGTTTACGGCCACGAAAACGGCGGCTATGAAGAACTGATCAAACAGGCGAAAAACGACGGCCTGGAAGGCATCATCATTGCATTGCCTTTGCATCTCCATGCTCCGGCCGCAATTGCCGCCATGAATGCCGGGCTGCACGTCATCACCGAGAAGTTGATGGCCCACACGGTCCATGAGTGCAAGGACATGGGGCGCGTGGCCAAGCAAACCGGGCGGATTTTGGCCACCGGCCACCAACGTCATTACAACGTTCTTTACGCCAATGCGGTAGATTCGATTCGTCGCGGATTGCTGGGCGATTTGCACTACATCCGCGCCCAATGGTATCGCGGCAACATGCCGGGCAAAGATAGCTGGCAGCAGCCGATGCCCTCGAAAGCAAAGCCGGAAGATCGCTTGGCTCGCGAGTTGGACAACAAACGCAAGGAATATCAAAAGGCTTTGAATTCGGCCACGGGCACGGCGATCGACGTTTGGCGCACCCGACTTGCCCAGGTCGAGGCCCAGATTGCCGATGAAATTTTGTCCGACCCGAAGACCAAATTGGCCGAGAAATTCGGCTACAAGAATTTGCAGGTGAAAGATCCCCAGGGCAAGGTTCTTTACGACCGGCCGGCCATCGAAGAGTTGATCCGATGGCGTCTCTGGGATCGCACGGCCGCCGGTCTCATGGCCGAACTGGGCAGCCATCAGTTGGACGCGGCAAGCATTTTCGTGGCGGCCGTTCATGGCGGCGAAAAGCAGATGCCGTTGAGCGTGGCGGCGGCGGGCAACCGGCCGTTGTTCCCGCCGGATCGGGATTGCGAAGACCATGTTTACTGCATCATCGAGTTCCCGGCACCCGGTTACAACGCGAAGGATAAATTTGCCTGCCGCAAGAAGATCGGCGTACAGTATTCTTCGATCAACGGCAACGGTTTCGGCGGCTACGGCGAGATCGTCTACGGCACCAAGGGCACGTTGATCCTCGAAAAAGAGCAGGACATGTCGATCATCCAGGGCCCTGCCTCGCCCAGCAGCGTGAAAGCGTCCGGCGGATCGGGCGGTCCGACGCTCGACACCCAGGCCAGTGGCGCCCCGGCTGCAGCCGCGAAGAGCGCCGGCGGCGGACCGAAAGTCAGCCGCGGTTATACCGAGGAATTGGAGCATTGGGCCTGGTGCATCCGCAATCCTTCGCCCGAGAATCAGCCGCATTGCGGGCCAAAGGTTGCAATGGGCGATGCGATTATCGCGCTGACGACGAACATGGCCGCTCGCAAGGGCGACCGCATCGAGTTCAAGAAAGAGTGGTTTGACATTGATAGCGATGAAACGCCCGAGGGGATTCCGCCGAGCGTCAAGTCGAAAGCCTAACATACCGAGAGAATCAATCCGATGTTTTTGAGCCCCGAAGAAAAAGCGGTCGGCAAGGAAAATTTCCATGCCGCGATCGGCAGCAAAGCCACGCGTCGCGACTTGCTCAAGAAATCGATCAAGGCCGAAGTTGCATCCGGCAACGGTCTGGGATCGATGTATTTCGGCTACGGCGACTCGGTAGCCGAGCCCGTTCGCGTCGGTGTGATCGGCACGGGCGACGAGGGCAGCGTGCTGTTGGGCGCGATCAATCCGAAATATATTGCGGTCAAAGCAATTGCCGATATCCGCCCGTACAACGTATGGCGAGCCTTCAACGGCGATTTATCGAGCGATGCTGCCCATGCGGCGCGGCCCGGCTTGATGTCCGTTTATGGCTGGAAGACCGAAGACGAGGCAAAGAAGAACGTCAAGGTTTACGGTCCCTACCAGGATTTGATCGCCAACGCCAAGGCGGACGGCATCGAAGCCATCGTGATTGCACTGCCGTTGCATTTACATGCACCCGTGGCCATCGCCGCCATGAAAGCCGGTCTGCATGTGTTGACCGAGAAACTGATGGGCCACACGGTTCGCGAATGCAAGGAAATGGCTCGCGTTTCCGAGCAGACGAACCTGCTTTTGGCCACGGGGCATCAGCGTCATTACAATATTCTGTATGATGCCGCGGTCGATTTGATTCGTCGCGGCGTAATGGGCGATTTGCACAGCATTCGCGCCCAATGGCATCGCGGAAATTTGCCGGGCAACGATAGCTGGCAAATGCCGATGCCTAAAACCGTAAAGCCTGACGATCCACAGGCGAACGTTTTGGATGAGAAACTGAAGAAATACATGACCGCCTTGGAACAAGCCAAGGCCGGCAACAGCAAGTCGGTTGCCGATTGGGAAAAGAAAGTGGCTCAGGCCCGTGCCCAGCTTGAAGACGCCGTCGTGGATGCAAAGAAGTTCGGCTATGTGGATTTGGACGTGAAGGACGATTCGGGCAAGGTGGTTTATCGCCGGCCGGCGTTCGAGGAATTGCTGCGTTGGCGTTTATGGGATCGGACAGGCGCAGGGCTTATGGCCGAATTAGGCAGCCATCAGCTTGACGCGGCGGGCATCTTCATCCACGCAATGCACAAGGCCCACAATCCGAAGGCCGAGAAGCCGCATCCGTTGAATGTCGCGGCGGCGGGCAACCGTCCGCTGTTCCCGCCCGACCGGGATGTGGAAGACCATGTTTATTGCGTCATCGAGTTTCCATCGCCGGACTACGATCCCAAGGATCCGAACAAGGCGAGGAAAAAAATCGGCGTACAGTATGCGTCGATCAACGGCAACGGTTTCGGCGGATACGGCGAAACCGTCTTCGGCACCCAGGGCACGCTTGTCTTGGAAACCGAGAAGGACGCCATGCTGTATAAAACCCACGAAACAAGCAGCAAGACGGTCGTAGTGCCGGGCAAGGCCAAGGATCTGGCGGTTTTGCAGATCAAAGACGAGGGCGATCCTGAGTCGGCCGCCATCGGCACCTTGGGGGCTTTGCCTGCCGAACGCGGCTATACCGAAGAGTTGGAACATTGGGCCTGGTGCATTCGGAATCGCGCACCAGAGAATCAACCGCGTTGCCATCCGAAGGTGGCGATGGCCGATGCGATCATTGCGTTGGTGACGAACAAAGCCGCCCGCGAAAGCAGGCGGATGGAGTTCAAGGAATCGTGGTTCGACATCCATAGCGATGAAACGCCGGAAGACGAGAAGCCGGATATTTCGCGTTATAAATAGAAATTGAGTATTGAGAACCGCTTTACATTCGATAAAGTAGGTATATAACATAAGCAAGACACGGCATGCCACGACAATCGCGAGCATGACATCTATTCCATAGTCTTTTCATAGTTGAGGATAAAGGAGAATCAGCGATGGAAAAGTGGCCTCTGGGGGTGTTCGCCAGCATCGACGCCGGCTTGGGCGTGAAGTTAGAGGTAGCTCACGAACTCGGCGTTCCAACCATCCAGGTTCATGCCCCGCATAAATCGACGCGAACCCCGGAACATGCCGAGAAGTTCCTGGCCAAGTTGAAAGAACTGGGAATCACGATCACGGTGGTTTTCGGCGGTTTTGAAGGCGAAAGCTACGCCAACATTCCCGCCGTGGTTCGCACGGTTGGCTTGGTTCCGAAAGCGACGCGCGAAGAGCGGTTGCAAGAGATGAAGGAAATTTCCGACTTCGCTAAATTGCTGGGAGCGCCGGCAGTCGGTTTGCATCTTGGCTTCGTGCCCAACAAACCGACCGACCCCCTGTACGGCGAAGTTGTGACCGTCACCCAGCAATTATGCGATTATTGCAAGGCAAACGGACAAAATCTCCATCTGGAAACAGGTCAGGAAGAAGCCGACACGCTTTTGGCATTCATCACGAAGATCAATCGCGGAAATCTATTCATCAACTTCGATCCGGCCAATATGATCCTTTACGGATCGGGCGAGCCAATCGAAGCGTTGCGCCAAGTCGGCCGCTATGTCCGCAGCGTCCACTGCAAGGACGCCAAGTGGGCCGACAAGCCGGGCCGTGAATGGGGCACCGAAATGCCCTTGGGCGAAGGCGATGTCAACATCGAGCACTTCCTGCTCGCCCTGGATGATATCGGCTATAAGGGCCCGTTGACGATCGAGCGGGAAATTCCGCAAGAGCCCGAACGTCAGAAAGAAGAAATCGGCCGCGGCATTCAATTGTTGAATAAACTGAAAGCGAAGATCAAGTAGAAATGGGCGGATCGCGGCCGGCAGCCGGCGCGAAGCCGCTGCCGATCGGATGCATAATCGCTTACGATGGGTCAGTTATCCGCATTAACTAGCTGCTAGCCGCGAAAATCGCCATGCCAAAACTTTACATTGATATTCCGCACGTTTTGGGGCAGGATGAGGCGCTGCGCCGTTTGAAGGCGAAATTCGCGTCCGCCAAGGCGGAACATCAGGATCGCGTGAGCGATTACAAGGAAGAATGGCGAGAGCACGTTTTTTCATTCGGGTTCAGAGCTTTGGGAATGGCGGTATCCGGCACGGTAGCTGTTGAGCCGAAAGAAATCAAACTGGCTGCCCAACTGCCGCTGGCTGCGATGTTGATGAAAAGCACGATCGAGGAACACATCCGGCGCGAGGTTGACGCCTTGCTGTCGCCTCGCGGCACGGCATGTGAGCCGGCGTAAGTCCTTATGCAATTCTTTCGTCGGCGACCCGCTGAATCGCGAACTCGGCTGCAAGGGATATTGACGTTGCCGGCTGCGGCGGGTTCGATGCAGTTGGCGGTTGCGCTCATTGCGATTTATGCAATTCTCTTGGCATGGGCCACATTGGCTGAAAGCCGATACGGCACGGCGGCCGCCCATTTTGGCATCTACGATACGGGCTGGTTTGCAACGTTGAATGCCCTCTTGGCTTTCAATGTCGCATGCGCCGTGGCTGTGCGATTTCCTTGGCGACGGCGGCAAACAGGTTTTCTCGTCACGCACTTGGGCATTCTCGTTTTGCTCCTCGGCTGTTTGGCCACACGACAATTGGGCATTGAGGCTCAGTTGCCGATCTACGAGGGCCGAGCCGCCCATATCGCGTATCAAGATTCTTATCACTTCCAGCTTCAGGTAAACGGCGGCAAGACAATTTGCGTGCCGTTTATTCCAGGGCCGTTTAGCTGGAATCAATATGACGAGCTTTCTTGGTTTCCGTGGCATTTGGCATATCGCAGCCAGGGAACGGTTTACAACGAAAACGGCATTGTTTTGGAAGTGCTGGATTACTCGAAAGATCCAAGGCCCTCGCCTCACGTGCGGCTTTCCGTTGATGGTGTATCCAAGGAATTTGATTTGCTTGCCGCGATGGAAGACCCCGGCGAAGACCAACGTGAACAATGCGTTGAATGCGGCAGCCGTCGCGCATGCGTCACTTTGCGGCAGGATGAAGTGGATTTGGGATTCCAGGTTTTTTTGCATCAATTCCAGCGAAAGCTCGACCCAGGTGGAGGCATGGCGTCGCATTATTCCAGCCGAGTCGATATTTTGGATCTCGGCAATCCACCGGAGAAGCTTGAGGAGGACGTGACGGTCAATTTGAATGCGCCGGCGGATTTCACGGATCCTTCGAGCGGCCGAACCTACCGGCTGTTTCAGTCGAGCTTTCGAGGCCCTTGGACACCCGGCGAACCGGAGTTTGACCAGTTGGTCAGGAATGACCACACGCGCGACATCATTTATCTCTCGCAATTGAGCGTGAACTACGATCCCGGCCGCTACGTGAAATACGCAGGCAGCGTAATGATCATCCTGGGAATTGTTTTGGTGTATTTTTTTGGAAAGGGCAAGCGTTAAGCAGATCACCTCTTACCGCGATATTGTCATCAATGTTCCAATCCAAGATTTTCATTTTAATCCTTGCTTTATCACTCGCCGGCGCCTGCCGGGGTGAGGATGTTGCGGATTTGGATTGGAATGCTTGGGAAAACATGCCGGTTCTCGTCGAAGGGCGCATCGCTCCTCTAGATACCTATGCCCGGGAGACGGTTGAATCCATTTGCGGGCATATCAACCCGACATTACAGTTGCCTGGACGACAACCGCACCAATACGCCGCTTCGGAATTGCTTTTTGCTTGGCTTGTAGAGCCCGAGAAATGGGAAAACGTTGCATTTCTCATCGCCCAAGATGCTGAATTGCGAACCAAGATACTGGATTTGCCGCTGTCCGATGCCGATGGACGGCGATTATTTTATGCATCGCCGACCGAAGTTGAGAATAGCGTTAAAGTGGGGCAACGCTGGGCGGATATTCAGAAACGCAGCGAAGCGGAAGGGAAGGCGTTTCGGTTGTCAGGCGTTGACAAGAAGTTGAAAAACCTAGTCGATGCCTACGGCGCATTTCGATCGCTGACCTACAATCCGAATAATCCCCAAGATACGCCGCGACGTTTTTATACCCGGATGAGTTCAGCAGCCATGGCATGGCGCAAACTAGCCGGCAATCTTCAGGCGGCCAATCGCATCAGCCGTGACGATGCGATCCGGCAAGCAATGGTCCAGGCGGGCGAAGCTTTGCAGAAGCTGATGTCGGGGGCGCACGGCGGCGAGTTTTCACGCGAAAAAATGGAAGCAGCGGCTCATGCGTTCCGAACGGCAGGCGAACAGCTATCGGCGCGATTGATCGATAGCGAGGACCGGCCGCTAGCGGCATTAGCAGCCGATCTTGCACGACAGACCGAAGAATTGCAGTTGTCGCTTTATGACAACGGTGAAACGCTGCGGTTGACACCGGCATTGAACAGCGGCGCCTTGGAGGCGAACCGCACGCCGGACGACGATGCTTCGCCGTGGTTGAGTTATCAAGCGTTGCTTTTTGGTTCCGACGATTTGCTACATGCCTACCCGAAAGCAAAAATCAAGGAAGTGCGCAAGGCTTGGGCCGAAGTTAAGAAAGCATATCTCAATCGGGGATTGGCGAATCGGCATGCAAAATTCGCGTCGGCCATGAAACAGTTTGCCGAGGCAACGCGACAGTTGGGTGAAAATATCGAGCCGTTGCGGCAGAAGCTTCCGCTGCTGCATCGCGACCAGGAATTAATTGATTTAACAGCCTATCCCCTCCCGCATGTAACCGAAACAGAAGTGTTTTACAACCGGTTGGATCCTTTTTTCTGGTCGTGGACCATCAGCCTCGGGGCAACGGTTTGCTTGCTCTTGGCCGTGCGACGATGGCAAAGGCCGTTGTTCTGGCTCGGCATAGCCGTGTTGATCATCGCGCAGTTGTTTACGGCGGCCGGCATGACGCTGCGAGGCGTAATTACCGGCTTGGTCCCGCTCACGGGGATGTTCGAGACGGTTGTGTTTGTCGCCATCTATTCATCGCTTTTGGGGGTTTGGTATGCATTGAAGCCCCTGTTTCTGCGAACATCGAACGGCATCGCGGAAGTCATCCAACGGCGACTGTTTGCGCTGGCCGGCGCGATTGTCGGTTTCACCGCGATGGTGTTGGCCTATTATGCGCCGGCGACGGTGATGCACCGCAACATCGGTTCGGTCGCGCCGATTCTGCGCGATAATTTTTGGCTGGCCGTGCATGTGGTAACGATCATGGCCAGTTATGCCTCGGCCGCAATTGCGTTGATATTGGGCGACATCGCCTTGGGATATTATCTTTTCGGCCGATATCGGACAGAAGATTTCGAGACCAAAACCCAACGCCGGCCGCCCGAGATCTGCTCAACGTTGGCGGACTTTACCTATGCGGCCATTCAAATCACGGTATTGTTGTTGGCCACGGGCACCATTCTCGGCGCGTTTTGGGCCGATAAGGCTTGGGGACGTTTCTGGGGATGGGATCCCAAGGAAGTCTGGGCGCTCATTTCACTTCTGGTTTACATCTTGATCCTTCATGCACGTTATATCGGCTGGGCGGGTGAATTCGGTATGATTGTAGCCGCCGTACTGGGGGCTACCGCGGTGCTTTTTACCTGGTATGGCGTAAACTTCCTCTTGGGGAGCGGAATGCATGCCTACGGTTCGGGTGCAGGCGGACAACGCGAAGTCGGCGCGGCCGTGGCTCTGCAATGGTTGTTTTTGGCGGCGGCCGCAGTTCGGCATATAATGGAGAGTCGGGATACAAAATGCCAAACCCAAGAAACAGTGCGTGAAACCTGAGAAGCGAAGGGACAGTTCATGGCACCATGCAGGATAAAGATTGCAAATTTCTGCATTCCCTCGGCGCAACAAATCGTCCTTGGCGTTTTGGTGTCCATCGTTTTTTTCGTTTTGACGCGAACGTCAACAGCGCAAGAGTTGGCATTGTTGGAAAAGATGCCAAGCGATCTGCTGCGTTTCACCGGCGGTGCAAGGCCGGACGAACACGGCATGGTCGGCTACAACCGTGATGGGTTTAAGAGCCCGGAATTCCAACGCGGCGCAATGCACTACATGATTCGCGCCATCGTGCGCAAGGATACGACGTGCATCGACCAGGGCTGGCTTGCAATCGATGCAGCGTTTCGCTATCAGACCGAGAACGGCGGTTTCAGCCGCAAAGGCACACCGCACGGCGGCCCTTCGGCCGTGGCGTTTTGGCTGGCCGATTTGAGCCAGGCCCTGCTGATTTTGCGTGAAAGCGAGCTTGGCCCAAAATACCAGACGCGCATCGACCATTTAATGCCTAAAATCGGCCAGGCGGCGCGATGGCTGGCACAGCCGCGTTATCAAGAGCGATTGAAACGCGAGGATGCTGAAACACCCAACCGATTGCTGTTCGATGCGTTGGCCTACGGGTTGTCGGGCATTTTGCTTAATGATGCGGAGTTGAAGCGGATTGGCCAAGGATTTGTCGAGTCCGCCATGACGCGCTATCGTTCGTGTGATGGCGTTTTTTTAGAAAAGGGCGGAGCCGATTCAAGCTATCAGGCCGTGGCAGCATTGAAACTCCAGATTTGGGCAATTCATTTTCCCGACAAAAAGCTGGACAATGCCATCAATCGCGCCGTGGAATGGGAACGAAGCCGTGTGAAGGACGATGGGGAAGTCGAAGTTGCGGGCAACACCAGGACAGGCTTGGGGCAGGAGCAATGGATGGGCCACGATAAAGGCGTGAATCTAAGCGAAGTCACACTCTGCCTGCTTTATCACTACGCCCGAACCGGCGATGAACAATCCTTGGCGGCGGCTCGGCGGATCGTCGAGCGACGAAAAAAAGGAGTCTAGGCCGCATTATTGCCACGGCATCCGCGCAAAATGCGGCATGGACGAGCCAAGCAAGGCGAAACACGCAAGTTCTGGGAAGCGGTAATCCGGCTTTAGACCGAAAGCAGCCTTCCGGTTCGAGTGTTTTGTAGCCGAGAGGGGCTGACAGAGCATACGTTCTATTCATGGCGACTCGAGTTGAAGCTGGAGGATTGGCCATCTCCGTATCAATCATGGTCGACGACCGCCCCATCACTTTTGCACCGATGCGGAAATCGGACAAAGTTGATACAGTGCAACGGCTGTGTGTTTCACCGCGGATGTACACATGTGAACGCGGATAGGTATTGTCGGAGATTTTTTTGAGACAGGATTTACCAGATTGACACTAGTGTCCGAACGTTTTTATAAAACTCACGTGTAAGCGTTTGCTAATCAACG